>JBBSGM010000016.1:0-46156 GCA_038254065.1 Mycobacteriales bacterium | reverse complement strand
GCCCACCCCGACACGGCGTGCGATCCGGCAACAACGGCTCCAGACGCGCCCACTCAACATCAGTCAGATCATGACGAGCATGCATGAGCAAGATCTACCGCACCCGAACATCAAGATCCCGCAGACACGCCCTAGTCTCGGCCGGCACGGGGTGAGCGTGCCCCGCCCAGCATCGACCCGCCCAGGGCATCGACCCGCCCAGGCGCCGACCCGCCCCAGGCGCCGACCCGCCCAGCATCGACGCAGCGCTCGCGCAGCGAGGGAGTGCCTCCATGAGCGACCGGCTGCGCCGCCGTCGCCCGGTCGAGCACGCCCTGGTCGGCGCCCTGCGGATGCCCCACCCGGCAGTCGGCCCGATCGCGTCGCTCGCCCGCCGGATCTCCGTCGCGCTGGGCGCGCTGGTGACCACGGCGCTGATCGTCTATCTCACCCGCGACGGGTACGTCGACCACAGCCGGGCCGGCGGGATCTCGCTCCTCGACGCCTTCTACTACGCCACCGTGTCGCTGTCGACGACCGGTTACGGCGACATCGTCCCGGCCACCGCGACGACGCGGCTGCTCACCACGATCCTGGTCACGCCGCTCCGGTTGCTGTTCCTCGTCGTCCTGGTCGGGACGACCGTCGAGCTGCTCACCGAACGCTCCCGCCAGACGTTCCGCATCCAACGCTGGAGGTCCCGCGTGCGCGACCACACCGTCGTCGTCGGCTTCGGCACCAAGGGCCGGGCCGCGGTCGAGACGCTGCTGGGCGAGGGCGTCGAGCCGTCCGGCATCGTCGTCGTGGACATCGACCGCGGCCAGCTCGACGCCGCCGCCGCGCACGGGCTCGTCACCGTCACCGGGAACGCGAGCCGCTCCAGCGTGCTGCGCACCGCGCAGGTGCCCCACGCTGCGGCAGTCATCGTCGCGACCGGCCGCGACGACACCGCCGTGCTGGTCACCCTGACCGCCCGCGAGCTCGCTCCGGAGATCAGGATCGTGGCGGCCGTGCGGGAGTCGGAGAACCGGCACCTGCTGCGCCAGTCGGGCGCGAACTCGGTGATCGTCTCGGCGGAGACGGCGGGCCGGCTGCTCGGGGCGGCCACCACGACGCCGAGCGTGGTCGACGTGATCGAGGACCTGCTCACCCCCGACGCCGGGCTCGCGATCAGCGAGCGGCCGGTGGCGGAGTCGGAGGTGGGCGGTTCGCCGCGGCACCTGCCCGACATCGTGCTGGGCGTGGTCCGCGGTGACGACCTGCTCCGGGTCGACGCCGCCGCCGTCGACGCCCTGGAGCGCGGCGACCGGTTGCTCTACGTCCGCAAGGCCTCGCTACCCGACGAGGACTGACGCCGGCTCAACCGGGCCCGGCAGTCGGCGCAGGCCCGGGAAGTGACAGCTCGAACGCCGCACCCGCCCCGGCCGGCGGCTCGACGCAGCGCAGCTCGCCCCCGTGCGCGCGGGCGATCCCGCGGGCGATCGCCAGGCCCAACCCGGCGCCGCCGTCGTCGGAGCGGGCCTCGTCGAGCCGGACGAGCCGGTCGAAGATCCGCTCCCGGTCGGCGGCGGGCACTCCGGGTCCGGTGTCGACGACCCGGACCACCCCGGGCGCGGCCGTCGTGACGGTGACGGCGCCGCCGGGCGGGGTGTGCCGCCGCGCGTTGTCGAGCAGGTTGGCCAGCACCTGGGCCAGCCGGGCCGGGTCGCCGGGCACCGTCACGGGTTCGCCGCCCGCCTGCACCGCCAGCCCCGGCGCGAGCAGCCGGACCCGCTCCGTCGCGGCCCCGGCCAGCGCGAGCAGGTCCACCGGTTCGCGGCGCAGCTCGATGCCGGTGTCGAGCCTGGCCAGCGCGAGCAGGTCGTGCACGAGCCGGGCCGCCCGGCCGGTCTCGCGCAGCAGCAGCAGGTGCAGCCGGTCCCGCTCGTCCGCGTCCAGGCTCGGCGCGATCGCCGCCTCGGCGGCGGCCTGCACCCCGGCCAGCGGGGTCCGCAGCTCGTGCGCGGCGTCGGCGACGAACCGGCGGGTCCGGGCCTCGGACTGCCGGGCCGCCTGCTCGGCGCCCTCCAGCTCGTCGAGCATGTCGTCGAAGGCGGCCGCGGCCCGGCCCAGCTCGGTGTCGGTGCGGGCGGGCGCGAGCCGACGCCCCCGGTCACCCCGGGTGATCGAGCGGGCCAGCCCGGTCAGCGCGTCGAGCGGGCGCAGCGCGACCCGGGTCGTCACCGCCATGACCAGGCCCGCCACCACCAGTGCCGCCACGCCGACCAGCACCAGGATCCGGCGCAACCGCAGCTGTGCCGCGGTGAGCTGGCCGTCGTCGCCGACGAGGGTGAGCTGCGAGCCGTCCGGCAGCGGTCGGCGGAGGACCTGCGCACCGCTGCCGTCGAGCAGCCGCCGCCCGGTCCCGCGCCCCGACCGGTAGACGGTGCCGTCGGCGGCGGTGACGAGCGCGCGGATGCCGTCGGCGTCGAGCTGGCCGGCCAGGTCGACGCCCGAGATGCCCTGCTCGACGAGCTGCCCGGCCACCACCGCCCGCTCGGCCAGCCGGGTCCGCAGGTCGGCGCGGGACTGCGCGGCGAACACCACGTCGATCAGCGCCCCGACCGCCAGCAGCGCGACCGTGAGCACCACCAGGCTGGAGACCGTGACCCGCAACCGCAACGAGCCGGTGCGCAGCGAGCCGCCGCGGCTCACGGTGGCACCGCGCCGTCGAGGTCGTGGTCGGCGCGCAACACGTAACCCAGCCCGCGCACGGTGTGCAGCAGGCGCGGCTCGCCGAGCTTGCGGCGCAGCGCCGAGATGTGCACCTCGACGAGGTTCGGGTCGTAGTCGGTGTACCCCCAGACCCTGGTGAGGATCTGCGCCTTGCTCACCACCCGTCCGCGCTGGGTGGCGAGGTAGTCGAGCAGCCGCAGCTCGGTGGCGGTCAGCTCGATCGGCGCGCCGGCGCGGCGGACCGACCCGGCGGTCACGTCGACCAGCAGGTCCCCGACCGCGACCGCCGACGGCGTGGTTCCCCTCCGGCGCAGTACCGCGGTCACCCTGGCCACCAGCTCGGCCAACGCGAACGGCTTGACCAGGTAGTCGTCGGCGCCGCCGTGCAGCCCGCGCAACCGGTCGTCGACGGCGTCGCGTGCGGTGAGCATGACCACGCCCGCGTCGCTGTGCCGGCGCACGACCTCCAGCAGCGCGAACCCGTCGCGGCCGGGCAGCAGCACGTCCAGCACGACCAGGTCGGGTCGGTACCCGGCGAGCTCGGCCTCCAGGTCGCGGCCGGATGCCAGCCCGGTGGCGGTGTACCCGGCCTCGGTCAGTCCGGACACCACGGCGGCCCGGATCGCCTCAGCGTCCTCCACCACCAGCACCCGTGCGCCCACGCGTCCATTCTCCCCCCCATCCGGCTGAAGATCGGCGCAAGGAGCACGGCTGTGGGGCCGTAAGGTCCCACCCCGTGCGCGTGGTCACCTGGAATGTCAACTCCGCGAAGTCGCGGCTGCCCCGGCTGCTGCCCTGGCTCGACGAGCGGGCGCCCGACGTCGTCTGCCTGCAGGAGACCAAGCTCTCCGACGACGACTTCGCGGCCACCTTCGACGGCCCGCTCGGCGAGCGCGGCTACACCGTCGCCCACCACGGGCAGGGCCGGTGGAACGGGGTGGCGGTGCTGTCGCGGGTCGGCCTCGACGACGTGGTGCGCGGCCTGCCCGGGGAGCCGCGGTTCCCCGGGGCCGACTCCGCCCCCGAGGCTCGCGCGGTCACCGCGACCTGTGCCGGGCTGCGGGTCACCTCGGTCTACGTGCCCAACGGCCGCAGCCCGGACGACCCGCACTACTCCTACAAGCTGCGCTGGCTGGCGGCGCTGCACGCGATGGTCGCCGGCAACGGGTCGGCGGGTGCGATCGTGGCCGGGGACATGAACATCGCCCCCGCCGACGCCGACCTGTTCGACCCGGCCGCGTTCGCCGGCTCCACGCACGTCACCCCGGCCGAGCGGGCGGCGCTCGCGGGGCTCACCGGCACCGGACTGCGCGACGTCGTGCGCGACCGGTGGCCCGCCGAGCGGGTGTTCAGCTACTGGGACTACCGCGCCGGGATGTTCCACCAGGACCGCGGGATGCGCATCGACCTCGTGCTCGCCGGCTCCGATGTCGCGGACCGGGTGCGGGCGGCGTGGGTGGACCGCCACGCGCGCAAGGGCAAGGCGCCCAGCGACCACGCGCCCGTCGTCGTCGACCTCGACGACGCACCGGACGGCGACATCGGGCCGGTGGTGCCGCCACCGAGCGCACGCCGCGGGTAGCGCTCAGCGGGACGCGCCTCGACACCGCAGGGTGGGAATGCATGGCCGGCCCGGCAACGGGTAGGGCTGGGCGGTGACCGACGTGCTGAACCGGGAACTGATTGTCGACGACCCGCGCACCGGCGAGCGGGTCAGCCGGGTGGTCCCGGCCACGGCGGACCAGGTGGACGCCGCCGTGGCGGCCGCCCGCGCCGCCCAGCCCGGCTGGGGTCGTGCCGCGCCCGCCGGGCGGGGGGCCGCCGTGGCGGCCGCGGCCGCAGCCGTCCGGGCGGCGACCCCCGAGCTGGCCGAGCTGAACACTGCCGAGACCGGCAAGACTCCCGAGGACGCCCGTGGCGGTGTCGAGGCAGGCGCCGGAACGCTCGAGCAGTACGCCGAGCTCGGGCCGGTGCACCGCGGCCGCAGCCTGCAGGGCGGCTGGGAGGCGACCGACCTGATGGTGCCCGGTCCGCGCGGCGTCGTCGCGGTGCTGACGCCGTGGAACGACCCGGTCGCGGTCGCCGCCGGGCTGCTCGGCGCGGCGCTGGTGACCGGCAACACCGTGGTGCACAAACCGAGCGAGCGTTGCCCGCGCACCGGGCGGCGGTTCGCGGAGATCGTCGCCGAGCACGTGCCCGAGGGTGTGCTGGTGATCCTCGACGGTGACGGGCGGGTCGGCGCCCGGCTCGCGGCGGACGAGCGCGTCGACGTCGTCGCGCATGTCGGCAGTACCGCCGCCGGTCGGGCGATCGCCGCCGCGTGCGCGGGCACCGGTGCGCATGCGGTGCTGGAGAACGGCGGCAATGACCCGCTGCTGGTCGACGCCGGGGTGGACCCGGCCTGGGCGGCCGAGCAGGCCGCGCTCGGCGCGTTCGCCAACGCCGGGCAGATCTGCGTGTCGGTGGAGCGGATCTACGTGCATCGCGCGGTCGCCGCCGAGTTCCTCGACGCGCTCACCGCACAGGCGAGCCGTTGGGCGCAGCGGATCGGCCCCCTGGTCGACGGGCGGCAGCGTGAGCACGTGCACGGCCATGTGGTCGGCGCGGTCCGCGACGGGGCCGCGCTGCTCACCGGCGGTGAGTTGCCGGTGGGGTTGGGCACGTTCTACCCGCCGACGGTGCTGACCGGCTGCACGCCGCGGATGTCGGTACTGCGGGAGGAGACGTTCGGGCCGCTCGCGCCGGTCCGGGTGGTGCCCGACTTCGAGACCGGGCTGCGGGAGGCCGCCGACGACCGCTACGGCCTGGCCGCGTCGGTGCTCACCGCCGACATGGCGCACGCACAGCGGGCCTGGCGCGAGCTGCCGGTGGGCACCGTGAAGGTCAACTCCGTGTTCGGCGGGGCGCCGGGGGGAGCGGCGCAGCCGCGCGGGGCGAGCGGGAGCGGCTTCGGCTACGGACCCGAGCTGCTCGACGAGATGACGGCGACGAAGGTCGTGCACCTCGCCCCACCCGGCCCCTGACCCCGGAGCTGACCGGCCGCACCCCGGTACCGTGTCCGCGTGAGCACGAGTACCGCGGGACACGGCCCCGAGTTCGACGTCGTCCGTTCCGTCGCGCAGCGTGCCGCGGCGGCCGCGCCGGGCGTCCGGTCGGCGGGTGGACCGGCCGTCGACGCGATGTTGCGGACCGCCTCGGGGTTGCTGCGCGAGCGGGCCCCCCAGCTGCTCGAGGCCAACACGCGCGACGTCGCGGCTGCCGAGGCGAACGGAATGGCGCAGGGCCTGCTCGACCGCCTCCGGCTGAGCCCGGGGCGACTCGCCGACATGGCCGCCCAGCTCGAGGTGCTGGCCGACGTCCCGGAGCCGCCCGTCCAGCGCGAGGTCCGCACGCTGGCCACCGGTGAGCGGGTGTTCGAGCGCCGCGTGCCCGTCGGGGTGATCGGCGCGGTGTTCGAGGCCAGGCCCAACGTCACCGTCGACGTCGCCTCGCAGGTGCTCAAGGCGCGCAGCGCGGCCGTGCTGCGCACCGGGTCGGCGGCACTGGGCAGCGCCAGGGCGCTCGTCGAACTGGTGATCGCCCCCGCGTTGGCCGGGCACGGGATCCCGGTCGACGCCGTGGCGCTCGTCCCCACCCCGGGCCACGGCGGAGCCGAGGCGCTCGTCGGGCTGCCCGACCTGGTGCCGCTCGTCGTCGTGCGCGGGAGCGGCGAGGTCACCCGCAGGTTGTCCGCGCTGGGTGCCGCGGCCGGCACCAGGGTGCTCGCGCACGCCGACGGCGGCGGTGTGCTCTACCTCGACGCCAGCGCCGACCCGACCCTCGTCGAGCGGCTGGTGCACGACGGCACCGACCGGCTCGGCGTCTGCAACCGGCTCAACCTGCTGCTCATCGACCGCCCGGCCCACGATCGACTCTGGCCCGTCGTCGAGCGGGCGCTGAACGGCCGTGGCATCATCGCGAGCCTGCCCCCGCACACCCACCGCCTCGGCCACGAGTGGGCGCTGGACGCCGGTGCCGAGGCGCACGTGACCGTCGCCCCCGTCGACGGCCCGGTGGACGCCGCGACGACGGCCGCCCGCGAGACGTCCGGGCTGGCCGCCACCGTGTGCGCCACCGACCGGAGCGCGGCGACCGCGTTCATCGACGCCTACACCGGCACCGGGGTGTTCTGGAACGTCTCGACCCGACTGCTGGACGGTTACAAGCTGCTGGGGCTTCCCGAGACCGGCATCAACGTCGACCACAGCCCGGGTCCGCGCGGCCCGGTGACCTACGTCGACCTGGTGCTGCGGCAGTTCGTGGTGCTGCCACCGGCCTGACCGGCCCCGCCGGGACCGGCGTGCAACCTCGGGGAGAAACCTGATACCGCCGCGCCGGGCCGCCTGCCAGGCTGGAGCCTTCGGACTGGAGGGGGCGGTGATGGCGGACGTACAGATGTCGGCCTGGCGGGCTGGTGATGAGCTCGGGGGAGCCGCGGCCTCCCGCGAGCAGGCGGACCGACGTCGTCACCACGGTGCTGTCGGTGTGGGTTCGTGCTGGGGCTGTTCCTCGACGCCTACGCCCACTCCAACTTCCCCCAGCTGGAGTCGTTCTTCACCCCGTGGCATGCCGTGTTCTACAGCGGGTTCGCCGCTACCGGTGGTTACGTCCGACATTTTCTTCAGCCCCAGCCACCTCGGGCTGATTGCCTCGATGTTCGTCATCCTGACCAGCCCGCTGCGCTCGGCCTGGTCGGACCCGGCGCTGGGTACCGCACCGTCGCTGCGGGCGCTCGCCCCGGCGGTGTTCGCCCTCTCCTTCGCCGCCACCCTGGTGTTGCTGTTTCTCACCTACGGCAACGCCCTGCTGTACGACCCGGGCCAGATCGTCGACGGGTTCTCCGACCTGAAGGGCCGCGCGTCGACGCTCGCGGTGCGGATGGTCGTGACGAACCTCGTGCTGCTCGCCCCGCTGCTGCTGCTCGCCCGACGTTGGCAGCTGCCGCCCGGGGCCGCCACGATCGGCTACCTGAGCGCCGCGCTGCTGTCGGGGATGCTGACCGGGCTCCGCAACATCCCGGTGCTGCTCGCGATGGTGGCCGCCGGGGTGGTCGTGGACCTGCTGGCACCGCTTGCCACCTGGGGGCTCTACCTCGGCGTGGCGATTGCGGTAGTGGACCGGTTCCCCGCGGTCGCCGCGCTGTGGACCGGCGCTCCGGTCGTCGCCGCGCTGCTCGGCTGGACGCTGGCCGCCTTGCTGCTCCCGGATCCGGTCTCCACGGCTCCCCGGCGTGCGGAACTCACGCCAAGCTAGGGTCGCAGGCGTGCCAGCCATAGACCTGCCCGGTGTCGATCTACCCTGTATCGACCGACCCGGTGTCGACCTGCACCGGGCGACGCTGCCCAACGGGTTGCGCGTGTTGCTCGTCCCGAACTCTGCCACTCCGGTGGTCGGCGTCGCCGTGCACGTCGACGTCGGGTTCCGGTCCGAGCCGCAGGGCCGCACCGGGTTCGCGCACCTGTTTGAGCACCTGATGTTCCAGGGCAGTGAGAGCCTGGCGAAACTGGCCCACTTCCGGCACGTCCAGGGCTCGGGCGGGATCTTCAACGGCTCCACCCACCAGGACTACACCGACTACTTCCAGGTGCTGCCCGCCGCGGCGCTGGAGCGGGCACTGTTCCTGGAGGCCGACCGGCTGCGCGCGCCCAAGCTGACGGTCGAGAACCTGCGCAACCAGGTCGACGTGGTCAAGGAGGAGATCCGGCTCAACGTGCTGAACCGGCCCTACGGCGGCTTTCCCTGGATCCTGCTGCCGCCGGTGCTCTACGACACGTTCCCCAACGCGCACAACGGCTACGGCGACTTCTCCGAGCTGGAGCAGGCGAGCCTGGACGACGCCGCCGCGTTCTTCGACTCCTACTACGCGCCCGGCAACGCGCTGCTCACCGTGCTCGGCCCGATCGAGGTCGACGAGACGTTCGCCCTGGTGGAGAAGCACTTCGGCGACATCCCGGCGCGCCACACCCCGGCCCGTCCCTCGTTCGCCGAGCCGGTTCCCGGCGCCGAGCGCAGGCAGGCGGTGCCCGACGCGCACGCCCCACTGCCCGCGCTCGCACTCGGCTACCGGATTCCCGACCCGCTGACGCACCTCGACGACTATCTCGGGCACGCGCTGCTGGCCTCGGTGCTCGGCGAGGGCGAGGCGGCGCGGCTGGAGCGCAGGCTGGTGCATGCCGATGAGCTGGTCACCGACGTCTCGGCGTCGGCGGGGCTGATGGGCCCGCTCGACTCGCGGGACCCCGACACGTTCACGATCACCGCCGTGCACCCGGCGTCGGTGGAGCCCGACCGGATCCTGGCCGCGGTCGACGAGGAGCTCGACAAGCTGGCCGTCGAGGGACCGACCGCCGACGAGCTGGCCCGGCAGTCGGCGCGCTGGGCGGCCGCGCTGCACCACGAGGACGACCGGGTGATGTACCGCATGCTCGGGCTGGGCTCCCGCGAGCTGTTGTTCGGTCGCGCCGAGCTGGCGGTGGAGCTGCCGCGGCGGATTGCCGCGGTGACAACGGAGCAGGTGCGCGCGGCGGCGGCGGCGCTGCGGTCCGCAGGGCGGGCCGTGCTGCTCGTGGAGCCGGCCGGAGACCAGGGGGAGACGGAATGACCAGCGTGGTCACCCACCGCAGTGCCGAGGAGATCGGCCGCACCGGGGCCGGGTCGCGTCCGTTGCCCCCGCTCGGCGTCACCCGCGAGGTGCCGTTGCCCGACGTCGTGACCCATGCGCTGCCCTCGGGCCTGCGGGTGCTCGTCGCGCGCCGACCCGGGGTGCCGATGGCCGAGGTCCGGCTCCGGGTGCCGTTCGCCGCGCCCGGTGACACCGCCGACCCGGCGTTCACCGCCGGGGCCGAGCTGCTGTCCTCGACGTTGCTCGCCGGGACCGCACACCGGGACCGGGTCGCCATCGACGACGAGCTCGCCGCCGTGGGCGCCGAGCTCGGCGTGGCGGTCGACCCGGAGCGGCTGCAGATCGGCGGGTCCGGGCTGGCCGAGGGGCTGCAAGTCGTACTCGAGGTGCTCGCCGACGTGCTCACCGGTGCCACCCACCCCGACGCCGAGGTCGCCCGTGAGCGGGAGCGGCTCGTCGAGCGGATCGCCATGGCCCGCGCCCAGCCGCGGACGATCGCCCGCGAGGCGTTGCAGCGCAAGCGGTTCGGCAGTCATCCGATCGCCAGCGAGATGCCCACCGGTGCTGCCGTCGCCGCGGTGTCGGCCGACCAGGTGCGCACCCTGCAGGCCACCGCGCTGGTCCCCCGCGGCTCCACGCTGGTGATCGTCGGCGACGTCGACCCGCAGGCGGTCCTCGTCGAGGTCGAGGCGGCGCTGGCGGGCTGGACCGCCGATGCGAGCGCCTGCGTGCTCACCCCACCGCCCGCGCTCGTCCCGGCTGATCTCGAGCTGGTGCACCGGCCGGGTGCGGTGCAGTCGCAGCTGCGGCTCTCCGCGCCCGCGTTGCGCCGCGACGAGGAGCGCTACGCCGCTCTGCAGCTGGCCAACCTGGTGCTCGGGGGCTACTTCTCCTCCCGGCTGGTGGAGAACCTGCGCGAGGACAAGGGCTACACCTACCATGCGAGCTCGGGCCTGGAGTTCGTCCCGGGTGGTGCCGTGCTGTACGTGGAGACCGACACCGCCACCGATGCCACCGCCCCGGCGCTGCTGGAGACCCGTTACGAGCTGGGCAGGCTCACGGCCGTGCCGCCGACGGCGGAGGAGGTCGACGCCGCGCGCCGTTACGCCATCGGCTCGTTGTTGATCTCGCTGGACAGCCAGGGCGGGCTGGCCTCGACGCTGTCCACGCTCGATGCCGACGGGCTCGACATCGAATGGCTGCGCGACCGTCCGGCCCGGCTCCACGCGGTGACCCACGAGGAGGTCGCCGAGGCAGCGTTGGACTTCTTCGCACCCGCCCGGTTCACCGGCGTCGTGGTCGGTGACGCCGATGTCCTCGGCGCGCGGCTGCGCGCCCTGGGCGGGGTCGGGTGAGTGCGCCTGCGAGGCCACCATCGCGCACCGCACGTCGCACCGCGGAGGGGTTCCAGCTGGCGAACCCGCCGGTGCTGTCCCGCTCCACGGTGCTGCGTGCCGAGCGGCTGCGCGTCGACCGGGCAGGGCAGGTGGCGGGCTGGGTGACCGCGCGGCTCGTCGTCGTCGACGAGCAGGGGCGCACCCGGGTGCAGTGGCGGGCGGAGCCGGGCGACGGCGTGCGCGTGGGTGACGCCGGTAGCGGGGATGTCCCGTACGGGGCCCACGGCCGGCTGCGCATGCAGCCGACCATCGGTGCCGCTCCGCCGGACGACGCGGTGCTGCTCGGCGAGCGTGACGGCGTGGCGTACTGGGCGGTGCGGGGCAGCGTCGGTGCAGAGGAACCGCCTGCGGGTTCGGGTAACGGCACATGCGACGGCCTGCCCGCCGTCGCCGATCTGCGGATGGCCGGGGCCGCGCTCGACGCGCTCGGAGCCGGGCTGTTCACCACCGCGGTCGCGGTCCTCAACTGGCACGACACCGCCCGGTTCTGCGCCAGGGACGGCTCCCCGACGCACCCCGGGCACGCGGGGTGGCATCGGCGCTGCGAGGCCGAGGGGCACGAGGAGTACCCGCGCACCGACCCGGCCGTGATCTGCCTCGTGCACGACGGCGCCGACCGGGTGCTGCTGGCCCGCCAGCCGGTGTGGCCGGCGGGTCGGTTCTCGGTGCTGGCCGGGTTCGTCGAGGCGGGGGAGTCCCTGGAGGCCTGCGTGCTCCGCGAGATCGACGAGGAGGTCGGCATCACGGCTCGCGACATCCGCTACCTCGGCAGCCAGGCGTGGCCGTTCCCGCGCTCGGTCATGATCGGCTTCCACGCCCTTGCCGACCCCGACGCGCCGCTGCGGCCCGCCGACGGCGAGATCGCCGAGGCGATGTGGGTGACGCGCGACGAGCTGCGCGCGGCACTCGCGCGCGGCGACTGGGACGGACGGAGCGAGCCGCTGCTCCTGCTGCCCGGAAGGGTCTCGATCGCCCGGTCGATGTTGGAGTCGTGGGTGGCGCATGGCTGACGGTACGATTGCTACTACAGTAGTAGCAAGGTAGGATTGTGGTATGAGTGCGGAGAAGCTCTCGATCTCGCTCGACGCCGAACTGGCGGCCGCCGTCCGCACCGCGGCGAGCGATCAAGGGGTGAGCGTGTCGACCTGGCTGGCCCACGCCGCTCAGGCTCAGGTCCGGCAGCGGCGTCTGCGGGAAGCGCTCGACGCCGTCGCGGCGCAGGACGGGGAGCTCCGTCCCGACGAGGTCGACCGGGTGGTCGCCGCCGCCAGGCGGACCTCGGAGGTCGTGGTCGGCGCCGAGGGTGCCGCGTGACGTTGGTGCTCGACGCCGGGGCACTGCTCGCCTACGACCGCGGCGACCGAACCGTCCGCGCCTTCCTCGAACGGGCGAACAGAACCGGGGTCGATGTCCGGACGACGACCGGTGCGATCGCCCAGGTGTGGCGCGACGGTGCCCGTCAGGCTCGGCTCGCCATGCTCCTGCGGGGAGTTCTCGAGGTCGAGCTCAGCAGCGGGCGGGCCCGCCACATCGGCGTGTTGCTCGGTGATTCGCGCCGGTGCGACGTCATCGACGGTTCCGTCGTCGATGCCGCGACCGACGGTGACGAGATCCTGACCAGCGATCTCGTCGACATCACTGCACTCGCGCGGGCCAGCGGCAAGAACCTCGTGGTCACCCGGGTCTGAACTGCCCGGCACCGGGCTGCGTCACGCGACGATCTTCACCAGTTCCGCGGCTTCGGCGTCTCCGCGCAGTATCGCGCGGGCCCGCACCAGGAGATCGGCCACCGCGAGGATACGGTCGTACTCGGTCGTCGAAATTGCGGATACGTTTGGCGGTGTTCTCCGGCGCTCGAGGAGTCGAGTACAAGTCGAGGTGTTCACCGCAGGCTGTGCGTCGAAGCATCCCCCAGCGATGACTCCGGTGGATCTCCTGCACCTCCAGTCCCGGCCGCCGTACCGCCGCCAACGCGTCCGCGATCGACTTCTTCGGGGGCGCCGGTGGTCACCACAATGAGAGACCAGCGCAGGTGTTGCGAGTGTCCAACGGGCTTGGGTGAATCGGCTGATCGGTCACGGACGGAAGCTACGACGAGGGACCGACAACCTCGGGCAGCCGCGACGGCGGTCAGCGCGGCAGCTTGACGTGGGTCAACAGGCTCGTGACGCTGCAGCAGTGGTCGACCAGGGCGAGCCGCGTCGGCCGGGTGGGGACGCGTCTCGGCGGTTCGCCTTCGGACTGGTCAGCTACGCGTTCGCGGTGACGATGCTCGGCACCACGTTGCCGACGCCGTTGTACCCGCTCTACCGCGCCCAGCTCGGGTTCTCCGAGCTGCTGGTCACCGTGATCTTCGCGATGTACGCGGTCGGGGTGATCGCCGCGTTGCTGCTGCTCGGTGGGATGTCGGACCAGGTAGGGCGTCGACGGATGCTGCTGGCGGGCATCGCCCTGTCCGCGGCCAGTGCCGTCACGTTCCTCGTCGGTGGCGGCGTTGCGGTGCTACTGCTCGGTCGGGTGCTCTCCGGGCTCTCGGCGGGCATCTTCACCGGAACCGCGACCGTCACGGTCGTCGAGCTCGCCGCGCCGTCCCGTCGAAGCTGGGCGACGCTGGTGGCGACAGCCGCGAACATGGGTGGGTTGGGCTGCGGCCCGCTGCTGGCCGGGCTGCTCGCACAGTACGCACCGCTGCCGTTGCGGTTGTGCTTCATCGTCGACCTCGTGCTGCTGGTCGTTGCTGCCGCCGGGGTGATTGCCACGCCGGAGACCGTCGAGACCCCCGGACGGATGCGATTTCGCCCGCAGCGACTGCGGGTGCCGGCGCAGGTGCGGGGAGTCTTCGTCCCTGCCGCGATGGCAGGCTTTGCGGGTTTCGCCGTGCTGGGCCTGTTCACCGCCGTGGCTCCGGCGTTCCTCGGCCAGATCCTTGGCCTGCCCGACCACGCGCTGACCGGTGCCGTCGTGTTCGTGCTGTTCGCGTCCTCCACGGCAGGACAGCTGATGCTGGACCGGGTGCCGCCGCGCTGGGCGCCGCCCGCCGGGTGCCTGACGCTGGTGGTCGGCGTCGGACTGGTTGCGGGCGGCATCGGCGCACCGTCGCTGATGCTGCTCATCCTCGGTGCGGTCGTCGCCGGGCTCGGGCAGGGCCTGAGTTTCCGCGCCGGGCTGGCCGCGGGCACCGCGGCCGGCCCGGCGCAGCGGCGTGGCGAGGTCGCGTCGAGCTTCTTCGTGGTGCTCTACGTGGCGATCTCGATCCCGGTCATCGGCGTGGGGCTGGCCGCCGCGGCCTTTGGTCTGCCGACCGCCGGTATCGGCTTCGCCATCGCGGTCGCCGTCCTCGCCCTGCTCGCGGTGCTCGGTCTGCTGCGCAGACCCGCCGTGACCGCCGGGTAGCTGACTTGCCCATATCGGGTCATTCGCTCAACGTTATTTCGTCCCCGACGTCCGGGTAGAGTGGTAGTATGCTCAATAGTTATCACAGGTTTCTCGTGACCGGTGGCCTCGGCTTCGTCGGTCGACATCTTGCCGAAGCGCTCGTGTCGCTGGGGAAGGAGGTCACCGTCTTCGACAACACCCGCACCGCGACGGATAACTCTCCCCCCTCGGGGGCTACACTTCGTAGAGGAGACATTCGGGACTCCGATGCGGTGGCCAAGGCGGTCGACGGGATCGACATGGTCTTCCACCTGGCTGCCAATGCCAACGGGACACTGTCGGTGACCGATCCGCGGCTCGACTTCGAAAGTAATGCTGTGGGAACGTTCTCGCTCGCCGAGACGCTGCTCGACAGCAATATCCGCAGGCTCGTGTACGTGTCGTCCGCGTCGGTGTACGGTAGGCCACAACATTTTCCGATGAATGAGGACCATCAGACACGGCCCTTTGTGCCCTATGGGGCCTCGAAGCTCAGCGGAGAGGTGGTCTGCCTTGCCCTGCACCATGCCTGCGGCCTTCCGGTTGTGGTCGGCCGGCCTTTCTGCATCTATGGGCCCGGAGACAACCCTCGGGAGGCGATGGTCGAGGTCGGCCGTTACCTGCGGTGGCACCTCAACAACGAGCCGATCCAGATCATCGGCGATATCGACCGCAAGACCCGGGACTTCGTCCATGTCAGCGACCTCGTGGCCGGCCTGCTCCTGCTCGCCGACCGGGCCGAGACCGGCGATGTCTTCAATATCGGCTCCGGCCAGGAGACGTCGATGCGGCAGCTCGTCGCGGCAATCGGTGCGGCCACCGGACACCAACCTGCGCTGCGGGTGATATCCGAGGTCACGAACGATACCTACCGGCTTGTCGCGGACATATCCAAGATTGAACGACTCGGTTACCATCCGAGCAAGTCCCTCGACGAGGGGGTGCGTGAGCTGGCCGAGCACCTGGGCCAGAACCCGGAACGTCCTGGTGCACCGACCATCTTCACTCGTGGCCAGCACGCGGAGGCGTGATGACCCGCAGGCCCGACCTGCGAGCTGCGCACCGAATGACCGTATGGATCAGGGATGGCCCGGATTCATCGTCTTGACCCGCTGGAACGACAGCTGCCGCAGCGGCCCCTCGGTACGGCCGTCGAGTGGCTCGAGCAGGTGGCCCACGTGGTCGCCCAGCGGCACCCGCTCGAGTACCCGCCCGACGAACCATGCTTTCGCCCCGGTCAGGATGGGCACACCGTGCTCCTCGCGCCAGTCGCATGACGCGAACTTGTCGACGCTGTCACCGGTCTGCTCGCCGAACAGCGACGCGAGCGGGTGGTCGTCCTCGTCGAGGAAGTGCACGGCGAGGTGTCCGCTGCGGGCCGCAACCGGGCAGGTGTGGTTGTGTGCCGAGATGCAGACCAGGAAGCGTGGCGGGTCGAGGCTGCACTGGGTGTGGAAACCCACGAGGCAGCCGCTGCGTTCGCCACCCGCGGCCGCCGTCACCACGATCATCGGGTAGCTCAGCCGGCTCATCACGTCCTGGAACGCGCTCATCACTCGCCGTCCGGTTCATCAGGGTGGACCAGATACCGCAGGAACAGCTGGCCGTCGGCCTCCAGGACATGCGCGAGCTGCAGCGCGGCCGGTCGGAGCAGGCTCCCTGCGGGGAGCAACCGAACCGGGTCGGCGACGAGCAGCGGTGCGACGGTCAGGCACAGCTCGTCGACCAGGCCCCCGGCGAGCAGCTCGGCGAGCAGCACCGGACCGCCCTCGCAGAGGACGTGCTGGACGCCCCGCTCGCGCAGCTGCCGCAGCGCCGCCCGCAGATCGACGACGTCGGCGCCGGCCGTGATCAGGTCGGCGACTGCGGCCGTCGCGGTGCGGGTCGCCCGATCCGCGTTGGCCGGGGCGATGACGGTGGCGCGGGCACCGCCGCGGAACAGCGCCGACTGCAGATCCAACCGCAGGCTGGCGGACACGACGGCCACGACGGCGGCGGGCTGCTGTCCCCGGCCCTGGCGCGCGGCCCGATGCTCCGCCGACGGTTCGTGCGGACCGTAACCCTCGGCCCGCACGGTCCCGGCACCGACCAGGATCACGTCGGCGACCGAGCGCAACAACCGGAAGACCTGCTGGTCGACCGGGCTGGACAGGCTGCCGACTCGTCCCCTGATCGCCACCGAGCCGTCCGGTGCGGCCACGAAGTTGACCACCACCCAGGGCCGTTCCGGCGGGCAGGGGCGATCCACGTCGACGTAGCGCGCAGTGAGGTCGGCTGCGGAGAGCCCGCCCGCGCACGGGCGGGACATCAGCTCGGCACGACCATCCTGGCCGGCCTCGACAGTGCGTCGTTGTTCTGCCGCCATGCCCGTCATCTTGGCAGTGGGCCAAAAGGGTCAGGCGGCGGCCTCGACCTTCCGTCTCACCTCGGCGAACGGCGGGTTGGTCGCGGTGGTCCCATCCGGGAACAGCACGGTCGGGACGGTCTGGTTGCCACCGTTGACGCCCTCGACGAACCGGGCGGCCTCGGCGTCGCGCTCGATATTGATCTCCCGGTACGCGATGCCCGCTTCGTCGAGCTGGAACTTGAGGCGGCGGCAGTAGCCACACCAGGTGGTCGAGTACATCGTCAGCTGAGCCATGCGTCATTCAACACACCAGGACGGCGCCGCATGCCGCGACCCGCCGTGGTGGAGATCACCGTGGGCAGCACCGCCGTCGGGGACTCCTGCCAGGATGAGACGATGACCGCCGATCCCATCCTGCGCGCTTTGGACGACGAGCAGCGTGCTGCGGTCGCCGCGCCGCGCGGCCCGGTCTGTGTGCTGGCCGGGGCCGGTACCGGCAAGACCCGCACGATCACCCAGCGGATCGCGCATCTGGTTCGGTCCGGGCACGTCGCGCCGGGGCAGGTCCTCGCCGTCACGTTCACCGCGCGGGCGGCCGGCGAGCTGCGTACCAGGCTGCGCGTGCTGGGGGCGAACGGGGTGCAGGCCCGCACGTTCCACGCCGCCGCACTGCGCCAGCTGCGCTACTTCTGGCCGCGGGTGGTCGGTGAGCAGCAGTGGCAGCTGCTCGAGGGCAAGCTGCGCATCGTCGGGCAGGCGGCGGCGCGGGCCAAGGCGGGCACCGACCCGGACTCGCTGCGTGACCTGGCCGGCGAGATCGAGTGGGCCAAGGCCAGCCTGATCACCCCGGAGGGCTACCCGGCCGCGGTGGCGGCGCTGCGCCGCGACGTCCCGGGCCCCGCCGAGCAGGTCGCCGCGGTCTACGCCGGTTACGAGACGCTGAAGAACCGGGCCGAGCTGCTCGACTTCGACGACCTGCTGCTGCACACGGCCGCTGCGCTGGAGGAGCATTCGAGCGTCGCCCAGGAGTTTCACGACCGCTACCGCTGCTTCGTGGTGGACGAGTACCAGGACGTCACCCCGTTGCAGCAGCGGGTGCTCGATGCCTGGCTCGGCGAACGCGACGACCTCACCGTGGTCGGCGACGCCAACCAGACGATCTACACCTTCGCCGGCGCCACCCCGCGCTACCTGCTCGACTTCCCGCGGCGGTTCCCCGAGGCCGTCGTCGTCCGGCTGCAGCGCGACTACCGCTCCACCCCACAGGTCGTCGCCGCGGCCAACATGCTGATCTCCGCGGCCCGCGGGCGGGTCGCCGGCACCAGGCTGCAGCTCGTCGGCCAGCTCCCACCTGGCCCGGATCCGAGCTTCGCCGAGTACGACGACGAGGCCGCCGAGGCTGCGGTGGCCGCGGCCAAGATCAAGAAAATGGTCGGTGACGGCACCCCGGCCGCCGAGGTCGCGGTGCTGTTCCGGATCAACGCGCAGTCCGAGGTCTACGAGCAGGCGCTCACCGAGGCCGGGGTCCCCTACCAGGTGCGCGGCGGGGAGCGGTTCTTCTCCCGGCCCGAGGTGCGCCGCGCGGTCGGCGCCCTGCGCACCGGGGGGGCCGGCAACGACGACCTCGTCACCGACGTGCGCGCGCTGCTGGCCCCGATCGGGCTCACCGCGCAGCCGCCGTCGGGCGCGAACGCCCGCGGGCAGTGGGAGTCGCTGCTCGCGATCGTCGGACTGGCCGAGGAGCTGCTCGCTGTCGAGCCCCGGGCCGACCTGCGCCGTTTCGTCGCCGAGCTGGAGAGCAGGGCCGACGCCTCGCATCCGCCCACCGTGCAGGGCGTCACGCTGGCCTCGCTGCACGCGGCCAAGGGCCTGGAGTGGGACGTCGTGTTCCTCGTCGGCCTGGTCGACGGCACGCTCCCGATCAAGTACGCGGAGGGTGACGACGAGGCGATCGAGGAGGAGCGCAGGCTGCTCTACGTCGGCATCACCAGGGCCCGTCGGGTGCTCTCCCTGTCCTGGGCGCTCGCCAGGGTGGCGGGTGGCGCCAGGCAGCGGCGGCGCAGCCGGTTCCTCTACGGGTTGATCCCCGACCACCATCCGGCGTCGCGTGTCCCGGGCGGCCGGGCCGGGGGGTCGAAGCCCCGGTGCCGGATCTGCGGGGTACCGCTGCGGGGTGGTGACCGGGCCACGCCGGGTCGCTGCGCCGACTGCCCGTCCGGGGTGGACGTCGAGCTGCTCGAACGGCTCAAGGAGTGGCGCAGCGCGACGGCGAAGGAGCAGCAGGTCCCGGCGTTCGTCGTGTTCACCGACGCCACGCTCACCGCGATCGCCGCGCAGCGCCCGGCCGACCCTGCCGCGCTCGTCAGGATCCCGGGGATCGGTGCCGGCAAGCTCGACCGCTACGGCTCCGCGGTGCTCGCGCTGGTCACCGGCGAGGACGCCCGCGAGTGAAGCGCCACGAATAAATCGGTTGTGCGACACTGCGCGCTGCTTCTACTCTCATTGCCGACGGACCGAGCCGCGCCGCTCGGACGTCTGAGCTTCTGAAGCCCGTGAGGGGGTGCCGGCATGGAGAACACCACGATGACCCAGCGCGGTGCCCTCGGCGGCCGCCTGCGTTCCGGCGGCCCGGCGTTCGGTGTTCCGGTATCCGGCGCCTCCGCGCGGGGCGGGTGCTCGCCCGTGGCGCGCGTCGTCAGCCCGATCCCGACTGATCACAGCACAGGTGTGTCCGTTCGCCGGCAGCGTCACCGCAGGTAGGTATCAGACGCTCGCCGGCAGCGCTCTTCAGGGCCGCGGACCCCACACACCTGGGATCCGCGGCCCTTTTGTTTTCCGGCCACTTCACACCAGGAGGTTGTGCGGTGTTAGTCCGATCAGTTCCGTTGGACGGCGGAACGGTCAGTCCCGGGTCCGGCAGCGGAGACCCCGCGCCCGACCTGGGTGGCCTGTTCAGCGCGGTGCCCGAGGTGGGGCTGGACCTGCCCTGCCGCTCGGGTGACGCGGACCGGTGGTTCGCCGAGACACCGGCGCTGCTGGAGCAGGCCAAGGTCCTGTGTGGGCCCTGCCCGATCCGCGCCGAATGCCTGGCGGGTGCGCTCTCCCGCGAGGAGCCCTGGGGCGTCTGGGGTGGGGAGATCTTCGAGCGGGGCGCGGTGATCGCGCGCAAACGCCCGCGCGGACGCCCTCGCAAGGTCGACCTCGAGCGCGACCGCGGCTACGCGGCCGCCAGCGCCTGAGGTCACCGGTCGGCCCCGCGCCGACGATCCACGCTGCGGAGCCCGTTCCTCGGGCCCCGCACAACCCGAAGAGGAGACCCGATGAACGACTCCGCACCCCGACAACCATGACCGTCGACGAGCACGGTGCCGGTCCAGGACCACGAGGGAACCACGATGTTGCTGATCCATGAAGCCCTGGCCCGATCGCGACAGCAGGAGGCCGAGGAGGCGGCGCGCCGACATCGGCTGGCGCGGCGCCTCACCGCGGGCAGACGGTGGGCCCGGCTGGCGAGATACGCCACCCAGCGGGCCCAGCGCAGCGCCGAACGCGCCCGCCACACCGCCTGCTGATCTCCTCGCGGGGCCCGCGGCGCCGTGCTACCGGCGCCGCGCTGCGAGAACGCCTCGAAGAACACTCGCGAGCGAGGCACTCGATGTGGGAACGCAGGAACTCGCGAGGTTGTGGTCGACCCGGTGGAAGGGGTGGGCAGCGGCGCCGTCGGTCCGCCGCCTTTTGGCCACCACCGTCTGGGCCCACACCTGGTAGTCGTGGGCAGTGGCGCCCACATGAGCACGACCGCCCAACTCGTCAGTAGGCGAACGAACTCCTGCCATGGGCGTCCTCACCGCGGCGGACACGCGCGCAGGTCCGTCGCCATGGAGGCGATACCGCGGCGCAGATCGCCGATGTCGGTCACCGTCTGCTCCGCGGATTCTGCTCCCGGGGTGAGTACGGCTGCCAGCCCGAGGCTCGCACCCGGGCCGAGGCCCCGGACCACGAAGCGGATACCGAGCGCCCGCGCCTCCGCCGCCAACTGCTCCGATGGGCCGGGATCAGCGATCGATCCGTCGCTGAACACACAGACGACCCTGTCTCCGCGCAGCGGTCCAAGCTCCTCGATGACTGTGCGCAACGTCGGGGTTAGCGCGGTCCCGCCACCGGTGGTCGCGGCCCGCAGCCGTGCTCGCACGTCCGCGTCGTCGGCGCGGGTGGGTAGGTGGGCGACGACACCGTGGTCCCACAGGACCAGGCCGCACTCGTACCGAGCCTGGCGCGCCTCGGTGAGGAACTCCAGCCCGCCGTCGACGGCGGCCCGTAGCGGCGCGCCTGACATCGACCCGCTGACGTCGATGCAGAGCAGCACATGGCCCAGGAAGTGCTGCTGCACCGTCGGCAGGTGCGGCCCCGGCGGGTACTGTGTCACTCCGACGCCCGAGAAGGTCTTCCTGACCCAGGACGCGACCACGGCCTACTGCCGGATCGTCAGGGAGTTGGTGCTTGCGGACAGCCGTTCGGCGGTCGCCCCGTCAACCACGCCGTCGACGTAGGCTTCCAGGCGCAGCTCGGTCCGGCTCAGCACCTCACGAGCCGCCACCGTGAGCCTGCCGTCGAGCCCGATGTGCAGTGTCACGTCGATCCTCGCCCCGGCCGGCAGTTCCGGCAGGCCGGTCAGCTCGCCGTCGAGGACGCGACGGTTGTGCTCGACCTCGTCGGACGTCAGGGCCCCCGCCTGCTCGAACACCTGTACTCGTACGCTCGACTGGTTGTCGAGGATGGTGGCGAACGATGCGGTCGCAGTTGTCGGCAGCGGTGCGTTCGCCGGCACGAGGTGCTGCACGAACTCGCGAAGGCCTGCCGGGTCGTGGCTGTCGCGGACGAGCAGGCCGACTCCGCGGGGCAGTACTGAGACTGCGTGCACGGGCGTCGCGGAGATCCCCGTAGCGGTCGGGGGTCGGGTCAGCTGGTCGGCGCGCACGGCCGCACCGAGCGCCACGGCGAGTTCGGGATCGGTCAGCAGCGGCGTGCGGCCGAACCGGGCGGTCAGCACGGCTGCGACCGAGGGCAGTCTGCTGGACCCACCCACCAGCAGCACCTCGTCGATCCGGGTACCCGCTCCCACCGTGGCCAGCAGTCGCTCGACGATCACGAGGGTGCGGTCCACCATGTCCCGCGACGCTCCTTCGACCATCGCTCGGTCCATCTCCACGCGCAGGACCCGCCCGCCGGAGCGGAGCGTCACCCGATGGGTCTGCCTGCTGGCGAGGTTGCGCTTGGCGATCTCGACAAGGCTCCTCGTCTCTCCCACCAGCGCGGCGTCGTCCGCCAGGTGGTCCCCGTCTTCGGGAAGCAGCTCGGCGAGACGGTCCAGCAGCACGTCGCACAGCCGCGCGTCGATCTCCGCGCCGCCGAGATGACTGTCCCCATCGGTCGCGAGGACAGTGACTGACCCACCCGCGCAGCGCAGCACGGTGCAGTCAAATGTGCCACCGCCCAGGTCATAGACCAACATGGTGCGCCCAGGGGTGTCCGAAGCCGCGTAGTGTAATGCGGCGGCGACCGGCTCGGCCACCAGCTCGAGCACCTCGATCCCGGCCAGCTCGGCCGCCTGCTGGGTGGCCTCGCGCTCGCGAAGCCCGAAGTACGCCGGCACCGTGATGACCGCACGCACCGGCTCGTCGGTGAGAGCGCCGAGCGCTTCGCGGGCGTCGTCAACGAGGGCGCGCAGCAGGATCGACGAGATCGACTCCGGTGTATGGATGACACCGTGGAACTCCAGCGGGTAGTCGGTGCCCATCTGCCGCTTGATCAGCACGACGGAGTTGTCGGGGTCATACGGTCGCTCCTCCTTCGCGGCCTGACCGACCAGCACGTCGGCCTTGCCGGTGAACTGCACGCACGACGGCGTGGTCAGCTCGCCGAGACGGTTCGACAGCACGCGCGCGCGCCCGGAGGCATCGACGGCCGCGACTGCGCTGTAGGTCGTGCCCAGGTCGATACCGAGGATCACCACGCCGCCCCGAGAAAGGCGAGGATCTCCCCGAGGACGTCCGTCCGGGCGATCCAGAACGCCGTCGCGGCGAGCGCGGCGAGCAACAGCAGCACCAAAGAGATCCGGAACGCCAGGTAGTGCGGCGGGGGTGACGTCGAGGTTTTCACGACGTCGCCACCAGACCTGGCTTCCGGATCGGCATCCCGGACCGGCCGAGCAGCCACAGCAAGGGTTGGGCCGGTGAGGTGGCGCCAACGGTCCCGCCGGGGTCGGATGCGATGTCCAATGACGACACCAGGAAGTAACGGACCACGTCGAAATCCCGGCTCGCGCCCTCGACCATGTTGTCCAGCCCACGTTCGCGCAACCAGCTCTCGACCTCCGCCGAGCCGGAGTCGGGGCTCAGTCCCTCCGCGGGCGGGAGCCCGAGCAGCAGGTCGGCCTTCACCACGGCGACGGCCAGCGGCTTCCGGTCCAGCGTGACGCCCTGGTCGCGCAACCGCTGCGCGGTGACCAGATAGGACTGCTCTGGTTCGTCCCTGGCGGGCTGCGCCGCAGCCAGCCGCGGCGCCAGCACACCGCTGAGGTCGTCGGCCACGGCGGGTATCGAGAACGGATCCACGACGAACATGAGGCCCTGTGCGTCGTCGAGGAAGGTGAGCTGGCTGTTCTGCTCGCGGTTCGCGAAGAACTCGCCTGCCGCGTCGAACATGTGCAACAGCGCCCGGCGTTTGCCCGCCGAGAGCCGTACCGTGATTCCCGCGGGTGGGCGGGCAGCGTCGGTTTTGGTGGTCTGAGCCCGGGACTCGACGACGGTGGTCGCCTCGCGGTAAGTGGCCTCGCTCTCCGGTCCGACCGGCTGCAGCGCCCCGCCCGCTGCCGTCAGGTGCCGGCCGAGCGCGACCATCCCGGCCAGGACCAGCCGCGTCTTGCCTGCCGATGAGGGCCCGAATACCGGGACGACGATGTCGGTGAGCACGGCTGCTCCGGCGCGCAGCGGGCGGTCGCATTTCTGGCAGACCGGCACCAGGCCCGCGGCGGCCATCAGCACCGTGGTCGGGAGCAGCCGGTCACACTCGCAGCGGCGGACGAACGCGCCGAGGCGGCCCGCCCGAATGTCATGATGGGTCCGGCCACAGCGGCACAGGTATGCGGGAAGCCTCGTGCGGTAGTTGCACTCGGAGTGATGGCACGTCGCCTGAGCACGGCGCGACATCCGGACGCCCAGGTCCACCCCGCGCAGCAGGCCTGCCGCCGCGAGCCAGGCCAACCACATGGTGGCGAGCACGAGACCCAGCAGCGCATACACGAGGACGCCGGCCACGGCCAGACCGGTCGTCAGGGTAAGCGTGGCGGTGAGCACGAGCAGCCACAGTGGCCACGCCGCCAGCACGAGGGGCTCGTTCTGGATGACCTTGACCAGCGCGGCCCACATCCGGGATACGACGCGGTTCGTGTGCTCAATGGCCGTGCCGAGGTCGGTGCGGCTCTGCCCAAAGAGGTAGTTCGGCCACGCACTGTCGCGCTCGAACTTCGAGCGTCCGCCGGGAAGCCGCTCCCGTACCTCCGACGGCGTGACGGTGGACGCCCCCAGCGTGCCGACCCCCAGCAGCGTCCCGGCCAGAACGCCGACGAGCAGCAGCACCCCGACCCCACCCGAACCGACGACCACGTAGGGCAGCAATGGAACGACGACGTAGACCATCGCCAGATAGCACAGCCAGCCGTAGATGGCGATCCCGACGACCACAGCGATCAGTAGGGGCACGGGTCACTCACCACGTTTCCCGGAGGGGCCGGCTGACTCGGCGGCCTTCTTTGACGGCGGCCGATCCTCTTCTTGGTCCGCCTTCGACCGCTGCCGGAGGCCCAGCCGCGGCCGGTCCTCCGATTTCAGCCACTTCGTGAGCCGCCCACTCTCGATGTGCGCGATCCAGTCCCACCACGCGGGTGGCAGGCCACCACGATAGCTCTGGTTGACCCGCCTCCGGGCCTGCTCCGAGGCCGGCCTGACCAGCGCCTCCAACCGTTCGGCCAGCTCGGTGAACCGGACCTGTCGGCCCCCCGGCACGGGGTCGAGCATCAGGAAAACCAGTGCGACGGCGCGATCGGCCACCGGGTCCACGCCGCGGTCGAGGTCGCGCGGCCACCGGGCCGCGAGTGCGTGCAGCAGTCGCGTGGCGACCGGTGGCGAGCAGGCCTGCAATACGGCGACCGCCGTGTCGTGCGGGGCCTCCAACAACGCGTTCGCCAGCCTGTCCGCTCGGATGTCGAGCAGCTCGCGGGATGCGCCGTTGAGGTCCGTGGCGAGGACGTCCGCAGTGGTGCGCGGCTTCGTCGAGCGCAGCTCCCGGTCGACGCGGTGGATGGCTGCGTCCGATGCCTGGGCGTCGGCGAGCATCGGGGGGAGTGCCACTCCCTTGCCGAGGAGGTGGGCGGCCAGGTACAGGTTGCCCTCGTTCAACGTGCGCTCGTCGGCGACGACATCGCCGAGCCGGTTCCAGACCTCCGGCGAGACCGGCAGGTCCTGCGCGACGAGCTCGACGAGGAAGTAGCGCGCGTTCAGCACGTCAGGCGCGCAGAACGTGAAGAGAGTGTGCCAGGCGCGGGTGGCCGGTGGCACCCCCTCGCTCCGCGCCGCGAACGCTGCGAACTGCACGTTCCGGATCAGTGTGCGACGCTCCGGTGGCGGCAGGTGCTCATAGGCCGCTCCGATGACGACCGCGTCCAGCGGGTCGCCGAGATCCCACTGCTCGGTCAGCAGCAGCTCCCACCAGTACGCCCGCACGGCCCGCACGGCCCCGGCGCGCTGGGCTCCCCGGATCCGGTGCTGCAGAACGTCGCGGATCCAGTCGAGCACCTCGGGAGCCACCTGCCAGGTCCGCGGGTCGAGCTCCGCGACGGCGGTCGAGCCGGTGTGGTCGACCCACCAGCTGGCGAAGCGGTCGGCCGCTTCGGGGAACCGCGCGGGCGACGGATGAAGGCCGTGCCGGTGCGCGACAGTGAGCAGTGCGGGGACATGGTCGGGCCGCGCGGTGCGCAGCGCCGCTTCGACCCGGCTGCGGGCCGGCTCGGGGTCGTCGCCGTCCGACCGCGGCGGCAACGAGCCGAGCTCGCGGGACGCGCGGGTGGCCGCAACGCCGTCCGCAGCGTCCAGCGCCTCCCCGATCTCGGCGGTGAGCAGCCCGTCGCGGATGCTGGCGGCCGCTGACCACCCGCCCGATCCGGCGGCGTCGGCGAGGGTGCGCAGTACGGGTGCCGGCGGGGACGCGGCGAGCACCGCCTCGAGCGCCGCGTCCCTGGCGATGCCAATCGCCTGCTCGGGCGCGGTCAGCAGCCAGTGCGCGACCCTCTCGAGCTGCCCCGGTGTCCGCAGCCGCTCGCCGACAGCGACGATCACCGCGACGGAGCGGTCGGCCGCGGTCGGTTCCACGACCTGCTCTGCCCCGCCCGGACGTGCCCGCGCGAACTGGCTGGCGAGCTCGACGGCGTCGACGACGTCGAACACGTCCGCGGCGAGGAACCGCGGTACCCAGAACCGGGCCGCTTCGGTGGGCTCGACCTCGCTGTGCCGGCCCCGGTCGAGGTCGAAGACGGCGAGCCCGCTGCCAGGCCCGGTGTCGGCCCACCGGCCCGCCCACTCCGGGTGCAGCGCGACGATATCGTGCTGTCCGTACTGGGCGTCCGCGACGAAGATCTTGAAGCCGGCCCGCAGCGCCCGGGGCTGGGGCAGCAGCAGGGTCGCGGCGGCGATCCAACAGGCGGCCCGCTCCGGGTCTGCGCTCACGAGTACCACGCCGCGCCGCCGCTCGGGGTCCTCGAGGTGCTGGATCGCCGAGAGCAGTGCGATCAGCCGCTCCTGGCCACCCGTGGTGTCGCGCACCCGCTCGCGCACTGTCTCGATGTCGAGCGGCCCCGGGGCCGGGTACTCGCGCAGCACCTCCAGTTCGGTGCCCGGCGCGGGTCCGGTCGCCCAGCACGGTGCGGCCCAGAGCTGGGCGGGTCGCAGCAGCCCGTAGGCGGCGACATCCTTGGTCACGAGGGCGTGGGTGAACTGGTTGCCCTCCCGGGTCCCGTTCGCCTCCTGGCCGAGGTAGCGTCCGGTGGCGGTGACGAACAGCCCATCGCCGGTGTGTGCCAGCGACAACGGGTAGTCACTCGGCGGTCTGCGACCTTGCATCCAACTCGCCGGCGGCTCGTAGAGCGCCGTGCGCTGCACGATCGGCATGGCTTCTGGCGGCAGCCCGGGGGACGCGGCCTGGAACTGGAATCCGGCACCGCCCTGTAACCCCTGCCCGGGCACGCAGTCGGTGTAGTAGAGCGAACCGAAACCGGTCTCGTTCGCCTGCTCTCTCACGTCCGGCTCCGATCGATTACACCGAAGCGGTTCAGCAGCCACAGCAGCGGCTCCTCGACCCGGAATGGCTGCACCCCACCCGCATCCACCACTTGCGCGAAGTAGTCCGGCGCCGCGCCGAGGGCCGACACGGCGAAGTAGCGGAAGGTCGAGTAGTTGGCGATCAAGTGCGCGTCGATGTCGTCGGCGCCGTATTCGTGCAGCATCGCCCGCACGTGCTCGTGGGCGTCCTGACCCGCAGTCTCGTCGTAACCCGGCGACGGCTGCGGCCTGGCCAGCAGCGGGTGGTTGCCCCCGAGGACCGGGAAGAAAGCGTCCATCTTCGCGAACACCACCGCCAGCGGAATCCGCACCTTCCGGCTCGCCCGCACCTGGTGTGATACCCGCAGTAGCTCGGTGATCCGGGTGAGCACCTCCAGCGGCGGCTCGGCATCGCGAACCGCGGCGGCGGGAACATCGATGCGTTCCCGGGCGCCGGGCAGCTGCCACGGGTCGAGCAACAGGACCAGGCCATCGGCAACCCCGAGATAGGCCTGGGTGTGCACCTGGTCCTGCGTGGTCAAGTCCTCACCCGCCGCATCGTAGAACGACAGGACTGTGGTGCCGAAGCTCTCGACACCGAGTCTGCGCCGTGGCTGGCGCCACTCGATGACGACCGGGGCGCGCACGCCGCCGGCCGCGCTACTGGTCTGGACGAGCAGCTTTCCGTCCTTGAACAGCTGCTCCTCGTAGTTCTCCAGCCACTGGCGCGGCGAGCCCGCGCCGCCCTGCTGGTCACCGGTCAGCCGGATGTCGGCCTGGAACCGCCGCCGCACCGAGGTCCGCAGCTCATGGTGGAGCACCGACAGGTACACGGTCTTCCCTGCGCCCTTGCCTCCCACCATCCCGACGAGTGGGCTCCGACTCTCGGCGAACGTGGATGACAACGGGGTGTGGCAGATCGGGCAGACCCGCACTCCGGTTACCCCGTCGCAGTGCGGGCAGGGCGCCTGGCGCGGCGTGCCGAGCGGGCCTTTCGGGTCCACGAGGAAGGTCGGCAAGGCCGGCACGCTGACGTTGGTCAGCTTCGCCCGATCCTTGTCGATCGACCTGGTGCATTGCGTCCGGCCGCCGGGCACACCGCGGCCGAGGCACTGGTAGCCGAGCCGCGCCTGGTTGATCCTGTGGTAACAGTACGGGCAGGCGACGATAGCCATCACGACACCTTCAGCTGGCTGACGGGTGGATCGACGAGCAGCGCGCACGCGGGCGGGGCGAGGAAGCACCGCAGCCAGTAGGGCTTGCGCAGCCGCGGAACGGTCGCCTCGGGCAGCGTGAGCGGCACCCCGGGCTCGATCACGACGGGTGCGCGGAGCAGCTCGATGCCTGCGTCGGGCGACAGCGGCATCGCCTGGCCAACCGCGGCGACGAGGATCACCGTGGCCCCCGGGATCGCCGCCGTACTCGAGAGCGTGACGGTGCACCGCACGCCGCCCAGCAGGGCGAGGCCGCTGCGGCGGACCTGGTAGGCCAGCTGTGGTGGCCGCTCGTCGACTTCCACCGAAATTGGCGCCGAGCAGTTCTCGTCGTTGTGCTCGTCCAGGATCACCGCGCCGACCTGGACGCGGGTCACCTCCGGCACATCCCGCAGCTGGCAACCGCCCTCGTCGCGGTACTGGGCCAAGGTGATCCGGCGTCCACCACCCGCCCATCCCACCTCGGCGGCACTCACCTCGTGCGGCCAGAGCCAGGTCACCCGGATGTCGTCGCCGAAGCGTTGCGCCCGCACTCTGCGGACCGGCTCGATATGGTCCACGACCGCGTCCTGGCCGCGGACGCCGCCGCCGTCCAGGTCCAGCGTGAACGGCACGTAGAACGAACGGCCCGGCGGCACCGGCGCGACCAATGTGATGGCCTCGCCCTTCGCGCTGAGGGAGCCGTCGAGCTCGACACCCCAGCGGTCCAGCTCCGTCCGCGGCACCAGGTGGCCGTACTCCCACGGGCACGGCTCCGGCGCGCGGCGCACGACGATCTCGCTACCGGTTTTCTGCCGCCAGGACAGCCTGACTGCGAGGGACGCACCGGAGATGGGGACGGCGGTCAGCGACGCAACCGGCCGCGCCTCCAGCCGCGTCGCGCCGCGGACCACCACCGGTTCCGAACGCAACGCCGGTCCCCCGCCTGTGGGCGGGTAGCAGGCGACGAGCGTATAGAAGTACTGGACGCCGTCGGCGGCCGAGGAGTCGCGGAACAACTGGTGGCGCTCGACGGTCACCGGTTCGTCGCGGCCGCCGGGTCCGGCCGCCATCCGGGTCACCTCGACCCTCGCCACGTCCGGATGCGCTCGCCACCGCCCGGTGACGACTTTGTCCCCACCCTTCACGACGACATCTGTCACCGGCGGCACCACCTGCACATCCGTCGACGCCGACCGGGACCAGCGGCCGCCCGGGGTGCGCGCGAACACCGCGTAGTGCAGCCGCTGCCCTACCGGCGGCGCGTCGTCGGTGGTGGAGTGACCGGTCCCGACGACCAGCTCGCGGCCGTCGTCGGGGTCGACCGGCGGCCGGCCCTCGCCCCGGACGACCCGGAACGCCGTGCTGTCGTCGTGCCCCGCGGCGGGCCGCCACGCGATGCGCACCCCGCCGCCGTCGGGGTGCGCGGTGACCCCGAGGACCGGCGCCGCGGGTACCTTCGCGAGCTCCTCGGCCAGCCCCGGCAGGTCGGACGCCTGCCGCAGCGCGTCCCGAAGCCTCGCCGCTGCCTGCTCGTCGCGCCCGGCCCCCAGGTCCTCGGCGGCGGCCTGGCGCAGCGCGTCGACCTGCTCGCGCTGGCGCCGCACGGCCTCCCGCGCGGTGTCCCCGGCCGGGCCCGGAAGGGTGGCCGCGAGCTGCTGTGCGGCGACCAGCTCACCCTCGACGAGGAGTTCGGTGACGGCCGCGAGCGGGTCCCGCTTGACACTGCCCTCGGCCAGGACGCTGACCGCGACCCGGCCGGCGTCGGCCGGGTCCAGCCGGGTGCGGGTCAGCAGGCTGAACAGGGTCCGCGCCTGGGCTCCGTCGGCGCGCTTCTCCCGAACCGCTCGCAGCAGCTGGAACAGGGCGAGTGTGGCCAGATCTGTGCCGGCGTCCGCCTCGGTGAGCAGGATGCCGACGGCCTCCTTGGCCGCGCGGACGGCTGGGCTGTCGGGCAAGCGCTCCAGTTCCTGCCTGCGCTGCTCGAGCGCTCGACGAGTCAGGGTAGCCTTTCCGCCCTGCGGCGGAGGCGGTGTCACGGAGAAGCCGCCGAGCAGCCCGAAGCCGGTCATCTGGGGGTACACCAACCCGGCAACGCTGTCGACGCCCGCGCCGATCAGCTTGGTGTCCAGCGTCTCGAACCGGCCCCGCATCCCGGCGGTCGTCGGGAGCTCGACGGGCTCGACGACCTGAAGTCCCGCGGCGGCGCAGGCCTGGTCGATCTCGGCGTCCCCCAGCGTGCCATGCGCCGCGCCAGCGGCTCGCAGCTGGTTCTGCGTGATCACCCCCAGCCCCCCGTGGCTCGCCGTGAGCAGCGCGGCGAGGTCGCTGATATCCGAGCCGAGCTGTTGGTGGCGGGCCTGCTCGCGATTCTGCCACCACTGCGGGTCGGTCAGGTCCACGTCATTGCTGCGCTTGAGCTCCTCGTGCTCCCGCAGCAGCTGCTGGCACACCAGCCCGGTCGGCCCGGCCTTCATCGCCGCCTTGTTCCACAGCCGAACGACGCCGTCGGTCCGTTCGCGCAGCTCGATCCTGCTCATCGAGAGGTCGACCGCGTAGCGCGTCAGCAAATCGTCGGGCAGGTGTGGCAGTCGCTTGCGCAGCGGTTTGAGGACCGTGTCCTCATAGGCCCGAGAGTCGAGTGCCGCCACCTGGTCAGCTCGAGACCGAGATCTTGGAGACGGCGGCGATCGCGTCCCCGAGCTGCTCGACGGTGAGGCCCAACGCCACTTCGATAACCAGATCCTGGCCCGTGCTCCGCTCGGTGGCGATCAGCTTGAGGAGCCCATCCTCGTCGATCGACATGACGATGTCGACGATGGCCCGATCGTGCTCCTTCTCCTTCGGCGGGATGCCGGTGATCTCACCGCTGCCGTTGTTGAGCGGGTTGTTGTCCGACAGCTCCTCGCTGACGACCGTGCCGGCCTGCTCGTAGAGCTCGATGCTCATGTCGGTCTGCCGGTGGTGCACCGTCTTCGCGGTGAGTGTGCGGTCGCCGGTGGGCAGGGCATCGTTGGCGAACGCGAGGTGCTTGACGTAGTCGCGGTCGGGCTTCTGCGCGTCCTGCAGCTTCACCCCGAAGGCCTTGGGTAGCACGCTCTGCGTCTTCTTGCGGGAGATCTGCTTGAGCTTCTCCTCGGACAGCCCGCGCTGACGGGCGACCGTGGCGACGACCTCCGCGGCCTTGCGATCTCCCTCCTCCTCGGTGTCGGCGTTCTTGCGTGCTTCCTCCTGCATCCGGTAGACGACGCGGGAGAGCGCGAAGACCGCGGCACCCTTGGCCACGGCGAGCTCGGGGTCGTGAAGCTTCGGGTCCCAGCCGAACTCCGTGACTAGCCGGGCTTTCACCTGCGGCATCCTGCTAGAGCCGCCCACGAGCAGCACCTCGTCAATTGCGGCGCCCGGAGACTTGTCTGCCAGCGTAGCCAGGGTGCGCCGCACGATCTCGACGGTCCGGTCCAGCAGGTCGGTGGTCAGCGTCTCGAACTCGACGCGGGTGACCTCGATCTTCGCGGCGGCTCCGGCGAAGCGCAGCTGCACGGGCCTGCTCTCCTGGTGGGAGAGCTGCTTCTTCACCTCCTCGGCCTTGTTGGCGACCTCCTGCAGGAACTCCTTGTCGTCGTCCGGGGACTCCGCGGGCGCGGCCTCGGCCACGAAGCGTTCCAGGACATGGTCGCGCAGCCGCTCATCCCAGTCCGCGCCACCCAAGTTGGTGTCCCCGTCGGTGCAGATCACCGTGATCTCGCTCGCGCTCACCCGGATCACCGTGGTGTCGAAGGTGCCCCCGCCCAGGTCGTAGACGAGCACGGTCTTGTCGCCCCCGCCGCTGGTCAGGTCGTAGTGCACGGCTGCAGCCACCGGCTCGGGCAGGATGCCGACGACGTCGAGCCCGGCGATCACACCGGCTTTCCTCGTTGCCTCCTTCTGCCGGGCGCCGAAGTACGCCGGCACCGTGATCACCACCTGCTCAACGGGCCCGTTGGTGTAGCTGGCTGCATCCTTGGCCAGCTGACGCAGGATCATCGCCGAGATCGACTCCGGCGTCTGTACCGCGCCGTGAAACTCGTACTGATTGTCCTCGCCCATCTGACGCTTGATCAGGCTGACGACGCTGTCCGCATCGATGAATGCCGATTGTTTCGCCGTCTCCCCCACCACAACGTTCGTGGCTGTCTCGAAGTGCACGACCGACGGTGTGATCTCGGAGTTATTCTCGTTGCGGCACAATGTGGGTCGCCCGGACTCGTCAATGTAGGCAATGGCCGAGTAGGTCGTCCCGAGGTCGATGCCGAAGACCCGGCCGGCTTCGTCAGTCATCCGTCTTCTTCTCCTTCGAGGTGTAGCGGTGAAGTGTTATCCGGGCCGGAGCGACGATTTTCCCACCGTCGGTCTCGGCGTAGCCATCCTGCACGACGTTGGCGACAGTTCCGTCCTGATCAGGGTCGTCGGTCTCGACGATTGAGGTGACCTGTTGCTGGCCCGGGACGAACGCCGCACCGATCCCGCGGTGCAGGACGGCGACGCCACAGCGCTCCAGCGCCTCCTCGACACTGGCGGCGAACGACCGGAGCAGAGCCGCCACCTGCGGCCCGGTCAGGTCGGTCGGGACCGTCTCAGCCTGCCGCAGCAGGTCGCCGCGGAGCCGACATAGGTCGGTCACCACCGGCCGAAGTCGGCCGGCACGCTCGATGCCCTTGAGCCGCTCGATCTCGTCGTGCTGGCGGTCGATCACCCGCTCCCGGGCGAGTGCCCGCTCGTTCTCGCCGGTGAACCGCGCGGTGAGCTCGCCCAGTGCAGCCTCCACTGCGGTGAGCCGGGCGTCGAGCCGCTCCGCGGCCGAGGGCGGACCCGAGGCATGGCCTTCGACCGCCGGGTCGATCGTCACCGGGAATGCGTCGGGGTGGTGCACGACCGGCGCCGAGCCGGCGCCGGTCGGGTTGTCCGGGCCGATGTCGACCCGGAGCGGGCCCTCGTCTGAGCGCATCTCATCCGTTTCTGTTCGTGGTGACCGTCTCCTTGGCGTTGCCGGAGTGTTCGGTCGGCTGCGCGGCACCGTTACTCGACTCGGGCGAATAGGCTCCCCCGGCATGTCGGCTTCCCGATCTCGTCGGCGGCGGCGCCGATGGGTAACGCGTGACTGGCGCGTCACGAAGTCATTGTCGGTGGCCAAAACGAGTTCGGGTACGCCATCGCCGGTTCGCCTCAGCACCCCCCGCCACCCGCCGAGAGTAAGGTCTCACCCTGATGAGTATGCACGACGGGCGGCCGCCGCGGTTTCGGACGCGAACGCCCGCGATGGTCCTCCAGGCCGGCACCGGTCCTTCGGCGCCGCCGCCCGACCATCCCGCAACGTCCGGCCGGTCCACCTCGCCGGCTGTGTCCCCGTCGTCCGCACCGGGCGGCCGAGTCCCCGGCAGCGCGGTCGAGCAGGCCGCTAACGCCGTCGCCGGGTCCGTCGTGCTGGACTCGGCAGGGAAGAGATCGCGGCCGCTCACGGTTGCGCAGATCAGCGAGCGGAACCTTCGCAAGATGGGCAAGGCGTACCGGCTCATCCGCGGCGACGTCGTCTGCCTGACCGCGCACAGACCCAATGACCGGGCGGCGCGGGCGCGGTACAAGGCGATGCGGAAGCAGTACGACCGAGCCGCGACACAGGCCCGGCAGGTTCGGACGATGCTCGACTGGCTCGTCGTGTTCTTCGAGTGCAGTATTCCGTTCACGCTCGGCGCCCTGTTCGTCGCGGTCGGCGGCCCCGACGTCGCCGCGATCATGCTGGTCACGACAGCTCTGACAGTTCTCAACTACTTCCACTTGCCGTTCTGCGGGCATCGCCCCTCCCCGTCGGCCCAGATTCCCTTCCTGGCCAGTGCTGCTCTGGCCGGACTCACTGTGTCGCACTTCCTGGGCGCACCTGCCATACCGATCCCCGCAGCCATGGCCGGATTCGACCCAGTCACGCTGACCTCGGTCGTCATGGCGTATGCGGCCGTCGCCGCACTCGTCGTGGGTTCGGCCGTCCACGTGCTGCGCCGGCAGCGGGCAAAGCTCGTCGGCTATTTCCTGCCAAAGCGCGCGCGGGTGGAGGTCGTGTTCGAGCTGATGCAGATCCTACAGACCCTCGACCGGATGCCGGACGAGTCGGACGACCACGACTGCATGCGAGAACTCGTGCAGGAGAAGCTCGCTCGGCTCCGCACCCAGTTCCGGACCGGCGCCCTCGGTGCCGGCCCGTCGGTCGACTCCGGCGCCGACCGGCGCGCCGCACGGCGGACGGGCCGCCCAGTCGCCCGGCAACTCCGCGTCTACAGAACCGTGGTCCGGACCGGGTCGCACCACGAGCGGATGGCCATGCGGTCGGCGCTGGCCCGGCTCGCCGCCGCGACCCTGCTGTCCCGCGACGGGGAGGGCCTCGCGGAGGACGACCGTGCCGCGATCAGGCAGGAGTGGTGGCGGACCGCGGTTCGGGGAGTCCGCGCGATGGTGGCGGCCACCGTTCCCTTCGGGGTGCTCGTTCTGTTCAGGTGGTCTGGGTTCATCAATGGCGGGTTCCCGGCCACTTGTCTGGGCGTTGGCGGTTGCGACGAGTGCCCCGCTGGTGCTCGTCGTCAACCCGTCAGCGGTCGACTTGATCTCTACCGCCGAACGGCTGGTCGCGGCGCTCCGCATTGGTAGAGCCGCGGACGGAGAGGCCGTTCGCAAGGACGACCGGACGGTGAGCGGGACATGACCAGATCTCGGTGAGCTCGCCGTCGTCATGCTGGTGTTGTGCTCGGCGACGCGGCGACCAGCGCCGTGACGGACGCGCTGGAGCGGGCGGTGCTGTCGTTCGTGTCCACCCCAGTTTGGCATCGTGCCCGATGCCGGACTGACGTAGGCGGTGCTCGGCGACCGGGCGCAACTGACCGTCGTCGCCGACCCCGGGCCGGCTCGCCGCGGGAATGGGCAGTCTGGGCGAATGCTGAACCGGCCTCAGCTCCCGGCGGCCGGCGCCGTGTCGTCGGCGAACAGCTCGGGCTGCCAGCGCGCGACGATCTCGCGGAGCGGCACGTCGGCGTCGAGCTGGCAGAGGATGCCCAGGGTGCCCAGCGTGACCCGGTGCACCAGCAGGTACTGCGGCGGCAGGTTGAGCGATCGGCCGGTGTCGAACTCGGGCCTGTGCAGGTCGCCGACCCGCTCGGCCTGATGCCGTAGCCAGGGTCGGTTGAAATGGAACCGGTCGGTGCGCAGCGGGTCGGTGAACGGCGCCAGGTAGGCGATCGCCTCCTCGGCGGTGACCGCCGTGCCCGGCCGGACGAAACCCTCGGCCCGCATCAGCGCCATCAGGTCGGCCGGCCGCTTCTCCAGCGCGTACTTGGTCATCACCGTGAGCGGGCGCGGCAGGCCGTCGGGCAGCCGCGCGACGGCTCCGAAGTCCAGGACGAGCAGCCTGCCGTCGTCGAGCACCTGGAAGTTGCCGGGATGGGGGTCGGCGTGCAGCAGGCCGGCATGCGCCGGGGCGGAGTAGTGGAACTCGGCGAGCAGCGCGGCCGCCGCGTCCCGTTCGACCTGGCCACCCGAGGAGATGATCGTGGCCAGCGGCGTGCCGGTGACCCATTCGCTGACTATCGCCCGCGGCGCTGAGGCAACCACCTTCGGCACCGTGAACTTGTCGTCGCCCTCGTAGACGGCGGCGAACGCGCGCTGGTTGTCGGCCTCCCTGCGGTAGTCGAGCTCCTCGACCATCCGCTCGCGCAGCTCGGCGATCAACGGTTTGATCTCCATGCCGGGCGCCAGCGGCGCCAGCAGCCTGCTCATCCGCGACAGCTGGCGCAGGTCGGACAGCACCGCCTCCTCGGCCCCCGGGTACTGCACCTTCACCGCGACCTCGCGGCCGTCGCGCCACACCGCGCGGTGCACCTGTCCGATGCTGGCCGCGGCGGCCGGGACGTCGTCGAACTCGGCGAACCGGCTGCGCCAGTTGCGACCGAACTGCTCGGCGAGCATCCGCTGCATGTCCGCGGTCGGCATCGGTGGCGCCGCGGACTGGAGCTTGACCAGCGCCTCGCGGTAGGGCTGGGCGAACTCCTCGGGCACCGCCGCCTCGAACACCGACAGCGCCTGCCCGAACTTCATCGCTCCGCCCTTGAGCTCGCCGAGCACGGCGAACAGCTGTTCGGCGCTCTTGGCCATGAGCTGGGCGGTGATCTGCTCGCTGTCGCCGCCCGCCAGGCGCCGCCCCCAGCCGGCCGCCGCCCGCCCCGCGATCCCGAGGGGGAGGCTGGCCAGCTTCGCGGTACGCGCCACGGTCCGCCGCGGGATGTCGGTCACCCGTTGATTGTCTCCCGACTTGCGGTCGGCGCGCAGGCCGCCTCCGCCGCCCGGATGCCCACGGCCGTCCGCGGCGCCGGTCCGGCCGCGCCGCACCAGCACGCCGGATGGGGTGACCAGGGCCTGCGGACGACGGTCGCCGCGGCCGCGTCGAGCTCCAGGGTGGCGTCGAGCGCGGGTGGTTCCCCGGTGGCCACCGCCGGACCGTCGAGCGCGGCGAGCGCCTGCGCGGTGCCGAGCGCCGCGGTGCCGAGCACGGTGTGCGGGTCGGCGCGCCCGCTGCGTCCGACGAGCTGTGCGACGACCGCGGGCCAGGCCGGGTCGCGTTCGACCCGGTGCAGGTCCAGGCAGTGCAGGCACGCGGACCGCCCCGGCAGGACGAGCGGCCCGACCACCCCGCGGCCGTCGCGCACCCGGACCTGCAGATGCCCGACACCGGACGTGACGAGGTCCCGCGACAGCTCCGCCTCCACCGCGAGTGCGTCCGCCAGCACGACGAGGTCAGGGACCGTGCGCCGGGCCGGTGGGTTCGTCCGGCACGCCGGGGCAACCCGGTGGACGGCGTCGGCCGCGGCCGCAGCTCTGGGCCGGCCGCGGTCGGCGTCGCGGTAGCCGGTGCCGACGTCGACGCCGAGCACTGCACCCGCGGCGACGACGTGCACAGCGCCCACCCCCGCCAACCCGAGCCCCACCGCGACCCCGACGGCGAGCGGCCCGTCCCCGCGGACGACGACGGCCGCCCCGGTTCGGTGCCGGGCGACCCGAGCCGGTCCCGCAGCATCGATGACAGCGCCCACCGCGACGAGGCCATCGAGCAGCTCCTCGGCGGGTGCCCGGCCGGCACCGCGGACCACCGCCCTGGCGATCAGCTCCTCCCGGTCGGTGGGCGCGTCGAGCTCGTCGAGCATCGCGGCGAGCGGGCCGGGCAGGTCGTCGACGGCCAGTGCCGTCGCCGGATCCAGCCCCAGCAGTCGCGCCGCGCCGCCGCGGTGCAGCACCGACCGGTGCGGCGCGAGCACCACGGTGACCGGGAGGGGTTCTGAGGCCATGCCGACCATGCTGCTCGGCGCGGGGACGAACCGCATCCGGTTGTCCACAGGGCTGTGGACAGCTGCTTTCGCGGCAGGCCCTGGCTCCGGTGGGGCTTACCGGGTGCCCATGGCGGGTCCCGCGGCTGTCGAGGCGTGGCCCGGCCCGCGCCGCCGCGCCATGATCATCGTCCGGGGGACATGAGTCGCACGGGCGCGGCTCATGTCCCCTTTCTGGTGATCATGAACGGTCTTCGGTGCCGGGCTCCTCGCCGTCGCGGGCCCGGCCCTCCGATGACTCGGCGGAGGGATCGTCAGTCGCCGCCGGCCGCCCCGCCTCGTCGGCCCGCAGCTGGCGCTCCAGCTCGGCCATCGGATCGGCGACGTCGTCCCGGGCGGCGACGAACGCGGCCGGGTCGTCGAGGTCGTCGGCGCTGGGAATGAGGTCGGGGTGCGCCCACAGGGCGTCCCGCCCGGAGATCCCGCGCTCCTCGCCGAGCAACCGCCACAGCTCGGCGGCGGCGCGCAGCTTGCGCGGCCGCAGCTCGAGCCCGACGATCGTGGCGAACGTCTGCTCGGCCGGGCCACCGGAGGCGCGGCGGCGGCGCAGCGTCTCGCGCAGCGCGTCGGCTCCGGGGAGCCGGTCGGCCACCGCGTCGGCGACGACGGCGTCGACCCAACCCTCGATGAGCGCGAGCAGCGTCTCGAGCCGGGCCAGGGCCGCCTTCTGCTCGGGGGTGGTCTGCGGCTCGAACATCCCGGCCTGCATGGCCTCCTGGATCGACGCCGGGTTCGACGGGTCGATCTGGCCGGCGAGCTCCTCGATGCGCGAGGTGTCCACGGTGATGCCGCGGGCGTACTCCTTGACCGTGCCGAGCAGCCGTTCGCGCAGCCAGCCGACGTGGGCGAACAGCCGCTGGTGGGCGGCCTCCCGGGCCGCCAGGAAGATCATGACCTCGCTGGCCGGGCGGTCGAGACCCGCGGTGAACCGCTCGATCGCCTCGGGCAGCAGCGCGGCCACCCGGTCGGGCCCCACCGGGATGCCGACATCGGTGGAGGTGAGCACCTCGGCGGCGAGCTCGGCCAGCCCGCTGCCGAGCTGGGTGCCGAACGCGAGGCCACCCATCTGGCCGAGCATCGCGAGCATCGGCCCGGCGGCCTGCCGCGCCTCGTCGGGCAGCCCGTCGACCCACGCGCCGGCGACCCGCCGCGCCACCGGGTCGCAGAGCCGCTGCCAGGTCGGCATGCTGGCCCGCACCCAGTCGGTGGCCGACCACGCGAGCACCTCAGTGGCACCGGTGGGGAACTCCGTCGCCGGGTCGAGCCACAGCTCGGCGAGCTTGACGGCGTCGCCCACCGCGGCGCGCTGCCCGTCGGTGAGCGAGGAGGTCCGCTGCGCGAGCTGCTGGTTGGCCAGCTGTGCCGCGAGCTCGTAGTTGACCGGCCCGCTCCCGCCGGCGGTGCCGGCCTGGCTGAGCAGCTGGCCGAGCTGGGTCAGCATCTGACCGAGCTGACTGACATCGAACCCGCCCGCACCGCCGGTCATTCCCGGGAGTCCGGGCATCCCCGGGAGTCCGGGCATCCCCGGGAGTCCGGTCATTCCCGGGAAGCCGGGGAACCCGCCTGGTGGCATCCCTGGCAGGTTCCCGAAACCGAAGGGGTCCGTCGGTCCCGCGTCGCCGCCGCTTCCCGGGCGGTCCTTGTCCCGGTCCCTTTTATCTTTATCCTTGTCGGGATCGCCGTCGCCGGGGCCGAACCCGAACGGGGTATCGCTCATGGCCACCACCGTACGCGGACCCGGGCGTCGGGCAGCGTAGGTTGGCGCCCCGTGAGCCGCCGGACGTCGACCCTGGTCTCCGCGGTGCTGCTCGTCGTCCTGCTCGCCGTGCTGGGAACGACGCTGAAGGTGCCACTGGTCGCCCTCGGCCCCGGCCCGACCTTCGACACCCTCGGCTCCGTCGACGGCACCGTGGTGGTCTCCGTCGAGGGCAGGCCGGTCTATCCCACCACGGGCCACCTGAACATGACCACGGTGTCGGTCATCGACGGGCTGACGGCGCTCGCCGCGATCGGGTTCTGGGTCTCGGGTGGTTACGGCGTCGTCCCCCGGAGCACCGTGTTCGACACGGGCAAGACCGCCGAGCAGGTGCAGCAGGAGAACACGCAGGAGTTCACCTCGTCGGAGATCAACGCCAAGGTCGCCGCGATGGACCTGCTGCACGTGCCGACCAGGGTGCTCGTCGCCGCCCTGGTGCCCGGTTCGGCCGCGGCCGGTGTGCTCCAGGTCGGTGCCGAGCTGGTCATGGTGGCCGGCAAGGCGGTGGACACCCCGGCGTCGGTGTCCGCGGCGCTCGCCGGCACGGCCCCGGGACAGACCGTCGACGTCCGCTACCGGTTCGGTGGCGAGCAGCACGACGCGCAGGTCGTCCTCGGCGCGAGTCCGGACCGCAACCAGGGCCTGCTCGGGGTGGTGCCGGGCATCGAGCCGCGCGACGGCGACATCACGATCAAACTCGGCGACATCGGCGGTCCGTCAGCCGGCCTGATGTTCGCGCTCGCGGTGGTGGACAAGCTGACCCCGGACGAGCTCACCGGCGGTCGGTTCGTCGCCGGCACCGGGGTCATCGACGCGGCGGGTGTCGTGGGGCCCATCGGTGGCATCCGGTACAAGATGCGGACGGCGAGGGACGCGGGGGCAACGGTGTTCCTGGTGCCCACGGACAACTGCGCCGAGGCGACCGCCAACGACCCGGCCGGGCTCCGGCTCATCCGGGTCACCACCCTGCCGAGCGCGGTCCGCGCCCTCGAGTCGTTACGGGCCGGTACCCCGACGCCGGCCTGTTCGTGAGGCCGACTCGCCCAAATGGTTCGAACCACCCGCCGTACCGCTGAACGGGAACCTCACCCCCCGCCCGTAGAGTTGGACCGCAGGACACGCCGTGAGGGCAGGCTGCGGTCACGACCGTCAGGGTCGACGCAGCTCCGGTACGACGCGCGTCCACCAGCAAGACCTCGACCTCAGGAGCGTGCCCGTGGCCATGCGGCCCCCGCTGGGAGCCCCCTCGCTGTCCCGCCGTACCCGGATCCTGCTCATCGCCGCAGGCGTCCTCGTGGTGGTGCTGCTCGGCGGCTCCCGGCTGATCGACTTCTACGTCGACTGGCTGTGGTTCGGGGGGGTCGGCTTCCGCGAGGTGTTCACCACGGTCCTGCTCACCCGGATCGTGCAGTTCCTCGTCGCCGGGTTGCTGTTCGGCGGGCTCGTCGCGCTGACCCTGTGGATCGGGTACCGGTTCCGGCCGATGTTCGTGCCGGTGACCGGCCCCGAGGACCCGATCGCCCGGTACCGCACGGTGGTCATCGCACGGCTACGGCTGTTCGGGATCGGCCTTCCGGTCGCGATCGGCCTCATCGCCGGGCTGGCCGCGCAGGGTGACTGGCAGACCGTCCAGCTGTTCCTGCACAGCACGCCGTTCGGGATCGCCGACCCGGTGTTCGGCAAGGACGTCTCGTTCTACGCGTTCGCGCTGCCGTTCTACCGGATGCTGCTGACCTGGGTGATGGTGGCGGTCGCGATCAGCTTCATCATCGCGCTGATCACGCACTACCTCTTCGGTGGGATCCGGCTGACCGGACGCTCCGGGCAGGTCTCGTCCGGGGCGCGGGCCCAGCTCGCCACCCTGGCCGGGGTGTTCGTGCTGCTCAAGGCGGTCGCCTACTTCTTCGACCGCTACGAGCTGTTGTTCTCCACCCGCAACGACAACTTCAACGGTGCCACCTACACGGACCTGCATGCGGTGCTGCCGGCCAAGCTGATCCTGCTGTTCATCTCGGTGATCTGCGCGGCGGCCTTCTTCGTCGCGGTGTTCCGGCGAAACCTGCAGCTGCCGGCGATCGCGGTGGTACTGCTGGTGCTGTCCAGCATCCTCATCGGGGCGGCGTGGCCCCAGGTCCTGCAGCAGTTCGTGGTCGCCCCCAACGCGAACGTGCGTGAGGCCCCGTCGATCCAGCACAACATCGACGCCACCAGGCAGGCGTTCGGACTGACCGACGACAAGGTCAAGATCCAACCCTACAGCGGGACCTCGACCGCCACCCCGGCCCAGGTTCGCACCGACCCCTCGACGATCCCGAACATCCGGCTGCTCGACCCGAGCAAGCTGGCCAAGACGTTCACCCAGCTCGAGCAGCGCAAGAACTTCTACGGCTTCCCCGACAAGCTCGACATCGACCGTTATGTCGTCGACGGGCAGAAGCAGGACTACGTCGTCGCCGCACGTGAGCTCGACAGCAGCGCGCTCGTCAACAACCAGCAGGACTGGATCAACCGGCATCTCGTGTACACGCACGGCAACGGCTTCGTGGCGGCGCCCGCGAACCGGGTGAACCTTCCGTTGGAGGACGCCGGCGGGCAGGGCGGTCTGCCGCAGTTCATCGTCAGCGACACCACGACCCAGGGCGCCATCCCGGTCTCCGAGCCGCGCATCTACTACGGCGAGCGGATCACCGACTACTCGATCGTGGGTGCCGAGCCGGGGGCGACGCCGCGTGAGTACGACTCCGACACGCAGCAGTACACCTACGCCGGCACCGGCGGCGTGTCGGTCGGGAACCTGTTCGACCGGCTGGTGTTCTCGCTGAACTACGGCGACCGCAACATCCTGTTCAACAGCTCGATCAACGGTAACTCGAAGATCATGTATCACCGGGACCCGCGGGAGCGGGTGGGGAAGGTCGCGCCGTGGCTGACGGTCGACGGAGACCCGTACCCGGCGGTGGTCGGCGGGAAGATCCAGTGGATCGTCGACGGCTACACGACGTTGCAGGACTATCCCTACGCCGAGCAGGTCCCGCTCGGCGAGGCCACCCGGGACAGCCTGCAGGGTGGGGTGCAGCGGCTGCCCAACACCGACGTCAGCTACCTCCGCAACTCGGTGAAGGCCACCGTCGATGCCTATGACGGCACCGTGACGCTCTACGCCTTCAACGAGAAGGACCCTGTTCTGCAGACCTGGATGAAGGCGTTCCCGGGTGTGGTAAAGCCGGCCTCGGCGATCCCGCAGGAGCTCCGGGCGCACTTCCGCTACCCGGAGGACCAGTTCAAGGTCCAGCGCGAGCTGCTGACCCGCTACCACGTGGACAACCCGAGCGAGTTCTTCTCCACCGTGTCGTTCTGGAGCGTACCGTCCGATCCGACGGTGCCGGGCAACGCCGGAGCGGCGCAGGACCCGCAGCCGCCCTACTACGTGCTGGCCGGGCTGCCCGACCAGCCGGGCGCCACGTTCCAGCTCACCAGTGCGCTGGTCAGCCTGCAGCGGCAGTTCCTGGCGTCGTACGTGTCGGCGAGCTCCGATCCGGACACCTACGGCCGGCTCACGGTGCTGCAGCTACCCGCCGATACCCAGACCTTGGGACCACAACAGGTGCAGACCCAGTTCATCGGCTCGCCCAACGTGAGCCGGGAGCTGAACCTGCTCCGACAGAACCAGACGACCATCGACTACGGCAACCTGCTGACGCTGCCGGTGGCCGGTGGTCTGCTCTACGTCGAGCCGGTGTACATCGAGCGGGCCGGGCAGGAGTCGTCCTACCCACAGCTCGCCCGCGTGCTGGTGTTCTACGGCGGGAAGGTGGGCTACGACCCGAACCTCTCAGCCGCGCTGGACCAGGTCTTCGGCGCGGGGGCGGGCGTCGGCGCGCCATCGACCGGTCCCGGCACAACCCCGCCGCCGAGCACGGCGGCTCCGCCGTCCGGCGGAACCAGCCCGGAGCTGGTATCCGCGGCGACCGCGATCCAGAACGCGATCATCCAGCTGAAGGCGGCCCAGAAGGCCGGCGACTTCACCGCCCAGGGTCAGGCGCTGCAGGCCCTGGACTCCGCGGTACAGCGGTTCCAGGCGGCGCAGGGGACAGGCGCGGCGACCCCGGCGTCGGCTGCGCCGTCAACCCCGGCGCCGGCCGCGGCGTCGACTGCGGGTGGCTGAGAGCGACCGGCGCCGTGGGTCCGGCTGCCCGGCGCCGGCCTGCCTGGTGCCGTGGGTCCGGCTATCCGGCCCCGGCTGCGGGGGCCGAGTGCGGCCAGGCCGCGCACCCGCGTTGATCGGCATCCGGGCAGCGGCAGCCGCGCGTACCGCGGCCCTCGCTGCCCGGACGTCGATCACGAGTCGGGGTGGCAGCAGAGCGGCCCCCGTGCGCGGCAGGTCGGAGGGGGTGTACAGTTCACAGCACAACAGCAACGCGGGGTGGAGCAGCTCGGTAGCTCGCTGGGCTCATAACCCAGAGGTCGTAGGTTCGAATCCTACCCCCGCTACCAGGCAAAACGGCCCTCCAGAGATCACCTGGAGGGCCGATTTCGCGTCGTTGTGACCAGATCTGTGACCACGGGCTACCCGGCATCGGCCGCCGGACCCTTGTCGAGCTGCTGCCGGATGAGCCCCGCGACCAGCTCGGCGGCCTCCCGGTCGTGGCCCGTCGAGCGGTGCCCGTAGATCTGCACCGTGATCCCCTCGTGCGCGTGCCCGATCCGGTCACTGAGGATCTTCGCGTGCACCCCGCTGTCCAGCGACAGCGTCGCGTAGGTATGCCTGATGTCGTGCAGCCTGATCCGGCGCACCCCGGCGAGGTCGACCAGCCGGTTGAAGCGCCGGGTCACCGTGTCGGCGTGCAGCCGGCGCCCATCCGCGTAGCGCATCAGCTTGCCGTGGGTGGAGTCGTACTCGGCCCCGAACGCCGCGCGTTCTGCGTCGAGCACGGCGAGGTAGCGGCGCAGCACCTCGACGGAGAACGTGTCCAGGGAGATCGTGCGTACGCCGCTTTCGCTCTTGCCGTCGGAGTCGATTGTATGACCTGCGACGACCACCCGGGTGTCGGCGATAGCCAGCGTGCCTGCGTCGAGGTCGAGCAGGTCGCGGTCCACCCCCGCCAGCTCCGAGCGACGCATGCCGGTGGTCGCGGAGAGCAGCCACATCGCGGCAAACCGGTCCGAGAGCGCCACCCGCAGCCACGCCGTCAGCTCGTCGACGGTCCAGGGCTGCGGGCGGGTCCGTCCGCGTCGTTGCTCGCGGGGTAGGCTCGCGTGGTCCGCCGGGTTCGAGACCAGGTAGTCCCACGCGGCGGCGTCGCTGAACGCGCGATGCAGCATTCGGTGCACGTTCTTCACGGTCTTTGGGGCCAGTCCCGCCCCAGCGTCAACCGGTAGGCGTCCCCGGCGGAACCGCAACGCCGCAGCCCGTGCGGCGTGGATCGACACCCCGCACGCCGTGACGATCTCCCCCGGCGTCGGCCCGGTCCCGTCGCGCAGGTTCCGCTGCTCGTTCCAGTAGACGTACATCGCGGAGTTCCGGTCGGTCTTGACCCGGCCCTGGGTGAGCAGGTGGCGGTAGAGCAGGTTCAGCACCGGCACCGTGACGTCCTGCAACTGACGGTCCCCGATGATCGGCTCGACGTAGGCGTGGACGTAGTCGGCGTAGTTCTGCCGGGTGGATGGCTTGAGGGAGTCGCTGACCACGTCGAGCCACTCGGCCATGAACACCCGTACCGTGCGCCGCGCCGCCCGGACCTGCCGCCCGGTCCCGTGGCGGCCCTTGGACGCCATCGCCGCGGTCCACGCGGCGGACTCCGACTCGAAGCCCCCTCGGTTCTCCCGTTGCCGCTTGCCGGTCAGCGGGTGCGGTTCGAGGTCCAGACGGTAGTGCCAGATGGTGCCCCGCTGATGGACGGTGATGCCCTTCGTGGGTTCCGCGCGCCCGCTCATGCCGCCGACCCATCCACCATCGCAAGCAGCCGCGCCGTGATCACATAGACGCGCCCGCCGAGACGACGCACCGGCAGCTCCCCCGACGCTGCGTACCGGTAGGCCGAAGCCCTGCTGATCCCCAGCAACTCTGCCGCGCAGGGCACGCTCAGAAGCGCCGGAAGCGGCCTGTCCTGCTGCTCTGTGCTCGTCACGCTGCCTCCATCCGGGTAGTGCGACACTCGTGGTTGCGTTCGGCGATGGCCACGGCGAGTTCCCGTTCGGCGTGGTTGCGGTGTCCGATGCCGGTCAGGCGCCAGTCGTTGATGACGGTCACCGAGTCAAGCTCGGCGGCGGTGGTGTTCGGGTCGTCGGTGTCGCGGCCGAGCTGCGCGAGGGTCTCACCCAGCCGCCAGGTGCGCCGCTCGCCGCGGATGGCCCCGAAGGTGGTGGAGTACAGCTTCGACTTCGTGAGGAAGTGCCCGCGGAAGCCGAGCATGTGCGCCCACTTGCGCAGGTTCAGCTCCGCGTACTGGGCCAGTCCGCCCAGCGTCCAGACGGTGTCGATGATGCGGCGGTGGTGCGGGCTGAGGTCGAGGTGCTCGACGTGGGCGAGGTCGCGGATCGGGCGGTCGGGGCCCTCGGACTTGCCGGTGCCCTTGGTGGAGTACTTCGCGATGTAGCCGGCCAGCGCCGCGTCGCTGATCTGCCCGTCGTCGGACTCTTCCAGTTCGCGGGTTCCGGCCGCGCTGATGCGGCGGATGTCGAGCTGCGCGCCCCACCGCAGCACCAGCGGCGCCCCGTCCGGGCCGGGGACGGTGAGCACCGCGACGCGGGCGGCGTCGGTGATCGCGGCGCGCAGCAGCTCGGTGGTGACCGCCTTCGGTGTCGGGTCGGCGGGTCCGTCCGGGCCGTCGATGCGGACCACGGCGTGGAAGTGGACCAGGCCGCGGATTTGGTACTCGGCGACCTTGGAGAACGACAGCCGGGCGAGGTGGCCGAAGCGGCGCTCGGCT
>JBBSGM010000015.1:0-46258 GCA_038254065.1 Mycobacteriales bacterium | reverse complement strand
TGCACCTCGATCCCGCCAGGCTGCACGCTCACGCCAGTCGGACGGAAGACCTTGCCGACCGGCTCCGCGGGCTGCGCGGGCCGGACGTCGAGGCGCTCCTCTGGGCCGGTCGAGAGCTGGCCGAACAGACCGAGGAGCTAGTGACGGCCGTTGCCCGCGCTGCCCGCAACCTGGACGACCTATCGTCGGCACTGCGATCCGCGGCGGCCGGCGCGGAGGCGGTCGACCGAGATGTCGAACACCATCTGCTCCGCGCAGGTTGGGACGCTCCGTGATCCGGACGACTGAGGATCACGGCCTCGAGCCGGAGGTCCTCGTGAGCGCGGCGCACGCCCTCGTCACCCTGCTCGGCGGGTTGCACAACGCGCTCGGCGAGCTGGGCGACCTGGTGCGCAGCGTCGCGCTGGACTGGCCTGACGACCGCGGACGAGCTTGGGTGGAGCATGCCGAGGCCACGCAGCGTGAGCTCGGGCGGCAGGCGGACCTGAGCGCCGTGCTGGCTCGCATCGTGGGCCGGCTGGCCGAGGAGTTGGCTGAGGCGGGCGACTCCACGGCAGTCGGCCCACAGCTGGGCGGGACGGACGGGGCACGAGCGGACAACGCACGCGGCATCCGGATCGCGACGCTGCCGGATCGGCCGCAGCGCTGACCGGGCACCACGCTGACCTGGCACCCCGCCGATCGCACGAATACCCCGACTCGGTCGCACGAATACCGCGACTCGCGGGAAAGGGGTTAGGGGCGGGGGGTTAGGTCGGTACCGGGGACTTCGCCGTTCACCAGGTCGTCCACCCGGTCCTCGTTGCACAGATGGTGCAGCAGGAATGCGGTGACCAGGGCGCGGGTGCTCCGGCGGGTCCTGCCGTCGGGGCTGGCGGACAGCAGCAGGTCGCTCCAGTGGCTGCCTTCGAGGAACCCGGTGTGCGAGGCCTTGCGCAGGGTGCGTACCCAGACCGGCCCGCCGGCGGCCTCCGTGAGCGGCTGGGCATTTCCCGCGGGCGGGGCGACGGTGTCCTTGGCCGCCGCGAGGTGCAGGGTCGGCGCGGTGATCACGCGGGCGGCGTCGATCGCCGAGGGTCGGGTCTGGGTCACCGCAACCGTGACGACGGCAGCCACCCACGAGGGCGCGGCGGCCGCCGCCAGCAGCGCGGCACCGCCGCCGATGCCGTGCCCGGCGAACGCCAACCGGCCCGGGTCCACCTTGACCCGGCCCACACCGAGTCGGACCTCCGCGCAGACGGCGAGCGCGGTCCGCAGGTCCGTGGCGAGCTGTTCGTGGCTGGGCTTCAGCCCGGTCTCGCCGGCGGGCGCCGCCGCGACGATGCCCCATGATGCGAGGTGGCGCAGCAGCTCGGCGTAGCGGTCGGGTGGCTGCAGCCAGTCGTGCCCGAATGCGACGGCCGGCAACCCGACTCCCTCGGCCGGCGCGAACACCACGCCCGGGACCCCGGCGAGCCCGAGGTCGCCGCGCAGCACCTCGCTGCGCCCGGGCCGGGACAGCTGCTCGAGTGCGTCCTTGACATTGCGCGCCGGCTCCGGCCGGTGAACGGTGCTGGTCCGGGTCACAGCGCAGTACCGTACCGCTGCTGATCACGACCCGCCTACCCTGGTCGCCATGTGTGGCATCGTCGGTTACGTCGGTCATCGTCCCGCCCTCGACGTCGTACTGGCGGGCCTGCGCCGGCTGGAGTACCGCGGTTACGACTCGGCGGGGGTCGCGGTGCTCGACGGTCGCGGCGGGCTCACCGTCGAGCGTAGGGCCGGTCCGCTGGCCAACCTGGAGACGCGGTTGGCCGAGTCGGCCCCGCTGACCGGCACCGCGGGAATGGGTCACACCCGCTGGGCCACCCACGGCGCACCCACCGACCGCAACGCGCATCCGCATTGCAGCGCTGCGGGCGACGTCGCGGTGGTGCACAACGGGATCATCGAGAACTACCTGCCGCTGCGGGCCGAGATCGAGGCCGCGGGCATCGAGCTGACCAGCGCCACGGACACCGAGACGGCCGCACATCTGGTGGCGCTGGCGTACGCGGACGGTCCGACGCGCGGTGACCTACCCGACACCGTACGGGCGGTCGCGCGCCGGCTGGAGGGCGCGTTCACCCTGCTCGTCACGCACGCAGCCGAGCCCGACGTGATCGTCGCGGCGCGCCGCTCCTCACCGCTGGTGCTGGGCCTCGGCGCGGGCGAGACGTTCCTGGCCTCCGACATCGCCGCGTTCATCGAGTTCACCCGCGACGCCGTGGAGCTGGGTCAGGACCAGGTCGTCACGATCACCCGGGACGGCTATACGGTCACCGACCTCGCCGGGCGTCCCGTCGAGGTGACGCCGTTCAGAGTCACCTGGGACCTCGCCGCCGCCGAGAAGGGCGGCCACGACTACTTCATGCTCAAGGAGATCGAAGAGCAACCGGTCGCGGTCGCCAACACGCTGCGCGGGCACTTCGTCGACCACAAGATCGTGCTCGACGAGCAGCGGCTGTCCGACCAGGACCTGCGCGACGTGGACAAGGTCTTCGTCGTCGCCTGCGGCACCGCCTACCACTCCGGGCTGCTGGCGAAGTACGCGATCGAGCACTGGACCCGGCTGCCCGTCGAGGTCGACGTGGCCAGCGAGTTCCGCTACCGCGACCCGGTGCTCGACCGCTCCACCCTCGTTGTCGCGATCTCGCAGTCCGGCGAGACCGCGGACACCCTGGAGGCGATCCGGCACGCCAAGGAGCAGAAGGCCAGGGTGCTGGCCATCTGCAACACCAACGGTGCACAGATCCCGCGGGAGTCCGACGCGGTTCTCTACACCCACGCCGGCCCGGAGATCGGCGTCGCCGCGACGAAGACGTTCACCAGCCAGATCGCGGCGGCCTACCTGGTCGGGCTGGCCCTGGCCCAGGCCCGCGGCACCAAGTACCCCGACGAGGTCGCCCGCGAGTTCGCCGAGCTGGAGGCCATGCCCGACGCCGTCGCCGCGACACTGCAGAACCTGGCGGCCGCCCGCGCGCTGGGCCGCACGCTCGCCTCGTCGAAGGCGGTGCTGTTCCTGGGCCGCCACGTCGGTTACCCGGTGGCGCTGGAGGGTGCGCTCAAGCTCAAGGAGCTCGCCTACATGCATGCCGAGGCGTTCGCCGCGGGCGAACTCAAGCACGGCCCGATCGCGCTGGTCGAGGAGGGCCTGCCGGTGATCGTGGTGATGCCCTCGCCCAAGGGCCGCGCGGTGCTGCACGCCAAGCTGCTGTCCAACATCCAGGAGATCCAGGCCCGCGGCGCGCACACCGTGGTGATCGCCGAGGAGGGCGACGAGACGGTGCGCCCGTTCGCCGAGGAGCTGTTCGAGGTGCCCGCGGTGCCGACGCTGCTGCAGCCCCTGGTGTCGACGATCCCGCTGCAGGTGATCGCGGCCGAGGTCGCCAGGACCCGCGGTTACGACGTGGACAAGCCGCGCAACCTGGCCAAGTCGGTCACCGTCGAATAGGACGATCCCCGGCGGGCCCAGCGGGCGCCCGCTAGCCTCGGCCCATGGTGCGTCCTGGAAGAAGCTGGATCAGGCCAGCGGGTGGGAGTCCCGTCCCGGTAGGTACCGGAGCGCCGGGTAGCAGGCCCCGGTTCGGCGGAGAGATCCGGCGGGCTGAGCGGGGCGTCGAGAGCCTCTTCGGAGGGAGCAAGCGGGCGGGCCGTAGCACCACCAGGGGTGAGTCCTGCAGTCTCGTCAGACCCACAATGGGGGAGCCGAGCCGCTCATGTCACGGTGAAGGCCATGTCCGGCGGGGCTCTGTTCCGGGGTCAGCTCGTCGGGGTCCCTCCGGGGTAGGGGGAGCGGCGTAACCATGTCCAGAAGACCGTCGGTAAGCCGTATGCGGGAAAACCGCACGTACGGATTGAAAGGGGGATGGGGAAACCGGGCCGCACTGCGGCTCCGGCGCCTCTGACTACCAATGCGAGGGGTCTGGACCGCACAGCAGGTGCGCGAGACGGAGCAGGTGCTGTTGGACCGCGCGCCCGAGGGTGCACTGATGCGGCGTGCCGCCCACGGGTTGGCGCTGCACACCGGACGGCTGCTCGGGCGGCGCACCGGCGGGATCGCCGGGCGCCGGGTGACGTTGCTGGTCGGGGCGGGTAACAACGGCGGTGACGCGCTGTGGGCCGGCGCGGTGCTGTGTCGTCGCGGTGCCGGCGTGACCGCGGTGCTGCTCGTCCCGGACCGGGCGCACCGCGGCGGGCTGGCCGAGCTGCAGCGGGCGGGCGGGCGGATCCGCACCGCGGTCGACCTGGACGTGGCGCGGGCCGCCGTCACCGGCGCTGACGTCGTCGTCGACGGGATCGTCGGGATCTCCGGGCGCGGAGCGTTGCGGGAGCCGGCCGCCGCACTGGTCGCCGCCGCGCGGGACGCCGGCGTGCCGGTCGTCGCGGTCGACCTGCCCAGCGGCGTCGACGCCGACACCGGTGCCGTGGACGGGCCGGCGGTGACTGCCGAGCTGACCGTCACCTTCGGTGCGCTCAAGCCGGTGCACGTGCTCGCCGCGCCGTGGTGCGGGGCCGTCGAGCTCGTGGACATCGGGCTGGGCCCGTTGCTGCCCACCCCGCATGCCCAGGTGCTCGACGAGGCCGAGGTCGCGGGGGGCTGGCCGGTCCCCGGTCCGGCCGACGACAAGTACACCCAGGGCGTCACCGGGGTCGCCGCCGGCTCGGCCACCTATCCGGGCGCGGCCGTGCTCGCCGCCGGCGCCGCGGTGCTCTCGACCAGCGGAATGGTCCGGTTCGCCGGCAGCGCGGCCGACGGGGTGCGGGCCCGCTGGCCCGAGGTGGTCGCCACCGACACCCTCGACGAGGCCGGCCGCACCCAGGCGTGGGCCGTCGGGCCCGGCATCGGCACCGACGACGCCGGCTGCAGACTGCTCGCGGCCGTGCTCGACCGCGATGTCCCGGTCTGCATCGATGCCGACGCGATCACCCTGCTGGGCCGTCGCGACGACCTGCGCTCCGCCGTGCGCGGCCGGCCGGTGGTGGTCACTCCGCACGACCGCGAGTTCGCGCGCGTCGCCGGTGAGGTCGGTACCGACCGGATCACCGCCGCGCGTCGGGCCGCCGCCGAGCTGGGCGTGACGGTGCTGCTCAAGGGCAACGCGACCGTCGTGGCCGACCCGGGTGGCCGGGTGCTGGTGCACCCGGCCACCGGGTCCTGGGCGGCGACCGCGGGCTCCGGTGACGTGCTGACCGGGATCATCGGCGCGCTGCTCGCGGCCGGGAGGGAGCCGGGGTGGGCGGCCGCGGCCGCGGCGCACCTGCACACCAGGGCCGCGGCACTGGCCGCCCGGGGCGCGCCCGCCCCTTCCTCGGCGTTGCAGGCGGCGATCCCGACGGCTATCCGAGCGATTCGCCAGGTATTGGACTAAGTCACGGACTAAGTCTTAAGATGAGGCATGGCTGAGTTCGGGGTCCACGAGGCGAAGACGCATCTCTCGAAGCTGCTCGACCGGGCGCTGGACGGGGAGGAGGTCGTGATCACCCGCTCCGGCGAGCCGGTGGCGCGGCTCGTCCCGGTGCAGCGCCGGCGCAAGCCGAACCCGGGATGGGCCGCTGGCACGTTCACCGTCCCCGACGACTTCGACGAGCTCCCCGACTGGTTCATGGCGTACTTCGAATGAGGGTGCTGCTCGACACCAACGTCGTGCTGTGGTGGTCGCTGGATCGTGGGTCGCTGCGGTCGGAGGTGTCGGATCTGCTGATGTCGGACGCCACCACGCGGGTGCTCTCCGCCGCCGTCCCCTGGGAGGTCGCGATCAAGTGGCGGCTGGGGAAGCTGCCCTTGCCCGAGCATCCGCGTGACTGGATCGCGCGGATGTCCGGCGAGTTGGTGGTCGACGCACTGCCGATCACTCAGGCCCACGGCGTCGCCGGCGCAGACCTACCCGACCACCACCGCGACCCCTTCGACCGCGTGCTCATCGCCCAGGCCCGGGCCGAAGGCATCCCGATCCTCACCGCCGACCGGGTCTTCGAGCGCTACGACGTGGAGGTCATCCCGGCGCGCTGACCGGGCCGGGCGAACGCGGATCGGGACCGCGCGGAGCCGGCGGAGCGTGCAGCGGAACTGTCGGGTCCGGGTGCGATGATGCCGCCATGGTGAAGAACGGGCCCCATGCCGAGGTGGTGGTCGACCTCGCCGCGATCCGACACAACGTCGGCCTGCTCGCCGCTGCGGCTACGGCGTCGGGGGCGGCGACGATGGCCGTGGTCAAGGCCGAGGGCTACGGGCACGGCGCCGTCCCGGTGGCCCGCGCCGCGCTCGGCGCCGGGGCGAGCTGGCTCGGGGTCTGCACGATCGAGGAGGCCCTCGAGCTGCGCACGGCCGGGATCGACGCGCCCGTGCTGTCCTGGCTGCACCTGCCCGACGAGGACTTCGCGCCCGCCGTCGCGGCCGGCGTCGATCTCTCGGTGTCCTCCCGCGAGCACCTGGCCGCGGTGCTCGAGGGGGCCGCCCGGGCCGGCCGCCCGGCCCGAGTCCATCTCAAGATCGACACCGGGCTCAGCCGCAACGGTGTGCCGCCCGCAGGCTGGGGCGACGTCGTCGACGAGGCGGCCAAGGGGGCGGCCGACGGAAGGTGCGAGGTCGTCGCGGTGTGGTCGCACCTGGTGCATGCCGACGCGCCGCACCACCCGGTGCTCGACCGGCAGGCCGCCCGGTTGACGGCCGCCTGGCAGGCCGCCCGGGACCGCGGGCTGCACCCGATCCGGCACCTGGCCAACTCGGCCGCCACGATGACCCGCCCGGACCTGCACTTCGACCTGGTCCGGCCCGGTATCGCGGTCTACGGGCTCGATCCGCTCGGCACCCCCCCCGCCCGGAGCCCGCTGCGCCCGGCGATGACGCTGCGGGCCAGGGTCGCGCTGGTCAAGCGGGTACCGGCGGGTGAGGGCGTGTCCTACGGCCACGAGTGGAGCACCCACGTCGAGACGACGCTCGCGCTGCTGCCCGTCGGGTACGCCGACGGGGTGCCCCGGCGGCTCAACCGGGAGGGCCGGATGCGGGTGTGGCTGGCCGGGCGCTCGCGTCCGGTGGTCGGGCGGGTGTGCATGGACCAGGTGGTGGTGGACTGCGGGGACGACCCGGTCCGGGCGGGCGAGACGGCGGTGCTGTTCGGTCCCGGGGACGCCGGGGAGCCGACCGCGCAGGAGTGGGCGGACGAGCTCGGCACGATCCACTACGAGATCGCGACGGGGGTGCACGGGCGCCGCGTGGTCCGCACGTTCGCGGACGGTCCCGCGTGGTGAACCGGAGGATCTGGCAGGGCGCCGGCGTCGCGGGCGGGGTTGCCGGTGTCGTGGGCGCCGCCGTCGGGGTCGGGGTCGCCGCCCGCCGGCAGCGGGAGATCGCGGCCGACCGGCGTGGTCTCGCCGTGCAGCTGTCCGGCGGATCCACGGAACCGGGTGCGGAAACGTCCGGCGCGGTGTCCTCGGTGATCGCGGACGACGGCGTGCGGCTGTGCTGCGAGGAGATCGAGCCGGCCGGGGCACGGTCGGCGGACCTGACGGTCGTCCTGGTCCACGGGTTCGCGCTCGACCGCCGGTCCTGGCGCTTCCAGCGCCGGGCCCTGACCGAGCAGGCCGAGCCGGCCGTCCGGGTCGTGCTCTACGACCAGCGCAGCCACGGCCGGTCCGAGCGCGCGTCCCGGGAGAGCGCCACGATCTCCCAGCTCGGCCACGACCTCGATGCGGTCATTCGCGCGCTCGCCCCGCAGGGCCCGCTGGTGCTGGTCGGGCACTCGATGGGCGGCATGACGGTGCTGGCGCTGGCCGAGCAGCGGCCCGAACTGTTCGGCGAACGGGTCGCCGGGGTGGCGTTGATCTCGACGTCGGCGGGGGAGATGGCGAGCCGGGGCCTGTCCGCCACGCTGCTGTCCCGGCGCAACCCGCTGACCCGCGCGGTCGGGTTGCTCGCCAGGGTGCAGCCCACGCTGGTCGAGGGGGTCCGCCGGGCCGCCGGCGACCTCATCTGGTCGATCACCCGTGACCTCGCCTACGGTGATCGGTCGGTGGACCCGGCCCTGGTCGATCTCGTCGACACGATGATCGGCAGCAACGCGGTGGCCGCGCTCACCGACTTCGTCGACACACTCGGCAGCCACGACCGGATCGCTGCGTTACCCGCGCTGGCCTGCTGTGAGGTGCTCGTGGCGGCCGGCGACGCCGACCGGATGATCCCGCTCTCCCATGCCGAGCGGATCGCGGCCGAGCTGCCCGACGCGACGCTGCTGCGGCTGCCCGGGGTCGGTCACCTGCCGATACTCGAGCAGCCGGTCGTGATCGACGAGGCACTCGCCGAGCTGGTCCGGCGCAGTGCGCTGCGGTCGCGGGCGGCCGGGGTGCCAGGGCCGCGGAGGAGGGCATGAGGCTCGGCTGGGACACCGAGGTCGAGCTCCCCGACCCGGCCGACACCGAGGCGCTCGGCGTCGCACTCGCCGCCGAGCTGGGCGCGGGTGACCTGGTGGTGCTCTCCGGCCCGCTCGGAGCGGGCAAGACGGTGCTGGTCCGGGGCATCGGCCGGGGGCTGGGCGTGGCCGGCCCGATCACCTCGCCGACGTTCGTGATCGCCCGTGAGCACCGGCCGCTGCCCGGCGGGGCCGGGATACCGCTCGTGCACGTCGACGCCTACCGGCTCGGCCCGAACGGGCTCGACGCCGCGGTCGAGCTCGACGACCTCGACCTGGACACCGACCTGACCGAGGCGGTCGTCGTCGTTGAGTGGGGCGAGGGGGTGGCCGAGCGGCTGGCCGCGGGGCACGTGCTCGTCCGCCTGCACCGCAGACCAGACGACGTGCGGATAGCCTCGGTCCATCGGGTGGAACCCGGGTGATCGTCGATAGTGTCCGCTCACGGCTGTGACGACGACCGTGAGCGCACGCTTTCGGTGATCATGGGCGGGTAGGGTTGTGGGGTGCTCGTGCTGGCGCTGGACACCGCGACCCCCGCCGTGACCGCGGGGGTGGTCGAGCTGGGTGCCATGGGTCCACCGGTCGTCCGGGCCACCCGGGTCACCCACGACGCCCGCAAGCACGCCGAGCTGTTGATGCCCGGCGTCCTGGCGGCATGTGCAGAGGCCGGGGTCGGGCTGGCCGAGCTGGTCGCGATCGTGACCGGCACCGGGCCGGGGCCATTCACCGGGCTGCGGGTCGGGATGGTCACCGCGGCTGCGCTCGGGGACGCACTGGACGTCCCGGTACACGGGGTCTGCTCGCTGGATGCGATTGCCCGCGCGGCCGGGCGCGGTTCCGGCAACCTGCTCGTGGTGACCGACGCCCGCCGCCGCGAGGTCTACTGGGCGGCCTACGACGCCGGGTCCCGCCGGTTCGCCGGGCCGCACGTCGATGCCCCGGCCACGCTCGTCGCCCGGCTGCCGGGGCTCGGCGTCACCGCGGCGGCCGGTGGGTCCGCCGAGCTGTCCGGCCGGCCCGTCGTGCCGCCGGCCGGGCCGACGCCCGCCGGGCTCGTCGCCGCGGCCGCCGGCGCGCTGCGCTCCGGGGCCGTGCCCGGCCCGCTCGTCCCGCTCTACCTGCGCCGCCCCGACGCCGCCCCGCCCGGCGCCCGCAAGCCGGTGGGAATCCGGTGAGCGCGGCCACCGCGGTGACCATCGACCCGCTCGACCCCACCGACGCGCAGCGCTGCGGCGAGCTGGAACGGATCCTGTTCCCCGGGGACGACCCGTGGACCGCGCAGGCGTTCCGTGACGAGATCGCCGCCGGACACCACTACCTGGCCGCCCGCGGCGTGGGCGGTACCGCCCACGCCGGCCGGGAACTGGTCGGCTACGCCGGGCTGGCATTCGTCGCCGGTCCGCCGCTGGCCGAGGCCGAGGTCCACACGATCGGTGTCGACCCCGCGCAGCACCGCCGGGGGATCGGGCGGGTCCTGCTGCGCGGGCTGCTCGACGCCGCCGACGCGGCAGCCGCCACCGTGTTCCTCGAGGTCCGGACGGACAACGAGGCCGCGCAGGCGCTCTACGCGGCCGCGGGTTTCACCGTGGTCGGGCTGCGCAAGCGCTACTACCGGCCCAGCGGGGCGGATGCGTACACGATGCGCAGGGAGGCCCGATGAGCCGGGGGCGGCCTCGAGGATCGGCCCGGCGGTGACCGGGATCGTGCTGGGCATCGAGACTTCGTGCGACGAGACCGGGGTCGGTCTGGTCCGCATCGATCCGGACGGCACCTCCGTCCTGCTGGCAAACGAGATCGCCTCCAGTGTGGAGGAGCACGCCAGATTCGGCGGCGTCGTCCCGGAGGTGGCATCCCGGGCGCACCTGCAGGCGATGGTGCCGGCGGTGCGCCGGGCGCTGGCCGGCGCCGGGCTCCGGGCCCGCGACGTCGACGCCGTCGCGGTCACCGCCGGACCCGGGCTGGCCGGGGCGCTGCTCGTCGGGGTGGCCGCGGCGAAGGCCTACGCGGCCGCCTGGGACGTCCCGCTCTACGGGGTCAACCACCTGGCCGCGCACGTCGCCGTCGACACCCTGGTGCACGGGCCGCTGCCCGGCTGCCTGGCGTTGCTGGTCTCGGGCGGGCACTCCAGCCTGCTCTACGTGCCGGACCTGGCCGGCCCCGTCACCCCGCTCGGCGCCACCATCGACGACGCGGCGGGCGAGGCGTTCGACAAGGTCGCCCGGTTGCTCGGGCTGCCGTTCCCGGGCGGCCCGCACATCGACCGGGTGGCCCGCGACGGCGACCCGGCCGCAGTCGCGTTCCCGCGCGGGCTGACCGGGCGGGGCCACGCCCGGGACGCCGCCGGCGCGTACAACTTCTCCTTCTCCGGAGTGAAGACCGCCGTCGCCCGGCACGTGGAGGCCCTCGAGCGGGCCGGCACACCGGTCCCGGTGGCCGACGTCGCGGCGAGCTTCCAGGAGGCCGTGGTCGACGTGCTCACCGCGAAGGCCGTCCGGGCCGCCGCCGAGCGCGGGACGGGCACCCTGCTGCTCGGCGGCGGGGTCGCGGCGAACTCCCGGCTGCGCGCGCTGGCCCAGGAGCGTTGCGACGCCGCCGGCCTCACCCTGCGGGTCCCGCCCCCGGCCCTGTGCACGGACAACGGCGCGATGGTCGCCGCGCTGGGTGCGCACCTCCTGGCCGCCGGCGCGAGACCGTCGGGACCGGAGTTGCCGGCTGACTGCTCGTTGCCGGTCACCGAGGTGCTGGTCGGCTGAACGCCGGGGGGCCGGAGCCATTGGCACGGTGGACACGCGGTGCTCCTACCCGCCCGGCGTTGAACGGCTGGCACTCTCATGGGTAGAGTGCCAGTGCGCAGTTCGATCGGAAGCCCCGGCACCCGCGGCGGCGAGGCACTGGTCGGCTGTCAGTCAGCAGAATGACGAGCAGGTACACGCACCCACAGGGGAGGTCATCGACGTGGCGAACATCAAGCCGCTCGAGGACAAGATCGTAGTTCAGGCCAGCGAGGCGGAGACCACCACCGCTTCGGGCATCGTCATCCCGGACACGGCGAAGGAGAAGCCCCAGGAGGGCAAGGTCCTTGCCGTGGGTCCGGGCCGTATCGACGACAAGGGCAACCGCGTCCCGCTGGACGTGGTGGTCGGTGACGTCGTCATCTACTCGAAGTACGGCGGCACCGAGATCAAGTACAACGGCGAGGAGTACCTCATCCTCTCCGCGCGCGACGTACTCGCTGTCGTCAACTGACACCCACCGGCTGAGTCCGGCCACCTCCGTCGCCGCCCCGGCCATCCGTCGACCGACGGGCCGCCGGGGCGGCGGCGTGTGGAAGGTTCCCGGTGAACCGAACAGACTCAAGAGAGGCATTAGATGCCGAAGCAGATCAGCTTCGACGAGGACACCCGCCGGGCGCTGGAGCGTGGGGTGAACCAGCTCGCCAACGCGGTGAAGGTCACCCTTGGACCGCGCGGCCGCCACGTCGTGCTGGACAAGAAGTTCGGCGGGCCGATCGTCACCAACGACGGTGTCACCATCGCCCGTGAGATCGACCTGAGCGATCCGTTCGAGAACCTGGGCGCACAGCTCGCCAAGGCGGTCGCCACCAGGACCAACGACGTGGCGGGTGACGGCACCACCACCGCCACCGTGCTCGCCCAGGCCATGGTCGCCGTGGGCCTGCGCAACGTGGCCGCGGGGGCCGACCCGATGGCGCTGGGCGTCGGCATCGCCGCCGCCGCCGACAAGGTCTGCGAGGTGCTCAAGGAGAAGGCGATCCCGGTCGCCGGACGCGCGCACATCGCGCAGGTCGGCACGGTCGCCTCCCGCGACGAGACGATCGGCCAGCTCATCAGCGACGCGCTCGAGGCGGTCGGCACCGACGGTGTCGTCAGCGTCGAGGAGGGCTCCACGCTCGCCACCGAGCTGGAGATCACCGAGGGGCTGCAGTTCGACAAGGGCTACCTCTCGCCGTACTTCGTCACCGACGCCGAGTCGATGGAGGCGGTGCTCGAGGACGCCTACGTCCTGCTGCACCGCGACAAGATCAGCGCTATCGCCGACCTGCTCCCGCTGCTGGAGAAGGTCCTGGCCGACGGCAAGCCGCTGCTCATCGTGAGCGAGGACGTCGAGGGCGAGGCGCTGTCCACCCTGGTGGTCAACTCGATCCGCAAGACGATCCGGGTGGCCGCGGTCAAGTCGCCGTTCTTCGGCGACCGGCGCAAGGCGTTCATGGACGACCTCGCCATCGCCACCGGTGGCCAGGTGATCAACCCGGAGGTCGGGCTCACGCTGTCCGAGGCCGGGCTGGACCTCCTGGGCCGGGTGCGTCGCGCGGTGGTCACCAAGGACACCACGACGCTGATCGAGGGTGCCGCCGCGAAGGACGCCGTCGAGGGCCGGATCGCCCAGCTCAGGGCGGAGATCGAGCAGAGTGACTCCGACTGGGACCGGGAGAAGCTCCAGGAGCGGCTGGCCAAGCTGTCCGGCGGCGTCGCCGTGGTCAAGGTCGGGGCGGCCACCGAGACCGAGATGAAGGAGCGCAAGCACCGCATCGAGGACGCGGTGTCGGCCACCCGGGCCGCGGTCGAGGAAGGCATCGTGCCCGGTGGGGGCTCTGCGCTGATCCAGGCGGCCCTCACGCTGGTCGATGATCTCGGCCTGACCGGTGACGAGGCGGTCGGTGTCGGGATCCTCCGGCGCGCGCTGGTCGCCCCGCTCTACTGGATCGCCGCCAACGGCGGGCTGGAAGGTGCGGTGGTCATCGCCAAGGTCGCCGACATGGAGTGGGGCCAGGGCTTCAACGCCGACACCCAGGAGTACTCCGACCTGATGGCGGACGGGGTCATCGACCCGGTCAAGGTCACCCGCTCCGCCGTGGTCAACGCCGCGTCGATCGCGCGCATGGTGCTCACCACCGAGAGCGCGGTCGTCGACCTGCCAGGGCCGCCCGCTCCCGCGGGAGCAGGTGGCCACGGCCACGGACACTGACGGGCCGGCCTCGTTGCAGGAAAGCCACTCTCATGCCATGACATTGCATGAAAGTGGCTTTCCTGCAACCGCCGGGGTCAGGAGGACGCCCGGACCGATGCTGCGCTGAGGTTCAGCGCGCGGTCACGGCCGCGGACGATGGCGTCGCGCTCGGTCTCCGAGAGGCCGCCCCACACCCCGTACGGCTCGCGCACGGCGAGCGCGTGTCCCCGGCACCGCTCGAGCACGGGGCAGGTCTGGCACACCTGCTTGGCGTGTGCCTCCCTGGTCGCGCGCGAGGGACCGCGCTCGCCCTCGGGATGGAAGAAGAAGGCGCTGTCCATGCCGCGGCAGGCACCCTCAAGCTGCCAGTCCCACGTCTGCGTGACCGGAGCCGGCAGCCTTCGAACGTCCGCCATGCCACCACTCCCGTCTCGTTCCGCCGGCCTGACCCGGATGGTTACCGGGTGCCCACCCCGGAACCGCGGCAAACCCTGCTCCCCGGGTCCAGGCTCCTGGAGCTGCCGGCTCGGCGCCGTAATCACCGAGCGGCCTACCACACCGCCGTGCCGGACCCCGTTGCCCGGTCCGCGGGGCCGGCCACCCGTTGTTCCCCCGCGACCGTCGGCCTGGGCCGACCGGGCGAAATCGCAAACGATCGAGCGGACCGAAGATCCGACAAAGCGCTGGATGACACGCTGAGCGACACGGCACGCCGATGACACGCCGCAGCAGGCACGCTGAACGTCACCTGACGGCTCGGCGAGCAGGGGCCGGGCGACCGATGGGGGAGCCGTCGCAGGCTCCCGGGTGGCTCGGGGTAATGTCATTACTCCATTCGGACGTTGGCCACCCAGATGACGAGTGCCACTCGGCGAACGTTCCCGAATGGAGTGCACAAAGTCGCCCTGATCGTGTCAAGGTGAGCCTGTCATCCGCCGATGCGGAGGATGACATATCACCCGGCTGCAGGAAGCTGCAGGAAGGAATCGTCGTGACGACGGTACTCATCTGCGACGATCGTCGCAGCGTCCGCGAAGGTCTGACCCGCGTGATGTCCGCGGTGCCGGGGGTGCACCGGATCGACTGCGTCGCGCACGGGGACGAGTTGCTGGCCCGGTTCTCCCGGCAGCCGGTGGACGTGGTCCTGGTCGGCACCCAGCGCGCGGTGCCCACCGGGGTGGAGGCCACGAGACGCCTCGTCGCGGCCCATCCCCAGGCGAACGTCATCGTCTTCGGGGCCCCCGACGACGCCGGCAGCATCGCCGCGGCGATCGCCGGCGGTGCGCGTGGCTATCTGCGCTGGGACGCCTCGCGCCCCGAGTTGGTCGCCGCGCTCGCGCACACCCTGGCGAGCACCGCGGTGCCCACGCCCCGGGCTCCCACCGACCCGGGAGTGCAGCTCACCGAGCGGGAGCTCCAGGTGCTGCGCGGGATGAGCCAGGGCAAGAGCAACGGCCAGATCGGTCGGGAGCTCTACCTGTCCGAGGACACCGTGAAGACCCACGCCCGCCGGCTGTTCCGCAAGCTCGGCGTGCGGGACCGAGCACAGGCCGTCGCCCACGGGTTCCGGCGCGGACTGGTGTCCTGACCCGGCGCCCGGCAGGTCGGACGTACCGGCCGGGCCCCGCCGGCCCGCGTGGGAGGGGATCGTCGCAACCTTCTGGGCTCTCGGACGTCATCTCGCAGGAGTACTGGTCCTCGGAGGGCTGAGCACCTTCGCTACGATATATCGAACCGAGGAATATCGAACTGAGGAGTCGATTTCGACACTCTCCGTAGTCGTCTTCACGAACGGATGATGACGAACATGCTGCGTAACGGCCGGATGACAGTGTGCGATGAATGATTCGACAGACGTTCTCGACGAGCTGGTGGCACCTGCCATGGCAGGTGACCGCAAAGCGGTCGAACGTGTACTGGCCACCATCCGGCCGCTCGTCGTGCGCTACTGCCGTGCGCGGCTCGGTCCCGGGGGCCGATCGTCCGTTTCGGCGGACGACGTAGCGCAGGAGGTGTGTGTGGCCGTGTTGACGGCCTTGCCCGGCTATCGCGTCCAGGGGCGACCCTTTCTGGCGTTCGTCTACGGCATCGCGGCGCACAAGGTGATCGACGCGCACCGGGCCGCGACCCGCAACCGGTCCGAACCGGTCGCCGACGTCCCGGACGCCACCGAGGTCTCCGACGGCCCCGAAGAGCGGGTGCTCCGGATCGAGCTCTCCGACCAGATGGGCCGGTTGCTCGACCAGCTCCCGGAGAAGCAGCGCGAGATCCTCGTGCTGCGCGTCGTGGTGGGCCTCTCGGCAGAGGAGACCGCCGAGGTGGTGGGCTCCACCCCCGGGGCGGTCCGGGTGGCACAGCACCGGGCGCTGGCCCGGCTTCGAAAGTCCATTCCCGAGGAGGTGGTCTGAGTGCGTGATCGCAAGAACAACAGCACTCGCCTGCCCGGCGTGCGCACCCGCTCGCTCGACCCGGCGGACAGCTCCCCGGTCGACCTCGTCGCGGTGCGTGCCGACGATGAGCTGGTCAACGCGCTCTCGGTCGGGCTCGCGGTCTCTGCTCCCGGTGTGGACGGCTACGACGACGATGACCGGATCGCCGCCATGCTGGCGGCGTGGAAGGCGGAGGTCGACGCCGAGCCGATCCCCGAGCTCGTCGACATCGACACGGCGCTCGCGACGATCGCCGCCGCCACCAGGTCCGTGCAGCGTCGGCGCCCGCGCTACCTGGTGGTGCTCGCCGGAGCCGCCGCGCTGATCGTGTTCGCGATGGGTGGGGTGTCTGTCGGGGCCCAGAGCGCGCGACCCGGGGACGCACTGTTCGCGGTGACCAAGGTGCTCTACGCCCAGAAGGCCGAGTCCCGGCAGGCGGCCGAGGACCTGCAGGACGGTCTGAGCCGGCTGAAGATCTCGCTGGCCACCGGCAACACGGCTGCCGCCGCGCAGCAGGTGGCCCACCTCAACGAGCTGGCGGGCAAGGTGCGCCCGGAGGACCAGCCGCCGATGGCGACCAAGCAGCTGGGTTTCCTGGAGGCGAAGCTGCAGGAGACGCCGCCCGACACACCCACGAACCCGACGGCGCCGTTGCTGGACGGTACGCCGGCTCCGGTCGATCCGGCGCCTGCCTCGGCCCAGACCTCGACGCCGTCGCCAACCCCGTCGTCGACCCCGTCGACGACGCCGACGACGCCCGTCCGGACGAAGAAGCCCCCGCCGGTATCGAGTCCCGTGCCGAGCTCGACGGCCACGCCGTCGCCGACACCCTCGCCGGTGGAGCCGCCCCCGCCGGTGACGACCACGACACCGCCTCCGGCCCCTACGCCGCCGGTCCCGTCGCCGGCGCCCGGGAGAGCGCCCGACCGGAACAGCACGACCACCGGCCAGGGCCAGACGTAGAACGGGGCGGGGTCGGCCACGGCGATGATCTCGGCGGGGGCGGACGGCACCACGCCGCCGTCGATGGCCTGAGCAGGACCGCCCGTCGGTGTTCTGAGCAGGACTGCGACGCTCCGGCTGGGGGAAGCCTGGTCAGCTGTCCGACAGCACCGCGTCCGCGTAGCCGCGGCAGTACTCCCAGGTCACGTAATCGGTCGGAGCCGGGTCGAAAGCGGGCTCGTGCGGGCGCATCTGGCCCTCGTCGAGCAGCTGCTGCAGGCTCGCTCGCAGCAGACTCCACGCGTGGTAATGTTGCTCTCCGCAGTCGCTGCAGTCCACGACGATGCCGCGCACCCCGCGGCTCTCCAGAAGTGCCTGGTACACCGCGAGGTCGGCGAGGTCGGCCACTACCTCGTCGCGTTCCTGCCCACTCAGCGCATCCGGCTCGTCGCCCTCGGGGACATCGAGGGACAGCGCCGGATCGTGTGGATCCCCGGCGAACGGGTCTGGTGGCAGTGCGTCCGGTGACACGGGGTACACGATACTCCGCCGGACGGGCGGGAGCCCGGTCGGCCGGCCGCTCGGCCGAGCGGCCGGCCGGGACCACGGCGCCTGCAGCCGGCGCGCTACCAGGACGCCGCGGGCTCCCGATACGATGGCGTGCAGGCGGCACGTCGCGCCGCCGGACCGGGGATCGGGGAGGGGCTGACGGCCAGCGATGACCAGCGAGACCGCCGGGCTGCCGCCCAAGTTCGCCCTGCTGGGCCTGACCTTCGACGACGTGCTGCTGCTGCCGGCCGAGTCGGACGTGGTGCCGAGCGCGGCCGACACCGCCACCCAGCTGAGCCGCCGGGTGCGGCTGGCGGTGCCACTCGTGTCGTCGCCGATGGACACCGTCACCGAGTCGCGGATGGCCATCGCGATGGCGCGCGCGGGCGGGCTGGGCGTGCTGCACCGCAACCTGTCACCCGAGGAGCAGGCCGCGCAGGTCGAGGTGGTCAAGCGGTCCGAGGCCGGCATGGTGACCGACCCGGTGACCTGTTCACCTGTGGCCACCCTCGCCGAGGTCGCCGCGCTGTGCGCGAGGTACCGGATCTCCGGGGTACCGGTGGCCGACGCCGGCGGCCGGCTGGTCGGCATCATCACCAACCGCGACATGCGCTTCGAGGTCGACCACCACCGACCGGTCCACGAGGTGATGACCAGGGCTCCGCTGGTCACCGCGCGGGTCGGGGTCACCGCGGAGGCCGCGCTGGGCCTGTTGCGCCGGCACAAGCTGGAGAAGCTCCCGATCATCGACGGGGACGGGGTCCTGCGCGGGCTGATCACGATCAAGGACTTCAACAAGACCGAGAAGTACCCGCTGGCCACCAAGGACCCCGACGGGCGCCTCGTCGTCGCCGCGGCGGTCGGGGTCGGCGAGGACGCGTACGCCCGGGCGATGGGCCTGGTCGAGGCGGGCGTCGACGTGCTGATGGTCGACACGGCGCACGGACACTCCCGACGGGTGCTCGAGACGGTGGCCAAGCTGCGCGCCGAGATCGGCGAGTCCGTCGACGTAGTCGGCGGGAACGTGGCCACCCGGGCCGGCGCGCAGGCGTTGGTCGAGGCGGGGGCGGACGCGGTCAAGGTCGGTGTCGGGCCTGGCTCGATCTGCACCACCCGGGTGGTCGCCGGGGTCGGCGCCCCGCAGATCACCGCGATCTACGAGGCGGCGCAGGCCTGCGCGGTCCTCGGCGTCCCGGTGATCGGCGACGGTGGCATCCAGTACTCCGGCGACATCGCCAAGGCGATCGCCGCTGGCGCGTCCACGGTGATGCTGGGCAGCCTGCTGGCCGGCACCGCCGAGTCGCCGGGTGAGCTGGTCCTCGTCGGGGGCAAGCAGTACAAGACCTACCGCGGGATGGGCTCGCTCGGCGCGATGGCGGGGCGGTCGAGCCACGGCGTGGACCCGGCGACGTCGTACTCCAAGGACCGCTATGCCCAGGACGACGTGCTCAGCGAGGCCAAGCTCGTGCCCGAGGGCATCGAGGGCCGGATCCCCTTCCGCGGGCCGCTGTCGCAGGTCGTGCACCAGCTCGTCGGCGGGCTGCGCTCCGGGATGGGTTATGCCGGAGCTCAGACGGTCCCCGAGCTGCAGCAGGCGCAGCTCGTCCGGATCACGGCGGCGGGGCTCAAGGAAAGCCACCCGCACGGCGTCACGATGACCGTCGAGGCGCCCAACTACGCCGCCCGCTGAGCCGCGCGGTCGGCCCGTCGACCCCGCCGCGAAGCCACCCACCGGGGTGCCGGTCGCGCCCTCTACGCTGTTCACCCGTGCGCGACCTCGTGGAGATCGGGATGGGCCGGACGGCGCGGCGCGGCTACGACCTGCATCAGGTCGAGATCGTGCCGTCCCGGCGGACCCGGAGCTCGAAGGAGGTCTCGACGGCCTGGCAGCTCGACGCCTACCGGTTCGAGATCCCCCTGGTGACCCATCCCACGGATGCGGTGGTCTCGCCGGCGAGCGCGGTGCGCATCGGGCGGCTCGGCGGGTTGGCGGTGTTGAACGCGGAGGGGCTGTGGGCGCGGCACGCCGACGCCGAGGGTGCGCTCGCGAAGGTGGTCGAGGCGGCCGGGGACGATTCGTCCGCCGCGGTTGCCACGCTGCAGGAGCTGCACTCGGCCCCGATCCGACCCGACCTGCTGGCCGAGGCGTTGCGGACGGTCCGGGAGGCCGGCGTCACCGTCGCGGCCAGGGTCAGCCCGCAGCGGGCCCGCGAGCTCACCCCGGAGCTGCTGGCCGGTGGCGTGGAGATCCTCGTCGTGCAGGGCACGATCATCTCCGCCGAGCACGTCTCGCAGGGTGAGCCGCTCAACCTCAAGGACTTCATCGCCGGCCTCGACGTCCCGGTGGTGGCGGGCGGGGTGGGCGACTACCGCACCGCGATGCACCTGATGCGGACCGGTGCGGCCGGCGTGATCGTCGGGTACGGCCAGTCCTGCGCCACGACCACCGACTCGGTGCTGGGCATCGGGGTGCCGATGGCCACCGCGATCGTCGACGCCGCCGCGGCCCGCCGGGACTACCTCGACGAGACCGGCGGCCGGTACGTGCACGTTCTCGCGGACGGCGGGATGGACGGTTCCGGGGACCTGGCCAAGGCCATCGCCTGCGGAGCGGACGCGGTGATGCTGGGCGAGCAGCTCGCCGATGCCGTCGACTCGCCCGGCGGCGGACTGTACTGGACCTCGGCGGCCGCGCACCCCGCGCTGCCGCGTTCGGGGGTCACCGGCTGCACGCGGTCGCAGCGGGATCTGGAGACGGTCCTGTTCGGCCCGTCCAGCAGCCCGTACGGCACCGTCGACCTCTTCGGCGCCCTGCGCAGAGCGATGGCAAAAACCGGCTACTCCGATCTCAAGGAGTTCCAGCGGGTCGGCCTGACCGTTCGCGGCGGGTAAAGATCGCGCTCGCGCACCTCTCGCGGCGATCACCCCGGCGACTACGCTGCGCGGCGTGGGAACTGTGCTGGTCGTGGATTATGGGGCGCAGTATGCGCAGCTGATCGCGCGGCGGGTCCGCGAGGCGCGGGTCTACTCCGAGGTCGTGGCGGCCGACACCCCGGTCGAGGAGATCGTCGCGCGCAAGCCCGCCGCGGTCGTCCTGTCCGGCGGCCCCTCCAGCGTGTACGTCGAGGGCGCACCGTGGGTCGACCCGGAGCTGTTCACGTCGGGCATCCCGGTGCTCGGGCTCTGCTACGGCTTCCAGGCGATGGCGCTGGCGCTGGGCGGCGAGGTCGCGCCGGACGGCACCCGGGAGTACGGCCGGACCGAGCTCACCGTGAGCGAACGGGCCGGCGCGCTGCACGAGGGGCTGCCGGCGCGCCATCCGGTGTGGATGAGCCACGGCGACTCGGTGGTCCGGGCGCCGCCGGGTTTCACCGTGACGGCGACGTCGGGCCGGGTCGCGGTGGCGGCGTTCGAGGACCCGGCGCGACGGCTGGCGGGCGTCCAGTACCACCCGGAGGTGGGGCATTCCCCGCACGGCCAGGAGGTGCTGCGTCGGTTCCTGCACGACGTCGCCGGGATCACCCCGGGCTGGACCACCGCGTCGATCATCGACGAGACGGTGGCGGCGGTGCGCGCGCAGATCGGCGCGGGCCGCGCGGTGTGCGGGCTGTCCGGCGGCGTCGACTCGGCGGTGGCGGCGGCGCTCGTGCAACGCGCCATCGGGGAGCGGCTGACCTGCGTGTTCGTCGATCACGGGCTGCTGCGCGCCGGGGAGCGCGAGCAGGTCGAGCGCGACTTCGTCGCCGCCACCGGCGCCCGGCTGCACACCGTGGACGCCCGGGAGCGGTTCCTGAACGCGCTGGCCGGGCTCACCGACCCCGAGCGGAAGCGCAAGGCCATCGGGCGGGAGTTCATCCGGGTGTTCGAGGCGGCGACCGCCGAGGTGGCCGCCGACGAGCACGTGGGGTTCCTGGTCCAGGGCACGCTCTACCCCGACGTCGTCGAGTCCGGTGGGGGGTCGGGAACCGCGACGATCAAGAGTCACCACAACGTCGGCGGGCTACCGGACGACATCGAGTTCATGCTGGTCGAGCCGCTGCGGGCGCTGTTCAAGGACGAGGTCCGCCGGGTCGGCGCCGAGCTCGGGCTGCCCGAGACGATCGTGGCGCGCCAGCCGTTCCCCGGGCCGGGGCTGGGCATCCGGATCATCGGCGAGGTCACCGCGGACCGGCTGTCGACACTGCGGGCGGCCGACGCGATCGCCCGCGAGGAGCTCACCTCCGCGGGGCTGGACCGCACCATCTGGCAGTGCCCGGTGGTGCTGCTGGCCGACGTGCGCAGTGTGGGCGTGCAGGGCGACGGCCGGACCTACGGCCACCCGGTGGTGCTGCGCCCGGTCAGCTCCGAGGACGCCATGACCGCAGACTGGACCCGGCTGCCCTACGACGTCCTCGAGCGGATCTCCACCCGGATCACCAACGAGGTGCCCGAGGTCAACCGCGTCGTGCTGGACGTGACGAGCAAACCGCCCGGCACCATCGAATGGGAGTGACGGCGCCGGCGCCACCGGCCCGGTTCAGCCGTCTCTGCGCCTGCGCAGGCTTCCCACCAGCAGCAGCACGCCGAGCAGTACCGCAGCACCGGCGAGCAGCCAGCGGGGGTCGGCCACCACGGCCAGGTCCGGGATGCGGCCGAGGAACGCGGCACCGGCCACCGCCAGGCTGAACAGGCCGACCAGCAGCGCGGCCGGATCGGGGCGCCGGCGCCGGGCCGGCGCGACGGTCGCGTCGTCCCGGTCAGCCACGACGCACCTGCACATCTCCCAGCCCCGCGTTCAGGTCCAGCACGATCGACCGCCCCGACCGGATGCCGTCCGCCCCCAGGTCGTCGACCACGCTCAGCTCGGCGCCCGGACCGTCGCTCTGCCGGGTGCCGTACCCCACCCGGCCCGTCCCGGCTGTGCCGTGGACCGTCAGATCGGCGTCCGGCGGGACCACCACGTCGATCCGGCCCATCCCCACCGAGGCGGTGACCCGGACCGGGCCGGCCAGCGCCGGGTCGGTGCCCGGCGGCGCGGCAAGATCGAGCTCGCTCAGGTCCAGTACCACCGAGCCGGCGCCCCGGTGGTACTCCGGGGCGAGCTCGGCGACGGTCCTCGGGGCGGCCCTGGTCTCGCCGACCCCGCCGCGCAGCGCGTCCACCGGCGCCGCCACCGCCGCACCGGTCAGCAGGCACATCAGCAGCGCGATCGGGATCAGACCGCGCCCGGCGTGCAGGAACGCGCCGACGACCAGCCCGGCACCCAGGATGGCGAGCACGATCCCGAACAACACCGGCAGCGTGGTGACGCCGTACCCGAGCAGCAACAGGCTGCCGAGCACCCCCCCGGTGAGCAGCGCGATCGCCAACGTCAGCGGGGTGACCCGCGAGCGGCGTCGCACCGGACCCGCCACGGGCCCGACGGTCGGTTCGGGGAGGTCCCAGGCGAACGGGGCCGCGCCGAGCGGATCCCACGACGGCGGCACCGCTCGCGGTTCGCCGGGATGGGCGGGCGGGTCCACCGCCGACCAGGGCGCGACCGGAGGAGTGACCCCCGTGGCCGGCGGATCGACGACGGCCCCGGCCGGGGTGACCGCGGGCCGGTGCACACCCCGGACACGGTCACCGCGGCTGCGGTGCAGCAGGAACAGCAGCCCCAACGCCGCCAGCGCCGGGAGCACCACCCCGCCGTGTCTGTCGAACATCGTGGCGATGCCGTCGACCGCCGCGACGACCAGGCCGACCAGCAGCAACGGATGCGGCCGCCGCCGCGCGCCGGTGCCGTCGCCCGGATCGCCGCCGCGGGCGTCCGGGAGCAACACCCAGCCCGCGATGTAGAGCGCGGCCCCGATCCCGTAGAACGCGGCCACCACGAAGCCGACCCGGACCAGTACCGGGTCGATGTCGTACCGCCGGGCGATCGCCGCGGCGACCCCGGCAACCTTGCGGTCGTGGCGGGGACGCGCCGGACGCGTCTCCCACATGTCCCGCAGCGTCGTCTGCACATCCGTGGAGTTCATGGGCTCCAGCCTGACCGGCGCGCGGTCGCCGCCCATCGGGGACAACCCTGAGCCGTCCCTGATGTCGGCGCGTCCCACCCGTGTGACGATGGTGGCATGACCCCGACCGCACCCCTGCGCCGCCGCCGCTCCGGCCGGCTGGTCGCCGGCGTCGCGGGCGGGGTCGCCGACCACCTCGGCGTCGACGTGCTGTGGGTGCGTGCGGCGTTCGTCGTGCTGGCCGCGGCCAACGGGGCCGGAGCGCTGGCCTACGGGCTGCTGTGGATCTTCGTACGGCAGGAGAGCGCCGACGTCGTCCGCTCGGTCGACCGTCGGGAGCGCCAGCAGGCGGTCGGGCTCGCGGCGCTCGGGCTCGGCGTCGGGCTGGCCGCGTCGGCGCTCGGTGACACGGTGATCGGCTGGGTCGTCGGCCCGCTCGGGGTGGCCGCGGTGGGGGCGGCGGTCGTCTGGCGCGAGGCCGACGAGTCGCAGCGCAGCCGCTGGGTCGCGGGTGCCCGGTCCGGGGTCACCGGCCGGACCGCGCTGGTGCGGGTGGTGGCGGGCGCGCTGTTCGTGGCCACCGGGATCGCGATCTTCCTGCTCGGGAACCTCGACCTCGGCCAGCTCCAGTTCGGCGTGCTCGCCGTGCTGGCCACCCTGGTCGGGGTCGCCGTGCTCACCGTGCCGTGGTGGCTGCGGCTGGTGCGCGACCTCGGCGAGGAACGCGGCAAGCGCATCGTCGAGGCCGAGCGCGCCGAGATCGCCGCGCACCTGCACGACTCGGTGCTGCAGACCCTCGCGCTCATCCAGCGCCAGTCCGGCCAACCCCGTGAGGTCCTTCGGCTGGCCCGCGGGCAGGAGCGTGAGCTGCGGCACTGGCTCTACGGGCCCACCGGCTACGGGCGCCGCGGCGGCGGGCCGACCAAGGAGCCCGTCCTCGCCGAGGGCCTGGCCAGTGCGCTGGCCGGCGCGGCGGCGGAGGTCGAGGACAGCTACGGGCTCACCGTCAGCCCGGTCGTGGTCGGCAGCGACCGGCCGCTGGACGACGACCTGCGCGCCCTCGTGCTCGCCGCCCGCGAGGCGATGGTCAACGCGGCCAAGCACGCGGGCGTCGAGGAGATCAGCGTGTACTGCGAGATCGAGGTGGCCGACGTGCACGTGTTCGTCCGTGACCGCGGCGTCGGGTTCGACCCCGACGCCGTGCCCGGGGACCGACACGGCGTCGCCGGCTCGATCCGCGCGAGGATGGAGCGCCACGGCGGTCGGGTCCGGCTGCGCAGCACACCGGGGTCCGGCACCGAGGTGCACCTGTCGATGTGCATCGGCGCGGATGCCGAACCGGTCGAACGAGAGGAAGCGGCCACATGAGCGAGCCCGAGAGCGGACCGATCCGGGTGTTCCTCGTCGACGACCACGGCCTGTTCCGCGCCGGGGTCCGCGCCGAGCTCGACCGCGGGGTGCCGGACGTCACCGTGGTCGGTGAGGCGGGGTCGGTGGACGAGGCTGTCGTCGCGATCAGGCAGCTGAGGCCCGACGTGGTGCTGCTCGACGTGCACCTGCCCGACGGCGGCGGCGCGGAGGTGCTGCGCCGGATCCACCCCGAGCTGCCAGCCGTGGTGTTTCTCGCGCTGAGCGTGTCCGACGCCGCCGAGGACGTGATCGCCGTGATCCGATCGGGTGCCCGCGGTTACGTCACCAAGACCATCTCCGGGCGCGACCTGGCCGACGCGGTGCGCCGGGTCCGGGGCGGCGACGCGGTGTTCTCCCCGCGGCTGGCCGGTTTCGTGCTCGACGTGTTCTCCGACCGGCCCGGAGCGGTGCCGCCCGCCGACCCCGAGCTCGATCTGCTCACCCGCCGCGAGCGCGACGTGCTCCGGCTGCTGGCCCGCGGCTACGCCTACAAGGAGATCGCCGGGGAGCTGTTCATCTCGGTGAAGACGGTGGAGACCCACGTGTCGAGTGTGCTGCGCAAGACCCAGCTGTCGAACCGGTACGAGTTGTCCCGCTGGGCGTCCGACCGCAGGCTGGTGTGAACGCGGGTCGGTGCAACGCGTCGCGGGTACCGCTCACCCGCCGAGCAGGCCGCCCACCGCCACGGCGTCGTCCGCGAAAGCTCGCCCAGCACCCGCAGCGGCACCGCCGAGGCTCTCGCCCACCCGTCGGGTGGTGCCGGTGACTGTTGCACCGAGCTGCTGTACCGCGTCGGCACCGGCCTGAGCGGTTCTCGCGAGCCCGGTTCCGGCGCTGGAAGCCGTGCCGCCCAGCACCCTGACCGGCTGCCGCAGCCGCCCGCTCCCGCGCGTGGGTCCGGCGGTTCCGGTGCTGGACGCGCTGGGGGCCGGGGCCGCCACCGGAGGTACGGGGCCCGAGTGGGCCGTCACGGCGGGTGCGGCGGCCTTGGCGGAGGTGCCCGCCCCGCTGGGGGTGCTTGTTCTGCCGAGGGTGCCGGCTCCGCCGGAGGTGCCGGAGCCGCGGGATGCCGTCCCGCCGAGCTCGGTCCCGCCGGTGCGGGTCACGCTTGTCGGGTCAGGGGCAGCCGCGCGGCTCACCGGCATCGCGGTCGGGAACCCGACGTCCATCCAGGAGGACGGCGTGGCGACGGTGCCGGCCGGTCCGGTGAGCTCACCGACGGCGGGCAGTGCGGCGGCGGGCAGTGCGGCGGCGGGCAGTGCGGCGGCGGGCAGTGCGGTGCCGGGAGAGCCCGGCAGTGCGCGACCGGGGTTGCTGCCGCCGAGTCCTTGCCGGGCTCCGGGGCTGTGGGCCGTCGGGGTGGTGAGCACCGCTGCGCCGAGCACCGAGCCGGCCGCGAGCAGGGTGCCCGCGACCGCCGTCACCCGCCGGGTGATCCAGCGGCGCGGGCCGCCCTCGGTCGCCGGACCGACCGCTGGGACCTCGGCGGCGAGCCGGCCGGACCGCGGCTGCACCGGGCGGTCGATGGCATGTGGCGCGCGGCCCTCGCGGCGCAGCAGGCTCCCGACCGAGACGAACGCGGGCTGCGGCTCTTCCTCGAGCGAGGTGCGCGGGCCTTCATCCGGCGAGGTGCGCGGCGCCGGGATGTTGCGGCTCAGCAGCTCCGCCACCGTGAGCACACCTGGGGCCACCGTGAGCACACCTGGGGCGGTGCCGGATCCGTCAGCACGCTCGACCTGGGCCACGACTCGAGTCCTCCTCGATGATTCGACTCGTCAGGTCTACCGGACGCGCCATTCGTTCACCAGGTGTCATTCGTCCGCTCACCGGGACCTACTCGTTCGGCCTATTCTCCATTCGTCGGCCCATGTCGACCGCTAACCGATGGACACGATCTGGAATGCCTCGGCCAGCCGGCCCTCGGGCAGCCCGAACCTGCTGGCCGCCCGCGCGTGTACGGGCCTGAGCAGCTCGTCGAGGTCCAGCTGCGCGGTCTGCGAGACATGCGCGCGCAGTGCGGCCACCTTGCGGTCGTAGGTGTCCGTGATGTCCTGCGCATGGTCGAGCCGCTCGGCGGGCGCGGCCATCAACCACATCTCGTGAACGGTCCAGGGCTCGAGGCCCTCGTCGGCGAGCAGCTCGGGATGGGCGTAACGGTTGCGCGCATCGGGGTAGACGGCGGCGAGCGCGGCCTCCCCGGTGGCCCGATGGTCGGGGTGCGAGGCGCCGATCCGCTGCCACCAGATCTCCGGCGACTGGGTCAGCACCCGATCCGGACGGAACCGGCGGATCTCCCGGCTGATGTCGCGGCGGAGCTGAACGCTTGCGGTCAGCCTGCCGTCGGGATAGCCGAGGAAGCGCACGTCGTGCACACCCAGCTCGGCGGCCGCCGCGCACTGCTCGGCCTCCCGCAGCGGCCCGATCTCGGCGCGCGGAGTGTCGTCGTACCCGCCCGCGTCACCGGAGGTGCAGACGCAGTACGCGACCCTGATGCCGGCTTGCACCCAACCGGCGACGGTCCCGGCCGCACCGAAGTCGACGTCGTCGGGATGGGCCGTGACGACGAGCGCGCGCGAGACGTCGGTCAGCAGGCGCCCGGCGGCGCTCGGCGGTGGGATGGGCACCGGCGAACCCTACGGGCGCTCGGTCAGGGCTGCCCGCGGAACTCGCGGCGGGTGCCCTCCAGTGCCTGTTTCGCGGCCAGCCCCGCCCCGCCGCCGAGGAGCAGGCCCAGGACTTCGGGGAAGACGCCTCCGCTGGTCAGCAGCAGCCCCAGCAGGGCCACCACCGCCGTCCCGCCCGCGAGCTTCCAGCGACCGTTCACGTAGTCGGCGGTGGCGCCACCGGACAGACCCTGTTCCTTGGCGCTCTTGTTGAGCATGGCCAGGTAACCGACGTGGCCCAGCGCGGCCAGCAGACCGACCAGTGCCACCAACGTCGCGACGATCCCGAAGACAGTACCCATGACCCCACAGTGCCACGGTTCGGCGGCGGGGGTGAACGTCTCAGCGGCCGAGCCGCCCGCGCCCCAGCCGCAGCAACAGCGTGCCCAGCTCGCGGCCCTCGGTGCCGAGCTCGCGGAACCGCGCCAGCACGGCCATCTCACGGCTGTGGACGATGCGCGGGCCACCCGCCGCCGGCCGCGCGGCACCGATCCGCCTGGAGACCTCGGTGCGACGCTTCACCAGCGCCAGGATCTCGTGGTCCAGGCGGTCGATCTCCAGGCGCAGCGCGTCGATCCCGGCGGCGTCGGGCCGGGTCTCGGGGTCCGGGTCGGCGGTCACGGACATGCGCCCGGTCTCGCACAGCGGCACTCGCGACGAGAGTCCTCCGCTGGTCGCCGATCCCCCTCGGCCGGCCGACCCTGGATCGTCGGTACCGTGTTCGACACGATGAGTGCGCTGTTCGAGCTCCCCGCCCATAACGCCCCCCGGCCCGAGACCGCGCGGGGTGCCGCGTTGCTGGCGGGGCTCAACCCGCGGCAGGTGGAGGCGGTCACGCACGCCGGGTCGCCGCTGCTGATCGTGGCGGGCGCCGGCTCGGGCAAGACCCGCGTGCTCGCCCACCGGATCGGGTGGCTGCTCGCCGAACGGCACGTGCAGCCCGGTGAGATCATGTCGATCACCTTCACGAACAAGGCCGCCGCGGAGCTGAAGGAGCGGGTCGACTCCCTGGTCGGTCGCCGCTCGGCGCTGATGTGGGTGTCCACGTTCCACTCGATGTGCGTGCGCATCCTGCGCCGGGAGGCCACCCACCTCGGGGTGCGCAGCGCGTTCTCGGTGTATGACGCCGACGACACCCGTCGCCTCGTCGCAATCGTGGGCCGCGACCTCGAGCTCGACCCGAAGAAGTTCGCGCCGCGCGCGCTGGCCGCGCAGATCTCCAACCTGAAGAACGAGCTGCTCGGCCCGCAGGACGCGGCAGGCCGGGCCGGCAACGACCACGAGCGCCGGGTCGCCGAGGTGTACGCGTCCTACCAGGCGCGGCTGCGGCAGGCCAACGCGTTCGACTTCGACGACCTGATCATGGAGACGGTCGGGCTGCTGCAGCGGCTGCCGGCGGTGGCCGAGTACTACCGGCGGCGGTTCCGCCACGTACTCGTGGACGAGTACCAGGACACCAACCATGCCCAGTACGTGCTGGTCCGGGAGCTGGTGGCGCCCGCAATCGAGGGCGCACCGCGCGGCGCGCAGGCGGAGCGCGCGTCGATCCAACCGGCCGAGCTGTGCGTCGTCGGCGACTCCGACCAGTCGATCTACGCGTTCCGCGGGGCGAGCATCCGCAACATCGTCGAGTTCGCCCACGACTTCCCGGACGCTCGGACGATCCTGCTGGAGCAGAACTACCGCTCCACCCAGACGATCCTGTCCATCGCCAACGCGGTGATCGCGCACAACCCCGACCGGAGCGACAAGCGGCTGTGGTCCGATCGGGGCGACGGCGAGCGGCTCGTCGGTTACGTGGCCGACAATGAGCACGACGAGGCCGCCTTCGTCGCCGGGGAGATCGACCGACTGGTCGACACCGGCGAGATCCGCAACTGCGACGTCGCGGTGTTCTACCGGACCAACGCCCAGTCCCGCGTCTTCGAGGACGTGTTCCTGCGCGTCGGGCTGCCCTACAAGGTCGTCGGCGGGGTGCGGTTCTATGAGCGCCGCGAGGTGCGCGACGCGCTGGCCTACCTGCGGGTGCTGTCCAACCCGCAGGACACGGTGAGCCTGCGCCGGATCCTCAACGTGCCCAAGCGCGGCATCGGTGACCGCGCCGAGGCGCTGGTCGCCGAGTACGCCGAGCGGGAGCGGATCTCCTTCGCGGCGGCGTTGCGGGTCGCGGCGGAGCGCCCGGAGCGGATGCCGGCGCTGGCCACCCGGTCGCAGCGTTGTGTCGCGGCGTTCGTCTCGATCCTCGACGAGCTCGGCGTGCTGGTCGAGCGGGGCGACGAGGACGCGGCGCCGGCGAACCTCCTGGAGGCCGTCTACGCCCGCACCGGCTACCTCGCGGAGCTGGAGGGCAGCGAGGACCCGCAGGACGGCTCGCGGCTGGAGAACCTCGCCGAGCTCGTCACCGTGGCCAGGGAGTTCGCGGGGGACGCCGCGGTCGCCGACCTGGATGCCTCCGACGTCGCGGCGGGCGCGCCCCCGCCCGGGTCGCTGGCCGCGTTCCTGGAGCGGGTGGCGCTGGTCGCCGACGCCGACTCCATCCCGGACGACGACTCCGGGATGGTCACCCTGATGACCCTGCACACCGCGAAGGGCCTGGAGTTCCCGGTCGTGTTCCTCACCGGCTGGGAGGACGGCGTCTTCCCGCACCTGCGGTCGCTGGGCGACCCGACCGAGCTCGCCGAGGAGCGCAGGCTGGCCTATGTGGGCATCACCCGGGCGCAGGAGCGGCTGTACCTCTCGCGGGCGATCGTGCGTTCGGCGTTCGGTCAGCCGAGCACCAACCCGCCGTCGCGGTTCCTCGACGAGATCCCGGCCGAGCTCGTCGACTGGCGGCGCTGCGAGCCCGAGCGGGCCGCCCCGGTGGGTCGCTTCGGGTTCGGCGCCCGCGGGGCCGGACGCAGCGACAGAGGCGACTGGAAGGTGTCGGAGCGAACCCTCGCGGCCACGATCAGCCTCGAGGTCGGCGACCGGGTGAGCCACGACAAGTACGGCCTGGGTACGGTGATCGCGGCCGACGGGGTCGGGCAGCGGGCCACCGTGACGATCGACTTCGGCAGCTCGGGTACCGTGCGGCTGATGCTCATCGGCGGGGTGCCGCTGCAGAAGCTGTAACGTCGGCCCGGACCGCGACCCTCAGTCCGGGGTGCCGGTCCCGGTCCCCGGGACGCGGACTCCGTGGCCGGCCAGCCATGGCAGTGGGTTGATCTTGGTGCCGTCGACGTCCCAGATCTCGAAGTGCAGATGCGGGCCGGTGCTCTGGCCGCGGTTGCCCAGCTCGGCGATCTGCTGGCCCGCGGTGACCTGCTGTCCCACCGAGACCAGCGAGCGGTTGATGTGGCCGTACACGCTGTGCGTGCCGTCAGCGTGACGCAGCACCACCCACAGCCCGAAGCCCGACGCCGGACCGGCCTCCTCGACGATGCCGTCGGTCACCGCATAGATCGGGGTGCCGATGCTGTTGGCCAGATCGATGCCGTAGTGCGTGACCCCCCACCGGGCACCGAAGCCCGAGGTGAACACGCCGGTGGTCGGTAGCACGTAGGTCTGGCCACCGGACAGCACGGCCCGCGGCGCGCCGCCCGTCAGCGCGCGCGAGAGCGTCGATGCCCGCTCGGCCAGCTTGGCGCCGATGTCGACGGCCTTGGTGAGGCTCTGTACGTCCACCTCCGACTCGGGGTCCAGCGCCGGCAGGCCGAGGGCGTCGGGGGCGCGCTGGTCGCCGCCGATGGCGGGGGTCACCGTGAGGCGCGGGTTCGACGTCTCGGGGGAGTGCAGGGCGACGGGGACCATCGCGGCGGCGGCGAGCCTGACGTACGCGATCTCGCCAGGGTCACCCGGGTGGAGCCCGCCCGGGTACAGGGCGGCAGGGTACTGGGAGACGAGCGACTGGCCCGCCGCGACGATGGCGCCGGTCGCGACGGCAGCGACCGTCGCCCGGCCGCGCAGCGACGCGGTGGGTGGCGCCGGGAGCCGGTACGTTCCCGCGGCACCCGGCGCACGGGAGGGCGCGCCGGGTCCGGGGTCCGGTCGGGCGCCGCTTGGGGAGCGGTGGCGCGCCAAGACCTGCCCTTCTCGACAGAGATCCTGCTGGACGACAACATCTTGTGGGACGACAAGCCTGCTGGACGGGAACGTGGCAGCCGCTCACGACGGTGTGGGTTGGGGGCCCTCGGCGCTGATCGGGGTCAGCTCCGTCGTCGTAACCGGTCTGTGACACGGACCTGGCGAACGTAGCGGTGGTCCGTGGTGGCAGGCAAATCTCCTCGGCGGCGTGTCGGCCCGTTCCACCGGTTCGGGGTGAGACAGGTGCGAGCTCCTGACAGAACGTGTCCGAACGGCTGGGGCGGCGGCCCCGGAACGGTGGTCCTCGAAGTCTCACCGGCCGCTTCGCGCACCGTGGGTGATCTACTCGGACGTCGTCGAGTGCGCGAGGACGGCGTGAGCACTCTCACCGCGCCGGGTCAGGGTGCGTTTCGGTTGCGTCGCTAGGGTCCTCTCCAGGCGCCAGCGTTCTTCACCGGACAGTGTCATCCGGACAGTGGAAGCAGGAGACCCGAGTGGACCTGTACGAGTACCAGGCGAGGGACCTCTTCGCCGCACACGCAGTCCCGGTGCTGCCGGGCAGGACGGTCGAGACGGCCGCCGATGCCGCCACCGCGGCGGCCGAGCTCGGCACCCCGGTGGTGGTGAAGGCCCAGGTCAAGACGGGGAGTCGGGGCAAGGCGGGTGGCGTGAAGCTCGCCAGGACCCCGGACGACGCACGCACCGCGGCGCAGGCGATCCTCGGCCTGGACATCAACGGACACCCGGTGCGCAGCGTGCTGGTCACCGAGGCCGGCGACATCGCCGAGGAGTACTACCTCTCCTTCCTGCTGGACCGCTCGAACCGGACCTTCCTCGCGATGGCCTCGGTCGAGGGCGGTATGGAGATCGAGCAGTTGGCCCTCGAGCGTCCCGCCGCGCTGGCCAGGGTGCCCATCGACGCGATCGCCGGGGTGGACAGGGCCAAGGCCGACGAGATCGTCGCCGCCGCCGGTATCCCGGCCGCCGTGGCCGACGAAGTGGCACGGGTCGTCGTCGGGCTCTGGGAGACCTTCGTCGCCGAGGACGCGACCCTGGTCGAGGTCAACCCGCTGGTCCGTGACGCGCGGGACCGGATCCTCGCCCTTGACGGCAAGGTCACCCTCGACGAGAACGCCGGCTTCCGGCACCCGGAGCATGCCGCGCTCGTCGACGAACGCAGCGAGAACCCGCTGGAGGCCAAGGCCAAGGCCAGGGGCCTCAACTACGTCAAGCTCGCCGACGGCCAGGTCGGGATCATCGGCAACGGCGCGGGGCTCGTGATGAGCACGCTGGACGTCGTGGCCTACGCCGGCGAGCGCCACGGCGGGATCAAGCCGGCCAACTTCCTCGACATCGGCGGCGGCGCGTCGGCCGAGGTGATGGCGGCCGGTCTCGACGTCATCCTCGGCGACCCCGACGTCAGATCGGTGTTCGTCAACGTCTTCGGCGGGATCACCGCATGCGACGCGGTGGCCGAGGGCATCGTCGAGGCGCTGAAGCTCCTCGGTGGCTCGGCCACGAAGCCGCTGGTCGTCCGGCTCGACGGGAACAGCGTCATGGCGGGCAGGCGAATCCTGGACGAGGCGAACCACCCGCTGGTCACCCAGCTGGACACGATGGACGCCGCGGCCGACAAGGCCGCCGAGCTTGCCGCGGCGCCCACCGCACCGACGTCGACCGCCGCGGGGGCCTGACCATGTCGATCTTCCTGAACGAGCACAGCAGGGTCGTTGTCCAGGGCATCACCGGCAGCGAGGGCACCAAGCACAGCGCCAAGATGCTGGCGGCCGGCACGAACATCGTCGGCGGCGTGAACGCCCGCAAGGCCGGGGCCACGGTGGAGATCGAGGGCCGGGCGTTGACCGTCTTCGGCACGGTCGAGGAGGCGATGAAGGAGACCGGCGCCGACGTCAGCGTCGTCTTCGTGCCGCCGCGCTTCGCGAAGGACGCCGTCATCGAGGCGATCGACGCCGGGATCGGCCTGGCCGTGGTCATCACCGAGGGCATCCCGGTACACGACGCGGCCTGCTTCTGGGCACACGCCTGCGCCAAGGCTGCCGGTGCCAGCGGTGTCGGTGCCCACGGGAAGGGGACTCGGATCATCGGACCGAACTGTCCCGGCATCATCAGCCCCGGCAGGTCCAACGCCGGCATCATCCCGGCCGACATCACCGTTGCGGGACCGATCGGCCTGGTCTCCAAGTCGGGCACGCTGACCTACCAGATGATGTACGAGCTGCGTGAGATCGGCTTCTCCACCGCCATCGGGATCGGCGGTGACCCGATCATCGGGACCACCCACATCGACGCGCTGGCAGCGTTCGAGGCCGATCCGCAGACCGCCGCGATCGTCCTGATCGGGGAGATCGGCGGCGACGCCGAGGAGCGCGCGGCCGAGTTCATCAGGGCCGACGTCACCAAGCCGGTAGTCGGTTACGTCGCGGGTTTCACCGCTCCCGAGGGCAGGACGATGGGCCACGCGGGGGCCATCGTGTCCGGTTCGGCGGGCACCGCGCAGGCCAAGAAGGAGGCCCTGGAGGCTGCCGGGGTCAAGGTCGGCAAGACGCCCAGCGCCACCGCCGAGCTGATGCGGGAGATCATCGCCTCGCTCTGACGCTGCGTTCGGCGGACCGCTCGGCACCCCCGCAAGCCACCCGACCCGATGGGCTAGCGTTCCACGTGCCCGGTGAACCCGTCCGACCCCGGGCCCGCGCGGTGAGGTAGGGAGCGCTCGATGACCCAGTCCCCCGAGGCGTCGTCCGAGAAGGGCGCCGCGGTCCCGCCGCTGCGGCCAGGCCCGGCGCGGTTGCTCGTGCTCGTCGGTGCGGGCCTGGCCTTGCTCGTCTACCTGCTCGGCTTCTTCGCCGACGTGACGCTCGGCGCACTGCTCAGTGGGCCGCTTGTGCTCGGGGGCGGCCTGCTCGGCGTCGCTGCGCTGGCACCGAAGGCGGGCCGGATCCTGCTGCCCGCGGCGGTGGCCGCGGCCACCGGGTTCCTGCTGCTGCTCCAGCTCGTCGCGGCCGCACCCACCGGGGCCGTCACCTCGGTCGAGATCATCATGGTGGTCGTCGGCTTCCTCGAGGTCGTCGCGCTGGCCGGCGCGGTGCTGCTCGACGCCGGCATCGTCACGGCGTCCATGCCGCAGTCCGCCGGTACGCCGCGCGGCCACGGCCAGCAGCCGGGGTACGGCGGGCCGCCGGTCCCGTACCCCGGGGGCGGGCAGCAGCAGGGCTACGGCGGCTCCCACGGTGGGGGGTACGTCCAGCAGCCCGGCTACGGCCCACCCCCGGGATACAAGCCGCAGCCCGGGTACAGCGTTCCACAACCCGGCTACAGCGCTCCGCAACCCGGCTACGGTGCCCAGCCAGGTTACGGTGCCCAGCCCGGCTACGGCCCCCCGCAGCCGACCGACTTCGGCGCGCCACAGCCGCCCCGGTACGGGGCGCAGCCCGGTTACGGCCCCCCCGCCGGTCCGGACGCCGGCCAGCAGCAGCGATCGGGTGTGGAGCAGGCGGATGCCGGATGGCTCGACGCCGGCCCGTCACCGCGCGGCGCCGACTCCGCCCGAACGCCCGGGTCGAGCGGGTCCGGCCCGCGCTCGGAGGTCGGTCCCACCGGCTCCGGCGGCCAGTCCGCCGCCGCCAACGGTACCTGGGACGGCGAGCTCCACCCCCACCCCGACGAGACCAAGGTGATCCCACAGCCGCCGCAGGACGACCCCCGCGGCTGACCGCACTTCGGAGCCACACTGCTGTCCAGCAGGCCCGCCGACCGCACTTCGGAGCCACACTGCTGTTCGCCGAGGTCTTGGTTCGGCGTGGCTGCCCGCTGACGGCGGTGCGTGCTGCGACGCTGGACGGGTGCGCCGTACCCTGTTGTGTCCCGGCCGGCCGGCCGATCCGGAGTGCAGCGCTTCCGGCCGCGGCCCGGTGACGGGCGTGGCGTCCGAAGGCCTCGGCCGGCTTCGCATCTTGCTTGCCGGCGCGATGGGCACCGTTCTGGTCAGCTACGCGATGCTTGTCCCTGTGGTCGCCCTGGTGGTGCTCACCGCCGGGTCCGGGATATCGGTCGACGGCGCGTTCGCCGCGGCGATCCCGGTCTGGTTGACCGCCCATCAGGTCCCGTTGCTGCTGGCGGGACGGCCGTTCGGCGTGCTGCCGATGCTGCCCACCCTCGCGCTGATCACCGTCGTCGTGGTGGGGTCGGGCTGGTCGGTCCGCAGGCTCGGCGGCCGGATGCGGACCGACGCCGGGGCGGTGCTCACCAGCCAGGCCGGGGCGCACGCTGCGGTGGCGGTGCTCGGCAGCGCGCTGCTCCCGATGGCCGCCACGGTGACGGCCCGGCCGTGGGCCGCAATGATCGGGGCCGGAGCGGTCGCGGGCACGGCCGCCGGCATCGGGGTGCTGCGGACCTGCGGGTTGCCCACCGGTTGGCGGGACCGGGTGCCCGGATGGTGTCGGGCCGGTGCTCGTGGCGCGCTGGTCGGCGTGCTGGGGTTGGTCGGGGTCGGCGCAGCGGTGCTGACGGTCGGGCTGGTGCTGCGGGTGGTCCCGGTCGAGCAGGCGTTCGCCGAGCTGGCCCCCGGCGCAAGCACCGCGCTCGGCGTCACCCTGTTCGCACTGGGCTACCTGCCCAACGCGGTGGTGGCCGGGCTGTGCTGGGCGCTGGGCCCTGGTGTGTCGGTCGGCGCTGCGGGTGCCTCACCGTTCGGCGTGACGTCCGGACCTGCGCTGTCGTTCCCACTGCTGGCGGCCATGCCGGTGAGCGTGCCGCCGGCTTGGGCGGTCCTGGTGTTCGTGCTGCCGGTGGGTGTCGGGGTGCTGGTCGGGCTGACCTGCCGGCGGGCCCTCGGGCCGGGTTCGACCGTTCCCGCCGCGCTGCGCGCGGCGGGAACCTCGGTCGGCCTGGTGGCGGTCGGTGTCGGGTTGCTCGCGCTGCTGTGCGGCGGCCGGCTCGCGGCCGGCCCGTTCGACCCGGTCCGGCTGTTCCCCGAGCTGGTGCTCCCCGCGGTGCTGCTGTGGGTGGGTGTTCCCGCGCTGCTCGTCGTGGTCCATCAGGGCGCCGGGCCCGGCCCGGAGCCGACCCCGAACCCGAACCCGGAGCCACGGACCGTCGCGGAGCTCGTCGCCCGACACGCCCGACAGGCCGCCGGGGTGCAACAGACGGATACCGAACCCCGCTCCTGACCGTCTGCGCACCCTGGTTCCGGGCCGCGGTCCAGGACTGCGTCGTCTCGGGCGACGAGCCATCCGCACCTCGCCGTGGCCCGCACCAGCGTGGTCGGCGGACCTCGGTCACCGCCACGAACCGGACCGTCCAGCGAGCACTCGTGGGTCCGGTCGGGACCCGGCTGAGCGGGTCAGCCTAGGGTTTGGCCTGCGTAGGTTTGCGCACAGTCGTCGTAGTGAACGAGGAGCCGGCCGTGCCCGCGTTGTCTCCCAGCCCCTATCGGGTCGAGCTCCCTGCCCCTGCCAGGGTCGTGGTGCTGGTCTCCGGCTCGGGCACCCTGCTGCAGGCGTTGCTGGACGCCGCCGGGGGTGCCGGTTACCCGGCGTACGTCGTCGCCGTGGTCGCCGACCGTCCACGGATCGAGGGCCTGGCCCGCGCGGAGCGCGCGGGGGTCACCGCCGCCGTCGTCCGCCCTGCCGACCACCCCGACCGCGCGCGCTGGGACGCCGCACTCACCGCCACCGTCCTCGCCCACCGCCCCGACCTGGTGGTCAGCGCCGGCTTCAGGCGGATCCTCGGTCCCGCCTTTCTTGCCGGCGTCGACTGCCCGGTGCTCAACACCCATCCGGCGCTGTTACCGTCATTTCCTGGCACGCATCCGGTCCGCGACGCGCTGGCGCACGGGGTGAAGGTCACCGGCGCGTCGATCCACCTGGTCGACGCAGGCGTCGACACCGGACCGATCCTGGCCCAACAGGCCGTGCCGGTGTTTCCTCGCGACACCGAAGTCGAGCTGCACGAGCGCATCAAGATCTCGGAACGGCGGCTGCTGGTGAGCACCGTCGAGGCGCTGGTGCGGTACGGCGCCGACGTGAGTGGACGAGAGGTGACCATTCCGTGACTGGGCGCAGGCCGGTTCGCCGGGTGCTGATCAGCGCGTACGACAAGACGGGGCTGCTGGACCTGGCGACCGGGCTGCACGCGCTCGGCGTCGAGATCGTCTCGACGGGGTCGACCGCGCAGCGCATCGCGAACGCCGGCGTCCCGATCACCCCGGTGGCGGAGCTCACCGGGTTCCCGGAGTGCCTGGACGGCCGGGTCAAGACGCTGCACCCCCGGGTGCACGCCGGTCTGCTCGCCGACACCCGCAGGCCCGAGCACCTCGCCCAGCTCGAGCGGCTCGGCATCGCGCCGTTCGACCTGCTCGTGTCCAACCTCTATCCGTTCGCCGAGGCGGTGGCGTCCGGCGCGAGCCCCGACGAGTGCGTCGAGCAGATCGACATCGGTGGGCCCGCGATGGTCAGGGCCGCGGCCAAGAACCACGAGAACGTGGCCGTCGTCGTCGATCCGGACCGCTACGGATGGGTGCTCGAACAGGTCGAGTCGGGCGGCTTCGAGCCGGCCGACCGGCGCAGACTCGCCGCCGAGGCGTTCCGGCACACCGCCACCTACGACGTCGCCGTCGCCTCGTGGATGGGGAACGTCCTGGTCGCGGAGTCGGACGGCGGGTTCCCGTCCTGGCTCGGGGCGACCTGGGAGCGTCATGCCACGCTGCGCTACGGGGAGAACCCGCACCAGGGCGCCGCGCTCTACTCGAGCGGCGCCGGCGGGCTGGCCGACGCCGAGCAGCTGCACGGCAAAGAGATGTCCTACAACAACTACGTCGACGCCGACGCCGCCTGGCGCGCCGCGCACGACCACGGCGACGTGCCGACCGTGGCGGTGATCAAGCACGCGAACCCGTGCGGCATTGCTGTTGCGGGTGCCGGCAGTGACGAGATCGCCGAGGCGCACCGCAAGGCGCACGCCACCGACCCGGTGAGCGCGTACGGCGGGGTCATCGCGACGAACCGCGAGGTCACCAGGGCGATGGCCGAACAGGTCGCCGAGGTGTTCACCGAGGTCGTGCTGGCGCCGTCGTACGCTCCGGAGGCGCTGGAGGTCCTCACCCGGAAGAAGAACGTCCGGCTGTTGCGGCTGCCCGGGTCGGTGCCGCGGGGTGGGGCCGAGCTCCGCGCGATCTCGGGCGGCCTGCTGCTGCAGCAGCGCGATGCGATCGACGCGCCGGGTGACGACCCGTCGTCCTGGACCCTGGCGGCCGGTGACCCCGTCTCCGACGAGGTGCTCGCCGACCTCGCGTTCGCCTGGCGGGCGTGCCGCTCGGTGAAGTCCAATGCGATCCTGCTGGCCTGCGCGGGGGCAGCCGTCGGGATCGGAATGGGTCAGGTCAACCGGGTGGACGCGGCGCGTCTCGCGGTGGCGCGGGCGGGTGAGCGGGCCCGCGGCTCGGTGGCTGCCTCGGACGCATACTTCCCGTTCCCCGACGGGCTCGAGGTGCTGCTGGAGGCGGGCGTGCGCGCCGTCGTCCAGCCGGGCGGTTCGGTGCGTGATGCCGAGGTGATGGCGACGGCGGCCGCCGCCCGGGTGCCGGTCTACCTGACCGGCACCCGACATTTCGCTCACTGATCCCTTCGAGGCGCGGCGGGTGAGCGCCGGTTGTGCACGCTGGTGGTCTTCGGTGCCGCCGTGGGCGAGCGCTTTCGGCGATCACTCGACGGGCTTGAAGGAAGGCGCCTCTCTGCAGTAGTATTCGAACATAAGTTCGAGAATGTTGAACAGGGGGAGTGCGGTGGCGGAGCCTGCGCGGGTGACGGGCGATGCGCCGAGCCGGTTGGAGCTGGCCCGCGGGCTGCTGTGTCGGATGGAGGACCGTGCGCAGACCATGCGCCCCACGGCCGCCCCGGACACCGGTGACCGGTCGCTCCCGGTTGCCGAGCCGTTGGCCGGGCTGCTGCCGGGCGGTGGCCTGCGGCGGGGATCCGTGGTCGCTCTCGCCCCGGAGGCCGGGTCCATCTCACTCCTGTTCGCCCTGCTCGCGAAGGCTTCGGCCGGCGGAGCCTGGGCCGGGGTGGTCGGCAGCCCCGGGCTGGGGCTGGTGGCCGCGGCCGAGGCCGGGGTGCAGCTGGAGCGGCTGGCGTTGGTGCCCGACCCCGGCCGCGAGCTGGTGGCGATCACCGCCGCGTTGCTCGATGGGCTCGACCTGGTCGCCGTATCGGGGGTGGGACGGGGCGGGATGGGTGCCGCCGACCGGCAACGGCTGGCGGCCAGAGCACGACAGCGGGGGGCGGTGCTGGTGTCACTCGGTGGGTGGCCCGGGGCCGACGTCGAGCTGGGCTGTGTGCATGCGAGGTGGCAGGGGCTCTCCACCGGGGGGAGTGGACGGCTGTCCGCCCGCCGGGTCTGCGTGCGGCTGCGCGGGCGCGGAGTCCGGCCGGGCGGGTGCAGTGCGAGGATGCTGCTGCCAGGGCCCTGCGGGCAGGTAGGTCCCGCCCCGAGTGTGCATCCGGTCGATCAGGGGGTGGGCGAGCGCCAGCAGCCGGCCGGGATCCGAGAGGCGGGGTGACCGGCGCCCGCGAGCACCGGTGGGGGGCAGGTGGGCGCGCGTGCGGGTCCACCCGAGTCGGGGATGGACGGGTGCCGTGATGACGGGGGACTCCGGACCTGCCCGGGTGCTCGTGTTGTGGTCCCCGGACTGGCCGGTGACGGCGGCCGCCCGGGCCGAGCGGGTGCCCACCCGCCGGCCCGCGGCCGTCGTCGTGGCCAACCGGGTGCTGGCCTGCTCGGCCACGGCCCGTGCGCAAGGCGTGTGCCGCGGGCTGCGCCGCCGCGAGGCGCAGGCCCGCTGCCCCGATCTCGCCGTGCTCGGTCATGATGCCGAACGCGACGCGCGGCTGTTCGAGCCGGTGGTGGCCGCGGTGGAGGACCTGGCGCCGGGCGTCGAGGTCGTGCGGCCAGGGTTGGTCGCGCTGCTCGCGCGGGGTCCAGTGGGCTGGTTCGGCGGTGAGCAGCAGGCCGCCGAGCGGCTGGCCGACCAGGTGGCCGCGGGTACCGGGGTGGAGTGCCGGATCGGGCTGGCCGACGGGCTGTTCGCGGCGGTGTTGGCGGCGCGGCGTGGCGTGCGCGTCGAGCCGGGGGGCACGCCGGCGTTCCTCGCTCCGCTCGGGGTCGACGAGCTCGACCGGGAGCCCGAGGTCGACCGGTCCGAGCTGGTCGGATTGCTGCGCAGACTGGGGCTGCGCAGCCTCGGAGCGTTCGGTGCGCTGACGGCGTCGGACGTCGCATCCAGGTTGGGGGTCGACGCGATACTCGCGCATCGGCTGGCCCGCGGGTTCGATCCACGGCCACCGGTCCGCCGCCACCCACCGGAGGAGCTGGCCGTGGAGATCGAGCTCGACCCGCCGGTCGATCGGGTCGACGCGGCCGCTTTCGCCGCACGTGGCCTGGCCGAGCAGTTGCACCGGGTGCTCGCCGGGCACGGGCTGTCCTGTACCCGGCTGGGGGTAGCGGTGTGGACCGAGGCCGGCGAGGAGCTGTCGCGGATCTGGCGGTGCGCCGAGCCGCTCACCCCGGCCGGCACGGTCGACCGGGTGCGCTGGCAGCTCGACGCCTGGCTCACCCGGGGCGGGTCGGGCGCGGTCACCCGGCTGCGGCTCACTCCGGAGGAGACGGTCACCGCCGGTGCGCTGCAGCTGGGGTTGTGGGGTGAGGTCGGGGAGGCCGATGAGCGGGCCGGGCGCGCGCTGGTCCGGGTGCAGGCGTTGCTCGGGCCCGGCGCGGTGCTCACCGCGGTGCTCACCGGCGGCCGTGACCCTGGGGAGCGGATCCGGCTGGTGCGGTGGGGGGACGACCGAGGTGCGGCAGGGTCCGCGGACCTCGCGGCAGGACGGCCGGCTATCCCCGCTCAGGGGCCCGCCTCCCCCCCAGTGCCCGCCTCCACCCCGGAGTCCGCTCCCGTCCCGGGGCGGCAGTGGCCCCTCGTTCCCGCGCCACCGGAGATCATCAATTCGGAGCCAGGAGCCGTGGAAAATGCGGCCGCGGCCTCCGAAATGGTGATCATGGGTAGGACATATCCCGCTCAGCGCGGCCCGGCGGGGGCCCGGCACAGCACGCGAAAGGCGGGTGCCAGGGGAAGCCCGCCGGTCCGCAGCGCACGCCCGGCACTGCGGGATCCGCCGCCGGTCTGGCCGGGCCGCTTGCCCGCGCCGTCCCCCGCGACGGTGCCCCCCGAGCCGCCGCATGTCGACCTGCTCGACGCCGACGGGCGGCCGGTCACGCTCGTCGCGGCCGACCTGCTCGCGGCGGCGCCGCACCGGATCGCCGTCCACGGTGGTCCGTCGGGCCTGGTCGCCGGTTGGGCGGGCCCGTGGCCGCTGCATCAGCGGTGGTGGATACCCGGCGCGGTCGCCGGCTCGCGGCTGCAGGTGCTGCTCGACGACGGCGTGGCGCTGCTGCTGCTCGGCCGGAAGGAGGGCTGGTGGATGACCGGGCTCTACGACTGACGGTGCCCTTGCAGGGTGTTCTCCGGCCGATCTACGGCGCGTCGGCGGTGTCCACAGCTCGACGATAGTGTACAGGCGGCCTTGGAGCTTGTCGTGAGCCGGACGGCGACTCGCCGTGTTCGAGGTACCCGATGGTCTGGTAGTGCACCCCGAGCGCCTCGGCGAGCTGGCGCCGCGAGATCCCACGTTCGGCGCGCAGCATGGTGATGCGGTTGTCGGCAGGGCGGAGATCGGGTAGAGGATCCCCGACACCGCGATGGTGAAATCGAACACATGTTCGGGTACGCTGGCCGGGTGAGATGGAACAACCCGGATGTCGCGTGGTCGCAGTGGGAGGCGGCGCTCTCCGGCCGCCTACGCGACGGCTGGAGCGTCACGGGCGGTGCGCCTACCGGCGACGGCGGAGACAGCCCCGCCTGGTCGCGCAAGCGGGCACCCTACGAGCCGCCCGAGCTGCCCGCATCCTGTCCGCGCATGCCCTACGCCGAGCTGCACTGCCACTCCAACTTCAGCTTCCTCGACGGGGCCAGCCACCCCGAGGAGCTGGTCGAGCAAGCCGCCCGGCTCGGCCTGGAGGCACTGGCGCTCACCGACCATGACGGCATGTACGGCGTGGTCCGGTTCGCCGAGGCGGCGGCCGAGCTGGGCGTCAAAACAATCTTCGGGGCGGAGCTGAGCCTCGGCCTGAGCGGCCCGCAGAACGGGGTGCCCGATCCGGAGGGCAGCCACCTGCTGCTGCTGGCCCGCGATCCCGCCGGCTACCGCGCGCTGTGCCGCACGATCAGCACCGCGCAGCTGCGCGGCCGGGAGAAGGGTAGGCCGATCTACGACCTCGACGAGGTCGTCGCCGACACCGCGGGCCACGTGCTGGCGCTCACCGGCTGCCGCAAGGGGGCGGTCCGCCACGCCCTGCGTCGCGGGGGAGCCGATGCGGCGGCCCGCGCGGTGCACGACCTGGTCGGCCGGTTCGGGCGCGGGAACGTGGCCGTCGAGCTCACCCACCATGCCCTGCCCGACGACACCGAGCGCAACGACGCGCTCGCTGAGATCGCCGGATCGGTCGGGATCCCGACGGTGGCCAGCACGGCGGCGCACTACGCCACCGCCGACCGTTACCCGCTGGCCACCGCGCTCGCCGCGGTCCGGGCCAGACGCAGCCTCGACGAGGCCGACGGCTGGTTGCCTCCTGCCGGCAGTGCCCACCTGCGCAGCGGGGCGGAGATGGCGGCCAGGTTCGACGTGCGCTACCCCGGGGCGGTTGCCAGGGCTGCGGCGTTCGGAGCGGACCTCGCCTTCGAGCTGAAACTCATCGCACCGGAGCTCCCTCTGTTCACGGTGCCCACCGGACACAGCGAGGCCAGCTGGCTGCGTGCGCTCACCCACCGCGGGGTCGCGCGGCGCTACGGCAGCTACGCAGAGTACCCCGAGGCCGTCGAGACGGTGGAGCGCGAGCTGGCGATCATCGAGGACAAGAGCTTCTCGGGTTACTTCCTGATCGTGCACGACATCGTCGATTTTTGCCGCCGGGCCGACATCCTCTGCCAGGGTCGCGGCTCGGCCGCGAACTCGGCGGTCTGCTATGCACTGGGTATCACCCAGGTCGACGCGGTGGCGAACGGGCTGCTGTTCGAGCGTTTCCTGTCCCCGGCCCGCGACGGCTATCCCGACATCGACCTGGACATCGAGTCCGGGCGCCGTGAGGAGGTCATCCAGTACGTCTACGGCCGCTACGGGCGGGGTTGCGCAGCCCAGGTCGCGAACGTGATCACCTACCGGCCGCGCTCCGCGGTCCGCGACATGGCCAAGGCACTCGGCTTCTCACCAGGCCAGCAGGATGCCTGGAGCAAGCAGCTCGAGCGCTGGCCCGGGTTCGACGGCAACGCGCCCGAGGGGATGCCCGCACCGGTGCTCGGGTTGGCCGATGAGCTGCTCGGCTTCCCGCGTCACCTGGGCATCCACTCCGGCGGAATGGTGATCTGCGACCGGCCGGTCTCCGAGGTCGTCCCGGTGGAGTGGGCCCGGATGGCGGACCGCACCGTCGTGCAGTGGGACAAGGACGACTGTGCTTCGGCGGGGCTGGTCAAGTTCGACCTGCTCGGGCTGGGCATGCTCACCGCGCTGCACAAGATGATCGATCTGGTCACCGAGCACCATGACCGGCGGGTCGAGCTGCACGAGCTGGCGCCGACCGACGACGCGGTGTTCGCGATGCTGGCCCGTGCCGACTCGGTCGGGGTGTTCCAGGTGGAGTCCCGGGCCCAGTTGGCCACCCTTCCCCGGCTCAAACCCAGGGTGTTCTACGACCTGGTGGTGGAGGTCGCGCTGATCCGGCCCGGCCCCATCCAGGGCGGTTCGGTGCACCCCTACATCCGGCGACGCAACGGTCTGGAGGAGTGGCAGCACGACCACCCGCTGCTCAAGGGTGCGCTGGACAAGACGCTGGGGGTGCCGCTGTTCCAGGAGCAGCTCATGCAGGTCGCGATCGACGTCGCAGGCTTCTCCGCGGCCGATGCCGACGAGCTGCGTCGGGCGATGGGCACCAAGCGCTCGACGGCGAAGATGGAGCGGCTGCGCGGCCGGTTCTTCGACGGGATGGCCGCCAACGGGATCACCGGCGCGGTCGCCGACAAGATCTTCACCAAGATACTGGCCTTCGCCAACTTCGGCTTCCCGGAGAGCCACTCGATCAGCTTCGCGTCGCTGGTCTACTACAGCGCCTGGTTCAAGCACCACTATCCGGCGGCGTTCTGCGCGGCCCTGCTCAACTCCCAGCCGATGGGCTTCTACTCCCCGCAGTCACTGGTGGCCGACACCCGGCGGCACGGGGTGCGGGTCCGCGGGCCGGATGTCAACCTCGGCGGCGCCGAGGCGGCGCTGCAGGCCGATGCGGGCAGCGCGGGCGGGCGGGCGATCCGGCTGGGGCTGGGCGAGGTACGCACCGTCAGCGGGGCGCTCGCCGAGGAGATCGAGGCGGAGCGGGCTCGCGATGGTCCCTACCGTGAGCCGGCCGACCTGGCTCGCCGGGTGCGGCTGACCGGGCCGCAGGCCGAGGCGCTGGCCACGGCCGGGACGTTCGGCTGCTTCGGGATGGACCGCCGCTCGGCGCTGTGGGCGGCCGGGGTGTTAGCAGGGGTGCGGCCGACCCACCTACCAGGAACCGCGGTCGGCCTCGACGCCCCTGCGTTGCCGGGCATGACCGATGCGGAGCTGACCGTGGCCGACGTCTGGGCCACCGGGGTGTCCCCGGACAGCCACCCGATCCAGCACCTGCGGGAGCGATTGGACCGCCTCGGCGCGATACGTATCGACCAGCTGGACGAGCTGGGCCGTTCAGCCACGGCCGGGAGCGGGACCGACACGTTCGCGTCCAGCAGTCCAGCTTCAGGTGGCCCGGAACCTCGGACCGGGCCACCGCGGGTGCTGGTCGGCGGTCTGGTCACCCACCGACAGCGGCCGGCAACAGCGGGTGGGGTCACCTTCCTCAACCTGGAGGACGAGAGCGGGACGCTCAACGTCACCTGCTCGGAAGGCCTGTGGGTACGGTACCGGTCGGTCGCGACCGGCAGTGCGGGACTACTGGTGCGGGGCCGGTTGGAGCGCAGCCCGGAGGGCGTGCTCAACCTGGTGGCGGACCGGTTGCAGCGGTTGGCGCTGACTGTCGCAGTGCGGTCCCGGGACTTCCGCTGATCGGGCTGAGCAGCTGGTCAGGTAGCGGGTCCGAATCCCAACATGCCGATGACCCCGCTGCACCGCAACGGGATCATCGGCAGTCGGGGTTCACGGATCAGTCGGGGTTCACGGATCAGCGCAGGATCGGGTTGCCCATCGACAGGGCCTTTCCGCCCAGCTCCTGGCTGACGCCGTCGATCCAGATGTAGGCGAAGATCGCACAGAAGACGAACACGGCGATCCCGGCCAGGGTGGCGTAGAGCTGGGTGCTGGTCAGCACATAGGCAAGCACCAGCGCGACGGCGATGTCGACGAACAGGAAGCCCGCAGTGAACGCCAGCGGGAGCCGCAAGGTGGTCAGCGTCAGGGCGACGAACACGATCAGCCACGACAGCAGGAAGGTGGGCAACGGGTTGCTCTTGGCGGTCAGCCCGAACAAGAGGTCGGTCGACGCGACGACCAACAACCCGAGGCTCAACCAGAACGCCGAGAAGACGCCGAGGATGGCGGCCACTGCGCTGGACCCGAGCCGGGTCGCCCAGATCGACGAGATCAGCAGGAACAGGCCGGATGAGAACCAGAGGGTCGGGACAATGCCACCAAGGTCAGCCGCGGGCAGGTAGCCGACGAGCCACAGACCCAGGGAGAGGG
>JBBSGM010000014.1:0-47584 GCA_038254065.1 Mycobacteriales bacterium | reverse complement strand
GGGGGGTGGCGCAACCTCCCAAGCCCGATAGACGTCCTCGCGCGGCGGCCGGGAATCCTCCGACACCGCCAGGAGCGGGAGTAGGATGATCGGGATCGAGTCCGGTCGGTGATGGCCTCGGTGCGCCGCGAAGCACCATGCGATGCTGTTTCAGAGATCGTCTGTGCCCATTTGATGGGCACGCGCAGGCCTGCTGCCCCGCGGCCTCGGCACGGGTGCTGGGATCATTTGATCGTGGCCCCGCTGTGGGTGGCCTACCAGGCCAACCTCGGCACCTTGCTGCGCACCTGCGACGCGGTGGGCGCCTGCATGGCAGTGCCCCGCACGCCGCACTACCGCGCCGCGCTGGCCCGCGGGAACACCCTGCCCGAGCGCAGCTGCGTGCACTGGGAAGATGGCCTGGCTGCAGCAGGAACACCGCCGCGGTGGCCGGATCGTCGCCGTGGAGTGCGCCGAGCAGGCCCTACCTCTGCCCCGCGGGTACCGGCCACCTGTCAGCACACCGTGGTGCTGCTCGGGCACGAACGCGGCGGGATCCCCGCCGAGGCGACCGAGCTCGCCGACGAGATCATCACCATCCCCATGATCGGCCGTGGGGTCAGCCTCAACGTCGCGGTCGCGGGATCCCTCGTGCTCTACCGCCTGGCCGGACTGATGTAACCACCGATGTGATCAACAACGAAGACCTCGATCGATTCCGGACGCGACGCCTGGCCTAGAGCCGTTGCCGCAAGAGGCTCGGCATGCAGGACAGGCGTCAGTCGGCTGTGGGTGTTGGTGCGGTGGGCCAGTGTCGGGGACGCGCCAAGACAAGTGGGAACGTGCTCGACCCGTCGCCGGTCGCTGCGTCGACCTGAGGCTGCCGTCAGACGGCGAGCTTTCCGGCGAGATCTCGCGCGACCTCGATCGGGTCGGGCTGATCTCCTTCGCTGAGGACGGCGAGCACGACGTGGTCCCCGCCCGCGGCCAGGTGCTCGCGGACGCGGTCGACGATCGTGTCCGCGTCCCCCCAGACCACCAGCTCATCGACGAGCCGGTCGCTCAGTCCCGCGATGTCGGCCGACCCAAATCCCATCCGCGCGAAGTTAGCGGCGTATCCGGCCACACCGGACAGGAACCGCAGCGGGCCCCGGGCCGTCTCCCGAGCCCGGGCCGCGTCGGGGTCAAGCACCACCATCTGGTCGATGATCAGCGACGGATCGGGACCCAGGATGCGTCGTGCCGCGCGGGTGTATCTGGGCGTGACCAGCAGGGCGATCGCGCCGGCGCACCGGTCCCGGGCGAGTGCAAGCTTGCGGGGTCCGAGCGCCGCCAGGATCCGTCGATCGACCGGCACAGGCGGGTCCGCATCGTCGAGTCGGTCGAGGTAGGTGTGCAGTGCCCTGAGCGCCCGCGGTGTCTGCGAGCCACCCAGACCGACGACGAGACGGTCGGGGTCGGTTGCGTGCAGGTCGGCGTGGAGCCGCGTCACGGCGGCGGCAGGGTGGACGTCGGGAGAGATGATCGCCGAGCCGACCGGGATCGCGGTCGTGGCTCCGACGATCTTCGTGATGGGATCCAGGGTGCCGAGCTGTCCACCGGGGATCCAGATCGCGGAATAGCCCAGCCGTTCCATCTCGGCCGCGTCGCGGAGATAGGTGTCGTCGGCGGTGACGTTCAGGGAGACTCCGACGGTCCCGAGGTCGAGCCTGCGCATCGTCGTGCCCCTGCCTGCCGCAGCTGTCACGCGTTCTTCGCACGGTAGGACCTGAAGCCGACTTCAGGTCAACCCGTCGGTCAGGAAATCGACCGGGTCACGTGACGTCGCGGCTGTTCGGTACGAGCTCGTGGGGTTCCTGGTCGGGCTGGTCGATGCCGAAGCTGATGATCCGCTCCGGATGGATGCGGATGATCGCTCCGTCCGCAGGGCTCGACGTGTCGTCGCCGGCACCGACGGCCTCGGCGCGCCCCCGGATCTCCACGCACCGGACCCGCCAGGGCGTCACGGAGGCGATGTCGTCGACCACGAACGCGACCCGACCGTTGTCGACCACGTTGCGGAACTTCCGGCTGGCCGCCATGCGGTAACCGCCGATGTCGATAGTCATCGTGTCGGAGTTGTAGCTGAACCCGACCGGGCTCACCTGCAGTGTTCCGTCTGGTTGGACGGTGGCCAGCCGGCCCAGCCGCTGGCCGGCGAGGTAGTCGAGCTCGTCCGGGATGAAAAACATCGTGCTCCTCGTGTGCTGCTCATCGATGCTCAGCGCGTTCGTCTGCCGCCGCCCTCTCTGGGCGGCGACCGCCGTGTTGATCTGGGCGTAGCGGGTCTCGGCCTTCTTCGAGTCCTCGATCCACCGCACCCACCGCCACCTTGACGTTCCACGAGACCCGGCACAACCTCGCCGGTCTCGGCCACCTTGGACCGGCGTTGGCGGTCGACTGACTCGCGTCACCAGCCGTCCCGCAATCGGATCGTCTCGTGCAACGAGGGCATCCTCTCCTCGGGGTTGCACCGCCTGTGGTTCGAGGCCCGCTGCTCCCGCCTCGAAACGCGGCTGCGCTACACCTCGACCACGGTGTCCGACTCGTTCCCCTGGCCGCAGGCGCCGGACCCGGCCGACGTCAAGGCCATCGAGGAGGTCGTGGAGGAGCTCCTGCAGGTCCGCGCGGACAACCTTGCAGCCGGGATGTCGCTCGCCCCGCCAGTACGACACCCTGCGCCAGCCCGGCACGAGCAGACTCCGGACCCTGCATGCCGATCTCGACGCCGCCGTTCTCAGCGCGTACAGGTTCTCGATCGACGACGACCTGCTCACGCAGCTCTTCGCGCTCAACCTCGACGTCGCCGCCGAACCAGACCACGCCCGTGGTCCTGGACAAGTACGTGAGATCGCGGCGGCACGCTGAGTCGCCAGAAGGTTCGCTTCTCGACATTCAGCCGGGTGCTGCCGCAGATGGGGGGCGCCTTCACCTCTCCGCCCGTCGAAACGACGCTGAGGGCCACCCTCGACAGGTGGCCCCAGCTGGCGTGCAACCCCTACGGTCCTACGGGGTGCCGCCGACATCGATGTTGCTCTTGCCGAACGTGCCCATCACGGCGGTCCAGCCCACAGCGTTCTCGATGCCGTCACCGCCGACCGGCGGCCGGTTGTAGCCGGTGTCGCCGTTGTAGTGCGCGTGGCCGAACCCGTCGGGTCCGCCGATGCCTCCGTAGTACACCTGGTTGCCCACCTGCTTGTCGTCCATCACGTGACTCCTCGGTGTGTAGCTGCTCGTGGCGCTGGGGCTACGAGTCGTGGGCGCCAACGCCTCGAACGTTGGTGGGTGCCATCACCACCCGCCCTGCGCCGCGGTTGCGGCGCCTTCAACTCCGCTAGCTGATGCCGTGAACGTTCTGGGCGACCGGCTGGCCGTAGCTCTGCAGGGTCACCCGGGCGTAGCCGTACCGGGCGGCCGGGAAGTCCCAATAGACGCTGATGGTCGGGACCGAGTTCCAAGTGCCCCAGTAGCAACCAGTCTGCTGTGCACCTTGTCGCCACGCGATCCAGTTCCCGTACCGGTCGGCCAGGTCACGCCACCGCGACACCGGCAGCCGGTGCGCGCGCAGCACGACCAGGTGCGTAGGCCGCTCTGCGCGCAGCCACAGCCCGGCCAGCTCCCACACCCGCCGCGCCAGGCCTTCCGCGGCCGGCCCGCCGGGGCGTTTACCCAGCGCGACCAGCAGATCCTCGCCCAGCGTGGCGCGCGCTCCGGCCCCCGGCTGGGGATGACACACCACAACACCGGAGTCGACCACGGTGGTCTCCTCGATCGGATCCCCAGGCGCGGTGATCGGCGCCAGCTTCACCCGCGCCCGGCGGCTGGCCCGGCGCTGCCGGCGACCCAGCTCCGCGGCGTCGGCGCGGCGCCGCGCCAGCACCGCAGCCCGCTGCTCATCGCTCAACGCGCCTTGCGGGTACGCCGTGCACCACCACAAGTCACCGCGGAACAGCTCGATCCGGCGCAGGTCGGGCGGGGTGTAACGGACCCCGACACGTTCCCCGACCAGCCCGTTGAGCCCCGGAGCGATGAAGCAGAGGGCGTAATCTGCGACAGGTGGTCATGATCTAGAGCTGAGGAGGTTCACGGTGGTCACCGCGCTGGTCCAGACCGGCTATCCATACAGCGCCACCGCGCGTCTGATCGAGGAGATCGTCATCGGTGGGTTTGCCTTCGTGCTCTTCGCGTTCCTGCTGTACGCCTTCCTTACGCGTTACCGGGAGAACTGGGACGCGATGTTGCGGAAATGGACCACCGACGCACGTCACCCGCAGGACGGCGAGCAGGAGCCACCCAAGAAGGCGTAGGCCCACCCGACGTGGGGATGTTCGTGCCCACCGACGTCACCGCCACCGTTCGACTCCTGGCCCGTCTTCGAAACACCGGCTCGGGGATGAACCCGCACCGAGGAGGTCACCACCTCAGCGGGTCCTGGAGACGAACCCGAAGGAGACGCACACTCGGCACCCTTCAGGAAGCCGTCGGATACCCAGGCCGGCCTCGCGGGCCCGGACACGGGCGCTCACCCCAGGTCAGCAGGGGCCGGGTACCGTCGTCAGCACGAGCACGCCCCCGCGAGCATGCCGGCTCCGGGGCGCGGACCGAGAGGGAGCCTCGGATGCAGCAGGGCACCGCCCACATCGGGCGTCGACTGCGGGAGATCCGCTCGTGGCGCGGGCTGACGCTGCGGGCGTGCGCCGAACTGGCCGGGCTGTCGGAGTCCCACCTGTCCCGCATCGAGCGGGGTGAGCGGTCGGTGGATCGACGATCCACCCTGGAGGCGATCGCCGCCGCGCTGCGGGTCGCGCCCTCCGAGCTGACCGGTGCCCCGTGGATGGCCGACCCGGTCGGGGCTCAGGCGCACGCCACCGTGGTCGCGGTGGAGGCCGCGCTCGAGTGCCACGAGCTGGGCGAGGACCCCGACGGGCCCGTCCGTGAGTGGCCGGAGATCGCCGCCGATATAGACCACCTGGTCGACCTCATACACGTCAGCTCCGACTACGCCGGTCAGGGTGAGCTGGCCCCGCGGTTGCTGGCCGAGCTGCATGCCGTCTACGTCCGCCACCCCGAGCGCCGCGCGTACGTGCTGCCTGGGCTGATTCACTGCTACACCTCAGCCTGTTTTGTGACCAAGCGTCTCGGCGGCCGGGGCCTGCCGCTGCTCGCCGCTCGGCTCGCCGAGCAGTGCGCCGAGGAGCTGGAGACCCCGCAGTGGCGCGGCTACGCCGTCTGGCTACGCGGTGATGCCGCCGGGCAGCTGTCTCGGGCCCAGCAGTACCGGCGCGCCGTGGCGATGGCCGACGAGCTGAGTCCTGGCCTCGACGCGCCCGACGTCCTGCAGGCGTACGGGATGCTCCACCTCTCGGCGGCGCTGGCCGCAGCGGCGCAGACCGATCAGGACACCGCGGCCACGCACCTTGACGAGGCCGCCGCGGTGGCCGCCCGGATGGACACCGAGGTCGGCACGTTTGCCCGGTTGTGGTTCGGGACAGCGAACGTCGGGGTGTGGCGCACGTCGCTGGCCACCGAGTTCGGCGAGGGTGCGAAGGTCGCCGAGATCGCTCGCAATGTACACGTGGAGGCCATCCCGAGCCCGAGCCGTCACGCGGAGTTCTACGCCGACCTCGGCCGCTCGATGCTGCGCGAGAACCGCACCAGGGAGCAGGGTCTGTCCACGCTGCTGCGCGCCGAGCAGCTCGCCCCGCAGCGCATCCGCAACGACGTGTTCATCCGTGAGGCCGTCGCCGACCAGCTCCGGGCCGCTCGTCGAGACGCCGGTGGGCGAGAGTTGCGTGGCCTGGCATATCGAATGGGCGTCGCCGGGTAACAGTCCGACGACTTGCGTGCGTAGCAAGTGCGGTAAACAGCCTGCCGCCATTCTTCTCGGCGTGATCGCAACGCTGCGGGCTCTGTTCCGCCGGGCCAGACACCTACGTCCCCGCCACCAAGGCCCCGATCCGTTGATTGGTGGCCCGCGCCGTGGATGACTCCCCGCTCGTCGAGTTCATCATCAGCCAACCCGGCATGGCTGACGGGCTGCTGGCGGAGCATGTCGACGACGGGACCGGGCATTGTTCGGCGTGTCCCGTCGGCGGGCAGAAGGGCTATCAACGTTGGCCGTGCAACCTCCACTACTACGCAGCTCAAGCGAGTGACGTGGGGGCGACCCCGTGACCAGCACCCGCGGCGACCCACTTGACAGTCGTTCCCGGGTGCGCGTCAGCGCTTGCTGATCCAGCGCGCTACGGAGAGCCGGAGGGTTTCGACCGAGCTGGCGTCCGGCAGGTGTGGCCCCACCAGCGCAATGACCTGTCTGACCCGGGGGACCACCGCCGTCCATGCGGTGCGCATCAGCATGTCGGCCCGGCGGGCCAGCGGCTCGGCCTTGACCACCACCGCGAGCACCCGCTCCCCGACCCGGTCCTCGATCCGCGAGCGGACGTCGGCCTTCTGCGTGAGGGCGGCAACGGTGTCCGTGAGCTGTCCCCGGAGCTGCACGATGTCGGCTCGTAGGCGGGTCGGCTCGTCACGCATGGGGGTGCTCATCGTCGTGCTCCTCGGATGACGGCCTGAATGTCCTCACGCATGCTCGCGACAGCCTCCTCTGGGACCGGTAGGCCGGCCCGTTTCAACCGTCCCTGGGCAAGCACGGCGAAGAGCACACCCAACAAGAGTAATGCCCCACCGATGATCAGCGCTGACAACCACACCGGCAGCACGAGCGCGAGCAGGGCCACGAGACCGGCCACGACCACGCCCGCGCCGAACAGCAGCAGTACCAGGCCGACCACGAGGATGCCGACGCCTGCTCCGACACCCTTGGCTCGGCGTTTGACCTCGAACACAGCGAGTTGAACCTCGTCGTGCACCAACCGGTTGACCTGGTCGGAAAATCGGGTGAGCAGCTCACCAAGAGACGGTTCGGGGGCCTGGCCGTTGGTGGCCGTGGGCTGGGTCATCACGTTACTCCGTTCGCGACGTTACTCCGTTCGCGCCGGGCGCTCAGGCTAGTGGATCGTGGATCATTGCACAACGTTCATGCCAGTCGACGCGCCGAGTGGGCGTTCTCTCCGTCGACATCGGACTGCCAGCGCTGCTGGCGGCGCTGGCCGTTCGGCTGGGGCGACAGGAGCCGGAATGGGCTGAGCGGCTCCCTGACCACTGGCTCCGAGGACCACCGGGGGCCGTCCCGGCACCGGCTTGCCCGGCCGATCGGCCCCCGCCCGGATAGACTGCCGTGATCACCACAGCGACCGGGTGCGCCGTCCAGTCGGGTGGCGGTCGAACGCGCCCGCATCGGGGCCACGCTGACCGTTTCATCCGGAAGGAAGAAATCATGATCTTCATCGCCGTCAAGTTCACCATTCGTCCCGACCGGAGTGACGACTGGCTCTCGCTCGTCGAGGACTTCACCACGGCCGTCCGGCAGGAGCCGGGCAACGTCTTCTTCGAATGGTCCAGGAGCGTCGACAATCCCCACCAGTTCGTTCTGCTCGAGGCGTTCGAGTCCAGCGAGGCGGGCGCGGAGCACGTGGGCTACGACCACTTCAAGACCGCGATGGCGTGGATGCCCGACGTGATCGCGGAGACGCCGGAGATCGTCAACGTCGAGGTGCCGCAGGACGGCTGGGGCAGGATGACGGAACTCACGCCCACTGCTCGGTAGCCATGACCTTGTCGAGGAGCCGGCCCGGGGGAGCACCACCGCGCAGCTCGGGACGGAGCCCGCGGGGGTGAGTCCGTCGGCGCGGGAGTCAGTCGTCGAGCAGCGCGGCGAGCGCGCTGACGGTGTTCCAGTTCCGTCCGGTCACCGCGATCTTCCAGTGCCTCATCACGAACCCGGCCACGTCGGGTGCCGTGAGCACCCCCTCCGGGCACCACTGGTAGAGCACCCGGTCGCCGCGGCGGATCCGCTCGGGGTCCAGCGCAACGGGGTCGTGGGCGGCGGCGAGCACCGGGTCCGGCTCGGCGGACAGGAATAGGGCCATCATCCGGGAGCCGTTGTCCGCGACGTCGGTGAGCGGGTGCCCGTCGAGGACGGTGTGCATCTCGTCGCGGTTCCGGACCAGGCAGCGCACGGCCATCCCGAGCTCCTGCGAGATCGCCGCCTCGACGCGGGCGGCGATCTCGTCGGTCGGGGTCTCGGCGGCGCGGAACACGGCGTTGCCGCTCTGCAGGTGGGTGCGCACGTCGTCGAACCCGAGTCGGGCCAGCAGCGCCCGCAGGTCGGCCATGGAGATCCGCTTGTTGGCGCCGACGTTGATGCCGCGCAGCAGGACCGCATAGCTGGGCACGGCGCCACGGTAGAGCCCGCATCCGTCGAGGTGACACGGGGAGCGGAACTGGGTACTGCCGGGCCATGAAGAAGTTCTTGGAACTGCTCGTCTGCTTCCTGCACCCGATCGCCGTCGTGCTCGTCTGGCTCAACCTTGCCGCTCGCGACGACCTGACCGGCACCGCGAAGCTCGCCTGGGGGATCTCCGCGCTCATCCCGCTGGTCCCGTTCCTCTACGTGCTCACCGGTGGTGATCTCTGGTGACCTGGGATCGGCTTCGCCGGCCCGACCACGGTAGGAGGCTCCGGTACGGTGCATCCCAGTAATCTGGGAGCAGGAGGATCCGGTGGACTCAGTCCGTGTCGAAGACCTGATTTACGGGCTCTTCCTTGCCTTTCTTGCCGTGGTGTCCGTGTACATCGCGCTCAAGAGTGCGCGTAGCGGGGACCGTGAGGCGCTGGGAATGAGCGTCGGCTTCGCGATCATGTGTGGCTTCTTCTCGCTCATACTGTGCACCGGCTGGGTGAACGTTCTTCCTCTGCCATCATAACTGTGCGGTGACGCAGGTCATACTCCTCGCATGCGGAACGAGAGCTGGGTCGCTGACGTCGGCCCCGACAACGCCCGGTGGCTGGCCACCGAGAGCCGCACCGCTCGACTCGCCCACGAGTACCGTCCCCGTGACCTCGGTGATGGCCGCGTCGTGCTCGGCGCGCTCGCACTCGGTGCCTCCCGCGAGCTCGGCGAGGAGGAGGACGGGTACATCACCGAGGACGCTGATGGGCTGCGGGTGTGGATCGGGGACGACGCGTTCGAGCTGGAACTCGAGAACGGTACCTGAGCCCGACGGGAGCGACGGTAACGGTTTCGCCCCCCGCCTGGCGAGAAGTGGATCAACCGGTGCCGGCGGAGGCTCCCCATTCCGCCGGCCCCGGTCAATCCGGACAACGCGCGGACCGTCGAGGAGTTTCGGGTCGATCGGGTGCACCGTCGAGCGGACGGTCGCGGTCGGCAACCGGCGACCCGTCCACCGCCCCCCGAACGGTGTGCTCGCGACGGCCCGCCCCCCGATCACCGCGCCGACCGGCGCTCGCCACCGACCGTCGAGCACGCTGCTGATCAGCGACAGGGACCCGAACCGCACCAGCATCACCGCCACCTCACCCGAACGCGGGCAGTCGGTCCGCATCGTCGTCGGGGTCGACCTCGCTGCGCCGATCGGGCGATATCCGCGGGCCGAAGCCACGCCCCGCCGGCACCGCGTGACGACCTACGCTGCGGGAATGGCTGACGCGCAGCAGACCGACGGGCACCCCGCGGCGCAGGGTGGGGAGAGCACGCTCACCGTTCTCGTCGCCCTCGGGACGAACGCGGCCATCGGGGTGCTCAAGCTCGTCGCCGGACTGCTCACCGGGTCCGCGGCAATGCTCGCCGAGGCTGCGCACTCGGTCGCCGACACCACCAACGAGGGACTGCTGCTCACGGCGCTGAGCCGCTCGGCCCGCAAGGCCGACCGAAGGCACCCGTTCGGCTACGGCAAGGAACGGTTCTTCTGGTCGCTCATCGCCGCGGTCAGCATCTTCGTCTCCGGTGCGGTCTTCTCGGTCTACGAGGGCATCAGCACGATGCTGGGGGCCGGGGGCGAGCAGACACTGGCCTGGGTGGCCTACGGCGTCCTCGGCGTCTCGTTCCTGCTGGAGGGGATCTCCTGGACCAGGGCCCTGCGCCAGCTCCGCAACGAGGCCCGGGCCGATCGGATGCCGGCGATCGAATGGCTTCGCCGCACCGACGACCCCACGGTGAAGACGGTGTTCTACGAGGACAGCGCGGCGCTGATCGGTCTGTTGCTGGCCTTCGGCGGGGTCGGGCTGCACGAGCTCACCGGGTCGGCGTTCTGGGACGGGCTGGCATCGTTGCTGATCGGGTTGTTGCTCACCCTGGTCGCCTACCTCCTCGGCCGGATGAACAAGGGCCTGCTGATCGGGCAACAGGCCAGTCCGAGGATGGTCTACGCGCTGCGCGACGCGTTGGCCGCCCGCCCCGAGGTCGACGCGGTGGTCGACCTGCTCACGATGACGGTCGGTACCGACCAGGTGTTGTTGTGCGCCCGCCTCGACTTCTCCGACGCGCTCGACGCCGCTGACCTCGAGCGGGCCTGCGTGGCGATCGACACGGAGCTCCGGGAGCGGTTCGTCGACCTCGACGAGGTCTTCCTGGAGCCGGTGCCGCGCACCGACCCCGGCATGCGGGCGCGGGTGCTGGAGCGCTACGGCGACGGGGCGGAGCGGTTGCGGACGGGGGAACGGGGTCGTCCCACGCTGTGAGCGCATAACCTGCTGTCACGCGATCTGGCGGTCCGTCGGGTTGATCGGACGGGGCAGCACCTCGCGCCCGGTCAGGTGCTGGTCGACACCCGCCGCGGCGGCCCGGCCCTCGGCGATCGCCCAGACGATGAGCGACTGCCCGCGGCCCATGTCGCCGGCCACGAACACGTTCTCGACGCTGCTCAGGTAGTTTTCGTCGCGCGCGACGTTGCCGCGCTGGTCGAGCTCGACGCCGAGGTCGGCGAGCAGCTTGCCCTTCTCGGGGCCGACGAAACCCATGGCGAGCAGCACGAGTTGGCACTCCAGCTCCCGCTCGGTGCCCTCCACGGGGACGAACCTGCCGGACTCGTCGCGGGCCACCTCCACCAGCCGCAGCGCCCGCAGCTTCCCCTCGGCGTCGCCGAGGAACTCGGTCGTGTTGACCGAGTACAGCCGCTCGCCGCCCTCCTCATGGGCTGAGGACACCCGGTAGACCATCGGGTAGGTCGGCCACGGCATGCCGTGGGTGCGGTGCTCCGGGGGGGTCGGCATGATCTCCAGCTGGGTCACCGACGCGGCGCCCTGGCGGTGCGCGGTGCCGAGACAGTCGGCTCCCGTGTCACCACCACCGATGATCACGACATGCTTGCCCTCAGCGGTGATCGGGGGTGCGTCGAGGTCGCCCTGCTGCACGTGGTTGGACCAGGGCAGGTACTCCATCGCCTGGTGGACGCCCTCGTACTCGCGGCCGGGGACCGGGATGTCGCGCCAGGCGGTGGCCCCGCCGGCGAGCACGACGGCGTCGAAGTCGGCTTGCAGCTGCTCCGCGGAGATGTCCACCCCGACGTCGACGGAGGCTCTGAACAGGGTCCCTTCGAGCTGCATCTGGCGCAGCCGCCGGTCGAGCCGAGCCTTCTCCATCTTGAACTCGGGGATGCCGTAGCGCAGCAGCCCGCCGATGCGGTCGGCCCGTTCGAACACGACGACGTCGTGCCCGACCCTGGTGAGCTGCTGGGCGGCGGCGAGCCCGGACGGCCCGGAGCCGACGACGGCGACCTTCCGGCCCGTCTTGACCTCGGGCGGCTGCGGGTGCACCCAGCCCTCGTCCCAGGCCCGGTCGATGATCTTGATCTCGACCTGCTTGATGGTGACCGGGTCGTCGTTGATCGCGAGCACGCACGCGGTCTCGCAGGGGGCGGGGCACAGGGTCCCGGTGAACTCCGGGAAGTTGTTGGTCGCGTGCAGCCGCTCGCCGGCCTCGCGCCAGTCGCGGCGCCAGACCAGGTCGTTCCACTCGGGAATGAGGTTGCCCAGCGGGCAGCCCTGGTGACAGAACGGGATGCCGCAGTTCATGCAGCGCCCGGCCTGGGCCTCGAGGTGCTCGCGCGGGAAGTCCTCGTAGACCTCGTGCCAGTCCCGCAGGCGCAGGTCGACCGGGCGGCGCTTCGGGTTCTCGCGCGGGGTGGTGAGGAACCCCTTCGGGTCAGCCATGAGCGGCCTCCATGATCGCCTGGTCGACGTCACGGCCGTCGCGCTGCGCCGCCTCGCGCGCGAGGCACACGCGCTTGAAGTCCGTCGGCATGACCTTGCCGAAGCGCTCCACCGCGACGTCCCAGTCGGTGAGCAACGCGTGCGCCACCGCGGAGTCGGTCTCCGCGTGGTGCCGCTCGACGGCGCTGCGCAGGAACTCGCGGTCGACGTCGTCCAGCGGGTCCAGGTCGACCATCTCGGCGTTGACGCGGCTGGCCAGGAAGCCGTTGTTCGCGGCCAGGTCGAGCACGTAGGCGACGCCGCCGGACATGCCGGCCGCGAAGTTGCGCCCGATCCTGCCGAGCACGACCACCTTGCCGCCGGTCATGTACTCACAGCCGTGGTCCCCGACGCCCTCGACGACGGCCAGCGCTCCGGAGTTCCGCACGCAGAACCGCTCCCCGACGATGCCGCGGATGAACACCTGGCCCGACGTGGCCCCATAGAGGATCACGTTGCCGGCGATGATGTTGTCCTCGGCCGCGAACGGCGCGCTCGGGTCGGGCCGCAGGGTGAGCCGGCCGCCAGAAAGTCCCTTGCCGAAGTAGTCGTTGGTGTCGCCGACCAGGCGCAGTGTGATGCCGCTCGGCACGAACGCGCCGAACGACTGGCCCGCCGAGCCGGTGAGCGTCACGTCGATGGTGCCGTCGGGCAGCCCCTCGCCGCCCCAGCGCTTCGTCAGCTCGTAGCCCAGCATTGTCCCCACGGTCCGGTTGACGTTGCGCACCGGCAGGTCGAGGCGGATCCGGTCGCCGGAGGACAGCGCGCCCTCGGACAGCTGGATCAGGGTGTTGTCCAGCGCCTTCTCCAGGCCGTGGTCCTGGCTGCGGGTGTGGTGCCGCGCGGCGCCCGGGGGCAGCTCGGGCGTGTGGAAGATCGGCCGCAGGTCCAGGCCCTCGGTCTTCCAGTGCCGCACAGCCCCGTCGGTGTCGAGCATCTCGGCGTGCCCGACGGCCTCGACCAGGGTCCGGAACCCGAGCTGGGCCAGGTACTCCCGGACCTCCTGTGCGACGAACCGCATGAAGTTGACGACGTACTCGGGGCGGCCGTCGAATCGCTTGCGCAGCTCCGGGTTCTGGGTGGCGACGCCCACCGGGCAGGTGTCGAGGTGGCAGACCCGCATCATGACGCAGCCCGAGACCACCAGCGGTGCGGTCGCGAAGCCGAACTCCTCGGCTCCCAGCAGCGCCGCGATGATCACGTCCCGGCCGGTCTTGAGCTGGCCGTCAGTCTGCACCACGATCCGGTCCCGCAGGCCGTTGGCCAGTAGCGTCTGCTGCGTCTCGGCCAGCCCAAGCTCCCACGGGCCGCCCGCGTGCTTGATCGAGCTGAGCGGCGAGGCACCGGTCCCGCCGTCGTGCCCGGAGATGAGCACGACGTCGGAGTGCGCCTTGGCCACCCCCGCCGCGACCGTGCCCACCCCGACCTGTGACACGAGCTTGACGTGCACCCGCGCCGCCGGGTTGGCGTTCTTCAGGTCGTGGATGAGCTGCTTGATGTCCTCGATCGAGTAGATGTCGTGGTGCGGCGGCGGGGAGATCAGCCCGACGCCCGGGGTGGAGTACCGGGTCTTGGCGATCCACGGGTAGACCTTGCTGCCGGGCAGCTGGCCGCCCTCGCCGGGCTTCGCGCCCTGCGCGATCTTGATCTGCAGGTCGTCGGCGCTGACCAGGTACTCGCTGGTCACCCCGAACCGGCCCGAAGCCACCTGCTTGACCGCGGAGCGCCGGGAGTCGCCGTTCTCGTCCGGGGTGAACCGGTCGGAGTCCTCGCCGCCCTCACCGGTGTTGGACCGGCCGCCGAGCCTGTTCATCGCGATCGCGAGGGTCTGGTGCATCTCCTGGGAGATCGAGCCGTAGGAGATGGCGCCGGTCGCGAACCGGGTGACGATGGACTCGACGGACTCCACCTCGTCGAGCGGCACCGGTGGGCGCACACCTTGTTTGAAGGCGAACAGCCCGCGCAACGTCATCAGCCGCTGCGCCTGGTCGTCGACCGCCCGGGTGTACTCCTTGAAGATCTCGTAGTGGCCCGACCGGGTGGAGTGCTGCAGCTTGAAGACGGTCTGCGGGTTGAACAGGTGCAGCTCGCCGTCGCGGCGCCACTGGTACTCGCCGCCGGTCTCCAGGGAACGGTGGTGCGCGCGCACCTCGTCGGACGGGAAGGCCCGCCGGTGGTGGCGCAGCACCTCGTCGGCGAGCACGTCGAAGCCGACGCCGCCGATGCGGGAGGTGGTCCCGGTGAAGCAGGTGTCGATCACCTCGGGGCCCAGCCCGATCGCCTCGAAGATCTGCGCGCCGGTGTAGGACGCGACGGTCGAGACGCCCATCTTGGACATGGTCTTGCGCACGCCCTTGCCCAGCGCCTTGACCAGGTTCTTCGCCGCGGTCTTGGCGTCGACGCCCGGGATGTCGCCGCGGTCGGCGAGGTCCTCCACGGTGGCCATCGCGAGGTACGGGTTCACCGCGGCCGCGCCGAAGCCGATGAGCAGCGCGACGTGGTGCACCTCGCGGGCGTCACCGGCCTCGATGATCAGGCCGACCCGGGTGCGGGTGCGCTCCCGGACCAGGTGGTGGTGCACCGCGCCGGTGAGCAGCAACGACGGGATCGGCGCGTGCTGGGCGTCGACCCCGCGTTGGGACAGCACGAGGAGCCGGGCGCCGTCGGCAATCGCCCTGGAGACCTCGGTCTTGATCTCCGCCAGCCGTTCGACGAGCCCCGCACCGCCGTCGGCGGCATGGAACAGGCCGCTGACCGTGTGCGAGGCGAAGCCGGGGAACTCCCCGTCGTCGTTGATGTGGGTGATCTTGGCGAGGTCGTCGTTGCCGAGCACCGGGAACGGCAGCACGATCTTCCGGCAGCTGGCCGGTGTCGCGTCCAGCAGGTTCTGCTCGGGACCGAGCTGGCTTTGCAGCGAGGTCACCAGCTCCTCCCGGATCGCGTCCAGTGGCGGGTTCGTGACCTGGGCGAACAGTTGGCTGAAGTAGTCGAAGAGCTGGCGTGGCCGCTGCGAGATCGCGGCGAGCGGCGCGTCGTTGCCCATCGACCCGATCGGCTCGGCGCCCGCTAAGGCCATCGGTCGCAGCAGGACGGCCAGCTCCTCCTCGGTGTAGCCGAAGGACTGCTGGCGGTGGGTGAGCGCAGAGTGCGCGACCTGCTCCCGGTCGCGCTCGGGCAGGTCCTCGAGCCGGATCAGGCCGGCGTGCAGCCAGTCCTGGTAGGGGTGCTCGGCGGCGAGCCGGCTCTTGATCTCGGCGTCGTCGACGAGCCGGCCGGCCGCGGTGTCGACGAGGAACATCCGGCCCGGCTCGAGGCGGCCCTTGCGCACCACGGCGGACGGATCGACGTCGAGCACGCCGACCTCGGAGGCCAGCACGACCAGACCGTCCTCGGTGACCCAGTAGCGGGCCGGACGCAGACCGTTGCGGTCGAGCACGGCACCGATCAGCGTGCCGTCGGTGAACGTCACCAGCGCGGGCCCGTCCCAGGGCTCCATCATGGTCGAGTGGAACTCGTAGAACGCGCGCCGCGCCGGGTCCATCTCGGCGTGGTTCTCCCACGCCTCGGGGATCATCATCAGCACCGCGTGCGGCAGGCTGCGCCCGCCCAGGTGCAGCAGCTCGAGCACCTCGTCGAAGGTGGCCGAGTCGCTCGCGTCCGGGGTGACGACCGGGGTCAGCCGCTGCAGGTCGCCGGGTAGCACGTCGGAGGAGGCCAGTGCCTCGCGGGCCGCCATCCAGTTCCGGTTGCCACGCAGCGTGTTGATCTCCCCGTTGTGCGCGACGTAGCGGTACGGGTGCGCGAGCGGCCACGCCGGGAACGTGTTCGTGGAGAACCGGGAGTGCACGATGGCCAGTGCGGAGGTGACCCGCTCGTCGGCGAGATCGGGGTAGAACGCCTCGATCTGCGCCTCGGTGAGCATCCCCTTGTAGACCAGGGTCCGGGGCGAGAGGCTGGGGAAGTACACCCCGGTGCCGTGCTCCACGCGCTTGCGCAGGCAGAAGGTGCGGCGTTCCAGCTCGATGCCGGTGGGTGGGTCCTGCTCGACGCCGGCGACGAACAGCTGCCGGAAGCTCGGCATCGCGGCCAGCGCGGTGGGGCCGAGGTTCGCCTTCTCCGGTTCGGTGGGCAGCTCGCGCCAACCCAGCACCCGCAGGTTCTCCTCCGCGGCCAGCGCGTCGATCTTCTGCACCGCCGCGTCGGCCTCGACGCGGCCGGCGGGCAGGAACGCGGTGCCGACGGCGTAGGCACCGGCAGCCGGCAGCTCGAAGTCGACGACCGCCCTGAGGAAGGCGTCGGGGACCTGGATCAGGATGCCCGCGCCGTCACCGGTGTTCGCCTCGCTGCCCCGCGCGCCGCGGTGCTCCATCCGCAGCAACGCCGTCAGGGCCTTCACGACGAGACTGTGGTCGCGCCGGCCCGTGAGGTCGGCCACCAGCGCGACCCCGCAGGCGTCGTGCTCGAACTCGGGCGCGTAGAGGCCGGCCCGGTTCGCCGCCCTCATGCTGAGTGCCGCCACAGCTCCTCCTGCCGTCTCGGTGCACCCCGACGATGGCCTCGGGACGACGTGGACCTCATGGTTTCGAAAGGTATCCGACGCTCCCGACAGAACGCGCCAGCTCGTCGTCGGGAGTGGTCCGCCGGTCCGGGTGTCGCCCGGACGCCGCGTCGACGGCCGGACGCCGATGGTGTGGCGCCGACCAGCCCAGACACAGGGTGACCGCACGCAGCGCCGGGTGTGGTCCGTCGAGGAAAGCGTCGCATGTGTGGGTGGCCCAGCGCCAGTGACCAACGACGTGATCGCCGTGACGGAACCCCTCGACGCCGAGCCGCGGCGTCCTGCGGGCCAGCCGGCATCCGTCCCCTGGCGATCGGGTGGGCGGTGCGGCCCGGTGAGAATGGTCGGATGGACCTGAGCGCGGCCCTGGCCGACGTCGGGGAGCTCGGCCCGTTCTTCGAGGTCCGGACGGACCCGGCCGAAGGGGCGGATCACCGCTGGCGCCCGATGGTGGATCTCTACACCGATCCGGAACCGCTGCGCGCCCGGATCGCCCAGGTGCGCCGGGCGCTGGACAGCGACGAGCGGGTGGCGGCCTCCATCGCGTTCCAGGGTTTGGCCGCCCGGGTGCTCTCGGCACCGCTGGCCGTCGTCGTGCTGCACGGGGTGCTGCCCGGACTCACCGCGCGCTCGCTGCACTGGCGGCCCGCCGCGACCGGGTCGTGGCCGTTGTGGGCGGCCGATCCGCCGGGCTGCCCGCTGTCGCCCGCTCCGGGCATCGCCGCCGCGCTCACCGACCTGCTCGTCGACGAGCACCTCGCCCCCCTGGTGGCGGCCGTGCGCGGCCAGGTGCGGATCTCCGAGCGGCTGCTGTGGGGCAACGCCGCGTCCGCGCTGGCGGCGGGAAAGCGACTCCTCGGCATAGCCCGACCCGCCGCGGCCGACCGGGCCGCTCACCTGACCGCGGCGGTGCTCGAGCGTGGGCCGTTCGCGGGCTCGGGCGAGCGGCTGGCCCCCGTGCCGCCCGACGTGGGATGGACGTTCCGGCGGCAGTCGTGCTGCCTGTACTACCGGACACCCGGCGGCGGGCTCTGCGCGGATTGCATTCTGTCCCGCTCCTGAGGATCACGGTCGCCCAGCAGCACGTCCGCGATCGTGACCTGAACCTGCACCTCAAGGCCGGTGTAGTCGGTCACCGCCTCGCCGACCTCACGCTGCACGGCCTGGGCCAGGTCACGGCAGTTGTGGCCGAGCCAGGTCACGATCGTGAGCGCCACCTGCGCCCGCCCGCCGTCGACCGTCGCGGCCACCCCGCCGCTGGGCAGTCGGTCGCGGTCCTGGCCGAGGACCGATCCGGCGAAGCCGAGCAGTGCCTGGGCGAGGTCTGGACGCAGCCCGGCGACGCCGGGAACGCGGCAGGCCCGCTGCGCGGCGACCCGCGCGACCAGCACCGGTCCGACGAGGAACCGGACCGCCGGTTCCGGGCTGCTCATGGGTGCCGGGCTGCTCACGACCGGTTGCCCCGGGGCGTCGTGTCGTCGAACACGTCGACGATGTCGATGTCCACCCGGCACACCGGGATGCCGAGGGCTTGCTCGCCCGCCGCGACGAGCAGCTGCCGCACCCGGGCCGACACCGAGGCGAGATCGACGCCGAACTGGGCGGTCACCGTCATCGCCACGAGCACCGCGGTCGGACCGGTGCCGCCTGCCTCGGCGAGGGGCGCGATCCGGCAGCTGCGCGCCTGCATCCCGCCCACCCGGTCGACGACGTGGCGCAGGACGGCGGCCGCCGCGGGCCTGCTCAGCCGGGCGGGACCGTAGGGCGAGGCGAGCGACAGCAGGTCGGGCGGGCGCAGCTCGGCCAGCACGGCGCCCATCACCTGGTCCATCACCGACGGTGGCGGGGCCAGCGGCTCGGCCGCCATCCGGTGCACCAGCCTGTCGAGGGTGCGGGCGTCGGCGCCGGCGGCCGCACAGTGCGGGCAACCGCGCTCGTGCTCGTCGAGCTCGCTGCGGGCGGCGTGGTCCCAGACCTGTGCGGCGTCCCGTCCGCAGGCCAGCAGCTCGATCGGTTCGGCGCCGTCCTGCTCGACACCGGTGCCGGTGCCGCGATTCACCGCCACGGCCCCATCACCTCCGCCAGCCGGGTCCGGGCCCGGTGGATCCGGCCGCGCACCGCGGTCTCCGACGCACCCGTCACCTCCGCGATCTCGGCGTAGCTCAACCCTTCCAGCTCACGGAGCACCCAGCACACCCGCTGGCCGTCCGGCAGCTGCCGTAACGCCGCGCGCAGCGCGTCCATCCCGGCGTCCACCTCGACGACGTGTTCGGGTGAGCGGCCGGGGGCGGTGGCCGGCTCGGCCATCTCGTGCACCGGGGCGGTCGGCGGCCGCCTGCGCAGCACACCGAGGCAACGGTTGGTGACCACCCGGTACATCCAGGTGGAGAACGCGGAATCGCCGCGGAACCGGCCGATCCGCCGCCAGGCGTCGAGCAGGGCGTCCTGCAGGGCGTCCTCGGCGTCGGTCGGGTTGCCGAGCACCCGTACCGCAAGCCGGTACAGCGCGGCCTGGTGGCGGCGCGCGAGCTGCTCGAAGGCGGCCGCGTCGCCCTCCTGGGCCCGCACCACCAGGGTCTGCTCGTCCAGGTCGGGCCGGTCGACCCGACCTGGCCGGCCGGGAACGGCGCCGTACACCGGATCCGGAACCGCGTACCCCGGGCAGCCGCCGAGCTGGTCGACGCGCGGAGCGGCCCGGTCGGTCCGCTCCGCGCGCAGGATGGCTCCCACCGGTCTCCGCTCGTCGTCCGGTGTGAGGCTGCTCACAGTGTCGGGAGGGCCAGCCACCACCGGGTATTGACAAGCCTAGAAGGAACACGGTGCGGCCGCGCGTCTCGCAACGTGAAGATCTTCGGAAGCTGACGCGCTCGCGCGTCCTGACCAGCGGCATCTCGGAGCATCTCCCCGGGGTGCCGCTGTCCGGTATATCGGCTGGCCGGCAGCTCGGCGACTACGCTATGGCCGTGCCCGTGCCGTTCACCACCCCCAGCCCCGACGACGTCGCTGCCGCGGTGCTGACCCACCCTGCCGTCGCCCGGCTCGACGGCGGTCCGTTCGGCACAGTAGCCTCCTATCTTCCCGGTCGGCGGCTGTTCGGGGTCCGTATCGGTGCGCCCGACGAGGCCGCGGAGATCTCCGTCGTGGTCCGTCCCGGGGTCACGTTGCCCCGGCTGGCCGGGGAGATCGGCGCGCTGGTGCGCGGGGTGCTGGGGCCGGTTGCGGTCGAGGTGACCTTCTCCGACATCGTCGCGGCCACCCCCGCAGGGCACTGAGCCCGGCCGGTGCGCGGCCGGGCGGGCAGGTGCTGGACCGCCTCGCCTAGACTCGCGCACAGTCCCGGCTGCCCGAGACCCGACGTCCGCAGGCTGCGCGGAGGATCCGAGAACAGAGGAGAGGCCCACCCGTGAAGAGTACCGTCGAGCACCTCAGCCCGACGCGAGTACGGATCAACGTCGAGGTGCCGTTCGACGAGCTCAAGCCCGACTTCGACCGCGCGTACAAGAAGATCGCCAAGCAGGTCAAGATCCCCGGCTTCCGCCCTGGCAAGGCCCCGGCCCGCATCCTCGAGGCCCGCCTCGGCCGCAGTGCCGTGCTCGACGAGGTCGTCAACGGAGCCATCCAGACGAAGTACGGCGAGGCCGTCACCGCGGCCGCAGACGTCACGCCCATCGGCCACCCGGACATCGAGGTCACCGAGATCGCCGACGGTGACAAGCTGGCGTTCACCGCCGAGGTCGACGTCCGCCCACAGATCACCCTGCCGGCCCTCGACGAGCTGACCATTCCGGTCGACGACGTCGAGGTCACCGACGCCAAGGTCGACGAGCAGCTCGAGCAGTTGCGTACCCGGTTCGGCACCCTGACCGGCCTCGACCGGCCGGCAGCCACCGACGACTTCGTCCAGATCGACCTCGTCGCCTCCGTCGATGGCACCGCGCTCGAGGAGGCCACCACCACCGGGTTCTCCTACCAGGTGGGCCAGGGCGGGCTCATCGACGGCATCGACGAGGCCATCACCGGGCTGTCCGCGGGCGAGTCGAGGACCTTCACCTCCACGCTCGTCGCCGGCGAGTACGCCGACAAGGACGCGGAGGTCACCGTCACCGTCACCGCGGTCAAGGAGCGCCGACTCCCCGACGCCGACGACGAGTTCGCCCAGCTGGCCAGCGAGTTCGACACCCTCGACGAGCTCACCGCGGACCTGCGCGAGCAGCTCTCCAAGGTGGGGCGGATGTCGCAGGCCGCGCAGGCCCGCGACAAGGTGCTCGACGCGCTGGTCGACGGCACGGAGGTGCCGCTTCCGGAGAGCATCGTCAGCGCGGAGGTCGCCTCCCGGCTGCACGACGCGATGCACACGTTCGACCACGACGAGGACCGCTTCGGCGAGTTCCTGTCCACCCAGGGCCGCAGCCGCGAGGAGTTCGACGCCGAGGCCCGCTCCGACGCCGAGAAGTCGGTCAAGACGCGGCTGGTGCTCGACGCGCTGGCCGACGCCGAGGGGATTTCGGTGAACGACCAGGAGCTCACCGAGCGCATCGTCTACCAGGCTCAGCAGTACCAGATGCCGCCCGAGCAGTTCCTGCAGCAGATCCGGCAGGCCGGCCAGCTCGGCACCGTCTTCGCCGACGTCCGCCGCAGCAAGGCGTTGATCACCGCCGTCCGCGCGGCGACGGTGACCGACGCCGCGGGCGGCCCCGTCGACCTGTCCGACCTGCTCGGCCGCGCGGACGACGGGGTCGAGGCAGCCGAGGTGACGGGTGCCGAGGGCGCGGAGGACGACGAGCCCACCGCCGCCGACCAGCCCGGCGCCGGCGAGCCCGTCGCAGGTGAATCGACCGCCACCGTCGACGAGACGTCCCCGGCCGGCGAGGCTGCGCCGAGCAAGGACTGACCCGCCACGGGCGGGGTCTGCGCCCACAGCGAACAAGCTCCCAGTACGCGAACACCGGTGCCGGCGTCCGCGTAGGGTCGGTCTCCTCAGCTCGCCGCGCCGCGGCGAGCTGAGGAAACCACAGCAGACCTCGGACAGATCACGACGCGAGCTAGCCAGCAGAAGGCAGGGTGAAGTGAGCCAGCAGGACACCGGCCCGCGCACGGCGGACCGCCTCGGTGAGATGCGGCGTTCGAGCGGCCCCACGGGCATGACGCTGTCCGACTCGGTGTACGAACGGCTGCTCCAGCAGCGGATCATCGTGCTCGGCCAGCAGGTGGACGACGACATCGCCAACCGGATCGCGGCGCAGATGCTGCTGTTGTCGGCCGAGGACGCGACCCAGGACATCGCACTCTACATCAACTCGCCCGGCGGGTCGGTCACCGCCGGGATGGCGATCTTCGACACGATGGAGTTCATCGAGTGCGACGTGGCCACCTACGCGATGGGGCTGGCCGCCTCGATGGGCCAGTTCCTGCTGTCGGCGGGGGCCCGGGGCAAGCGATATGCGCTACCGCACGCCCAGATCCTCATGCACCAGCCGTCCGGCGGGGTCGGCGGCACCGAGTCGGACATCACCATCCAGGCCGAGCAGATCCGTCGGCTGAAGCGCGATATGGCCGAGCTCGTCGCCGGGCACACCGGCCAGACCGTCGAGCGGATCACCACCGACTTCGACCGGGACCGCTGGTTCTCCGCCCAGGAGGCCCTCGACTACGGGTTCGTCGACCATGTGATCTCCCGCGCCGGGCAGCTTCCGGACGCGGTGAGCGAGAACGGGAACGGGAGCGCCCGATGAGCAGGTTCGAGATGCCCGGCAGGCCGGCGGCCGTCCAGTCGCCGCAGGCCCGGTACGTGCTGCCGTCGTTCGTCGAGCGCACCAGCTACGGGGTCAAGGAGTCCAACCCGTACAACAAGTTGTTCGAGGAGCGCATCATCTTCCTCGGCGTGCAGATCGACGACGCGTCGGCCAACGACGTCATGGCGCAGCTGCTGTGCCTGGAGTCCTCGGACCCGGACCGCGAGATCAGCATGTACATCAACTCGCCGGGCGGCTCGTTCACCTCGCTGATGGCCATCTACGACACGATGCAGTTCATTCGCCCCGACATCCAGACGGTCTGCCTCGGGCAGGCGGCGTCCGCCGCGGCCGTGCTGCTCGCGGCCGGCACCCCGGGTCGCCGGCTCGCGGTGCAGAACGCGCGCATCCTGATCCACCAGCCGGCCACCGAGGGGACCTACGGCCAGGTGTCCGACCTGGAGATCCAGGCGGCGGAGATCAGCCGGATGCGCCGGTTGCTCGAGTCGACGCTGGCGAAGCACAGCGGGCGGACGCAGGAGCAGGTCCGCGAGGACATCGAGCGCGACAAGATCCTGACGGCCGAGGAGGCCAAGGAGTACGGGATCGTCGACGAGATCATCCAGAGCCGGAAGCTCTCCGCGGTCGGCTGATAGGTCACGCGTCGGGGCCGTCCCCGGTCCCGACGCGACCGCCCGCCGACACGTTGCCGAATCGGAGCGCTCCGATGCTCCCCGGCAGGGTGGTCGGCAGGTACCGTCACGAACAGGCGCACCGGACGGGTGCGTCGGATGGGACTGGGGTCTGCACTCATGGCACGCATCGGTGACGGCGGTGACCTGCTCAAGTGCTCCTTCTGCGGGAAGAGCCAGAAGCAGGTCAAGAAGCTCATCGCTGGGCCGGGTGTCTACATCTGTGACGAGTGCATCGACCTGTGCAACGAGATCATCGAGGAAGAGCTGGCCGAAGCCGGTGAGGTGAAGCTCGACGAGCTGCCCAAACCCGCCGAGATCCATGACTTCCTCGACCAGTACGTCGTGGGGCAGAGCGCCACCAAGCGCACGCTCTCGGTCGCGGTCTACAACCACTACAAACGGATCCAGGCGGGGGACAAGGGCCGTGGCCCCGACGGCGACGGCGTCGAGCTGGCCAAGTCCAACATCCTGATGCTCGGCCCGACCGGCTGCGGGAAGACCTACCTGGCCCAGACGCTGGCCAAGCTGCTCAACGTCCCGTTCGCGATCGCCGACGCCACCGCGCTCACCGAGGCGGGCTATGTCGGGGAGGACGTCGAGAACATCCTGCTCAAGCTCATCCAGGCCGCCGACTACGACGTCAAGCGGGCCGAGACCGGGATCATCTACATCGACGAGGTCGACAAGATCGCCCGCAAGTCGGAGAACCCGTCCATCACCCGCGACGTCTCCGGCGAGGGCGTCCAGCAGGCCCTGCTGAAGATCCTCGAGGGCACCACGGCGTCGGTGCCTCCGCAAGGTGGCCGCAAGCACCCGCACCAGGAGTTCATCCAGATCGATACGACGAACGTGCTGTTCATCGTGGCGGGTGCGTTCGCGGGGCTCGAGCGGATCATCGGTGATCGGGTGGGTCGGCGCGGGCTCGGCTTCGGTGCCGAGATCCGGTCGAAGAACGACCTGGACGCCGCCGAGCGGTTCGCCGACACCATGCCCGAGGACCTGATCAAGTTCGGTCTGATCCCCGAGTTCATCGGCCGGCTGCCGGTCGTGGCGTCGGTGACGTCGTTGGACAAGGCTGCCCTGGTCAAGATTCTCACCGAGCCGCGCAACGCGCTGGTGAAGCAGTACCAGAAGCTGTTCGAGATGGACGGCGTGGAGCTGGAGTTCACCGGCGATGCGCTCGAGGCGGTAGCCGACCAGGCCATCCTGCGCGGCACCGGTGCCCGTGGCCTGCGGGCGATCATGGAAGAGGTGCTGCTGCCGGTCATGTACGACATTCCCAGCCGTGACGACGTCGCCAAGGTGGTCGTGACCGAGGAGACGGTCCGCAGCAACGTCAACCCGACGATCGTCCCGCGCCTGCCCGTCCGCCGAGAACGCCGGGAGCGTTCGGCCTGACCGCGCAACGTCGACCTTCGCCCTCAGCAGGCCCCTCGCGGTGCTGGCCTGGCTGTGGGTGATCGTGCCCTTCGGGTACGGGCTCTACTCGCTGATCGTCAAGATCCCTGCCCGGGTCAGCGGCTGAGGGGCGGGGCGCTGCCCAGGCCCGGTACGGTCCTGAAAATGAGCGACGAAGCGACATCGATGTCCGAGTGGGTCACCGCAGTCTGCCTCGAGCTGGGTCTCGAGGGCTCGGTCGACACCGACGCCGTCGTGGACCTGGTGCTCGACCTGACCTCCGAGGTGGCGCACGGTGTCAGTCGTCCGGCGGCGCCGGTCACCGCGTTCCTCGTCGGACTGGCCGCGGGCCGCGCCCAGGACGCGGTGGTCGCCGCGCGTGACTACGCGCAGCGGATCGGTGGGCTGGCGGCGAGCTGGGACAGTGCGGACGAGCGCGGCGTCCCGGCGGGTGACCAGGACGCCCGCGGCTGATCGAGCGTGCGGTCCGACAGCCGCGGGCTGACTACGGTGGATCTGCGATCGAGCCGTCGGCCTCGCCGGTCGCGAAATCGGTAGTGAGGAAGTCGATGCGCACGGTCTGTGGCCTGGCGCGGCGGATGCAGCGATTCGTACGACGAGGGGTCCGGCCCATCGTGGTCGGCTCGCCGCGGTCCGTCGCGGACCAGCAGATCGTGGCCCGACGGCCGGCACCGGGCGGTCACCTCGGCGAGCAGCGTCGCGACGGCGTGCTCCTGACCCAGGTGGACTCGACGACGTGCGGCAGCGCGGTGCTCGTCATGCTGGCCGCCCTCTTCGAGACGGCTGCCGATCGGGCCGGGTCCGATCGGTCGCCAGGCGCCAGGTTCGGCGCCCGCCAGCTCCAGGTGCACCGGCAGACCAACCGGTTCTGGCCCCGCGCCCTGGGCACGACGCCGTGGGGGATGGTGCGCTGGCTGCACGACCATGCGCCCGCCGCCGGGTCGTACCGGGTCCGGCTGGTGGACGACCTGGCCGCCGCCGACGTCGACGAGGTCATCGCCATGGTGGTCGCCGCACTGGTGGCCGGCCGGCCCGTGCCGCTGCTCGTCGGTGCGGCGGTGCCCCGGCACTACGTGCTGGCGCTGGGCCCGCATGCCGACGGCTGGCGCGTCTACGAGCCGACCAGCGGGTCGGTTCGCGCGCTCGACCCCGCCGCGATCCGCAGGCGAAGCCTCGCCCTGGTGCTCGGCCACGAACGCCTGCACGCAGTCCTGCTCCCCGCCTGACCTTCCGCGAGTCGGGGTATCCGGGTGACCGAGTCGCGTGATTCATGCGATCCACGTTCGGGGCCAGCTGCGGAAAAATCCCGGACCGGCCCCCCGGATTCTCCGAGTCGGTCGCACGGATACCCCGACTCGGTCGCACGGATACCGCGACTCGCGGAAAATCTCGGGGGTGTGCGGGGGCGCGGAACCGGCTGGTGTCCGGCTCGTAGACTTGAGGGGTGACCGAGACCCTCCCACCGCGCACCGCCGACCTGCCCGCGAAGTGGAATCCGGGCGAGGTAGAGGGCGGCATGTACCAGCGGTGGGTGGACGCCGGTTACTTCGAGGCCGACGCCGGATCGGCCAGGCCACCGTTCTGCGTCGTCATCCCGCCGCCGAACGTCACCGGCAGCCTGCACATCGGCCACGCCTTCGAGCACACGCTGATCGACATCCTGGTGCGCCGCCGCCGTATGCAGGGCTACGAGGCGCTGTGGCTGCCAGGCACGGACCACGCGAGCATCGCCGTCCACGCGCTGGTCGAGCGTGCGCTCGCCGCCGAGGGCACGAGCCGCCGGGAGCTGGGCCGCGAGGCGTTCATCGAGCGCACCTGGGAGTGGAAGGCCGAGCACGGCGGCGCCATCCTCGCTCAGATGCGCCGTCTCGGCGACAGCGTGGACTGGTCGCGCGAGCGCTTCACCATGGACGAGGGCCTCAACCGCGCAGTCGTCACGATCTTCAAGCGGCTCTTCGACGACGGTCTGATCTACCGTGCCGAGCGCATGGTCAACTGGTCGCCGGAGATGCGCAGCGTGCTGTCCGACGTCGAGGTCGAGCACCGCGATGTCGAGGGTGAGCTCGTCTCGATCTGCTACGGGGACGGTCCCGATGCGGTCGTCGTCGCTACCACCCGCGTCGAGACGATGCTCGGCGACACCGCCGTCGCCGTCCACCCGGACGACGAGCGCTACGCCCACCTCCTCGGCCACGAGATCGAGTTACCGCTGGTCGGCCGCATGATCAGGGTCATTGCCGATGAGCATGTCGACCCAGGTTTCGGCACCGGCGCGGTCAAGGTCACCCCGGCCCACGACCCGAACGACTTCGAGATCGGCCGCCGCCACGACCTGCCGATGCCGACCATGATGGACGAGACGGGCAAGATCGCCGGCACGGGTACTGAGTTCGACGGCATGGACCGGTTCGAGGCACGCGTTGCCGTTCGCGAGGCGCTGCGAGCGCAGGGCCGGATCGTCGCGGAAAAGCGCCCCTACCTGCACAGCGTCGGGCACTCGTCGCGCGGCAAGCACGAGCCGATCGAGCCGCGGCTGTCACTGCAGTGGTTCGTCAAGGTCGGGCCGCTCGCACAGGCCGCGGGCGACGCCGTGCGGGACGGCCGGGTCGCGGTCCACCCGCCGGAGCTCGAGCCGCGCTGGTTCGGCTGGGTCGACAACATGCACGACTGGTGCATCTCGCGTCAGCTCTGGTGGGGCCACCGCATCCCGGTCTGGTACGGCCCCGCCGGTGAGGTCGTCTGCCTCGGCCCCGACGACGATCCGCCCGCGGGCTGGACGCAGGACGAGGACGTCCTCGACACCTGGTTCTCCTCGGGCCTGTGGCCGTTCTCCACGCTCGGCTGGCCAGAGCGCACGGCCGACCTGGCGAAGTTCTATCCGACATCCGTGCTGGTCACGGGCTACGACATCCTCTTCTTCTGGGTCGCTCGGATGATGATGTTCGGGCTCTACGCGATGGACGGCGAGAAGCCGTTCCCCACGATCGCGCTGCACGGAATGGTGCGCGACCAGTTCGGCAAGAAGATGTCGAAGACCGTCGGCAACACGGTCGACCCCGCGACGTGGATGGACGCGTACGGCACCGACTCGCTGCGGTTCGCGCTGGCCCGGGTGGCCAACCCCGGCACTGACGCGCCCATCGGTGAGGACGCTGTCCAGGCCGCGCGCAACTTCGGCACCAAGCTGTGGAACGCCACCCGGTTCGCGGTGTCGAACGGCGCATCGCCCGCGTTGGCGCTGCCCGCGCAGCCGACCGATGCCGACGCGTGGATCCTCGGGCGGCTGCGCGAGGTCCGCGAGCAGACCGACGCGCTGCTGGAGGACTACCAGTTCGCCAAGGCGACCGAGGGCCTTTACCACTTCGCGTGGGACGAGTTCTGCTCCTGGTACATCGAGCTCGCCAAGCCGCAGCTCGCCGACGGCTCCACGGCGGACGGTACCCGCGCCGTCCTCGGCCATGTACTGGACGCGCTGCTGCGGATGCTGCACCCGGTGACGCCGTTCATCACCGAGGCGTTGTGGCAGGGGCTGACGGGCGGTGCATCCGTCGTCGTCGCGCCATGGCCGGTCGACGCGGGTGCACCCACCGACCCGGTCGCCTCCGCCCAGGTCACGGCGCTGCAGAAGTTGACCACCGAGATCCGCCGGTTCCGCACTGAGCAGCGGGTGCCCGACAGCCGCCGCATCGCCGCCCGGCTCGTCGGACTGGACGGCGCCGGGCTCGGTGAGCAGCGCGCGGCCATCGCGTCGCTGGTTCGTCTCGACGAGCCGGGGGACGACTTCGCACCCACCGCCACGCTGGAGGTCGCCCTCGCAGGAGGTACCGTGCACGTCGAGCTCGACATCTCGGGGTCGATCGACGTGGCCGCCGAGCGTGCCCGGCTCGGCCGGGACCTGGCCGCCGCGCAGAAGGAGCGGGATCAGGCCGACCGAAAGCTGGGCACCCCGAAGTTCGTGGAGAAGGCCCCGGCCGACGTCGTCGACGGGATCCGGGCCCGCCAGGAGTCGGCCGCGGGCGACATCGAGCGGATCACCGCCCGGCTGACCGCGCTGCCGTCCGCATGACGCGGGGTTCCGAGGAACCGCCTGAGGGCGAGCCTGCTGGCTCTGCGCAGGACGCGGTGATCTCGCACGTGCTCGACGCGATCCGCGGCGGCGCCTCCCCGGACCTCGTCCCGGCGCAGTCCTCGGTGGTCGGGTTCGCCGAGTTCCTCGCCGTCGAGGCCGAGCTGGACCGGCGTTGGCCGGAGACGGTCATGGAGCCCTCGCTGGAGCGGATCAGCGCGCTCGTCGACGTGCTGGGGGAACCGCACCGCGGCTACCCCGTCGTGCACCTGAGCGGGACGAACGGCAAGACCTCGACGGCCCGGATGGTCGACGCGATCCTCACCGAGATCGGGCTGCGCATCGGCCGCTACACCAGCCCGCACCTGCAACGGGCCACCGAGCGGATCAGCCTGGACAACCGCCCGGTCACCCCGGAGAAGTACGTCGAGATCTACCGCGACGTGGCACCGTTCGTGGAGCTGGTCGACGCCGAGCGCGGGGACCGCCCCGCGCTGTCCAAGTTCGAGGTGCTCACCGCGATGGCGTTCGCCGCGTTCGCCGACGCGCCGGTCGAGGCGGCCGTGATCGAGGTCGGGCTCGGAGGTCGCTGGGACGCCACGAACGTCGTCGACGGGAACGTCGCGGTGATCACGCCGATCGGGCTGGACCACGCCGAGTTCCTCGGCACCGACGTGGTTGCCGTCGCCAGGGAGAAGGCCGGGATCATCAAGCCGGGCTCGGTGGCGGTGCTCGCCGCGCAGGTCCGGGAAGTGGCCCAGGTGCTCGTCGAGCGGGCCGCCGAGGTCGGCGCACAGGTGGCCCGCGAGGGTGCCGAGTTCGGCGTACGACATCGGGAGCTGGCCATCGGCGGGCAGCGCCTCGAGCTGCAGGGGCTGTCCGGACGCTACGACGACATCTTCCTGCCGCTGCACGGTGAGCACCAGGCGTCGAACGCGGCGCTGGCACTGGCTGCGGTCGAGGCGCTGGTCGGGGCCGGGCCGGGCCAGCCGCTGGACCCCGAGGTGGTGCGGTCGGCGTTCGCGGACGTGGCGTCGCCGGGACGGCTGGAGCGGCTGCGCAACGCGCCGACCGTGCTCGCCGACGCCGCGCACAACCCGCACGGGGCCCGGGCGCTGTCGCTCGCGCTGCTGTCGGAGTTCCGGTTCACCCGGCTCGTCGCGGTCGTCGGCGTGCTGCGTGACAAGGACGCCCGCGGGCTGCTCGCCGAGCTAGAGCCCGCCGTGCACGAGGTCGTGGTCACCGCGAGCTCCTCGCCGCGCGCGATGGACCCCGATGCACTGGCCGCGCTGGCCGTCGAGGTGTTCGGCAGCGACCGGGTGAGTGTGGAGCCCCTCCTCGGTGCGGCCGTCGAGCAGGCGGTGGAGCTGGCCGAGGAGGGCGGCGAGTCCGGCGTCGGCGTGATCGTCACGGGCTCGGTGGTGACCGCGGGTGAGGCCCGCGGGCTGTTCGGCAAGGAGCCGGGGTGAACCGGCCTGCTCCGGACCCGATGAAGGGCATTCGTGGGGTGTTCGCCGCGACGCTCGTCCTCGAGTCGATCGTGGTGGCGCTGGCGCTGCTGGTGCTCCCGAAGTTCGGTGGCGGCGCGAGCCCGCTCGCGGTCGGCGGCGTGCTGACGTTGGCCGTCGCGATGGTCGTCGCAGCCGGGCTGCAGCGCAGGGCGTGGGGGGTGACGCTCGCGCTGGCACTGCAGGTTTTGATGATCGTCTGCGGGGTGTTCGTGCCCGCGCTGGGGGTCATGGGCGTGGTGTTCGCGCTGGTCTGGGGCGGGCTGTTGCTCATGCGCCGCGACGTGGCCCGCAGGATGGAGCGCGGGGAGCTCCCGAGCCAGCGGCAGTGAGTCTTGAGGCCGCGCTCGGTGCCCTGGCGGGTTGCCGCTGCCTGGTCTCAGCGTCCGACCGGACATCGATACGCTGGCGGGGTGACTGAACGCACCCTGGTCCTGGTCAAGCCCGACGGCGTCGCGCGCAAGCTGATCGGCGAGGTCCTCGCTCGCATCGAGCGCAAGGGGCTCGACGTGGTCGCCCTCGAGCTGCGCGCCGTCGACCGCGAGCTGGCCGCCCAGCACTACGCCGAGCACGACGGCAAACCCTTCTTCGCCGACCTGCTCGAGTTCCTCACCTCGGGTTCGGTGCTGTCCGCGGTCGTCGAGGGCCCACGCGCGATCGCCGCCTGGCGCCAGCTCGCCGGCGGCACCGACCCGGTGGAGAAGGCCACTCCCGGCACGATCCGTGGCGACTACGGGCTGGAGACCCAGCTCAACCTGGTGCACGGATCGGACTCGCCCGAGTCGGCCGCCCGGGAGATCAAGCTCTGGTTCCCGAACCTGTGACCTCGCCGACGGTCAGGGAGCCGGGGCGGTGTCGCGGGTCGCGGTCCGCGCGATGGCGTCGATCAGCTGCGGCCACACCCACCGCGGCAGGTCGTGGCCCATCCCGGGCACCGTGACCAGCTCGGCGCGGGGGATCGCCGCGGCGGTCGCGTGGCCGCCGGAGGCCACGATGACCCGGTCCCGCTCGCCGTGGAAGACCAGCGCCGGCATGGTGAGCCCGCGCAGGCCTGCCGTGCGGTCGCGCTCGGTGACGCACGCGGCGAGCTGCCGGCCGCTGCCCGACCCGTCGCCGGTCTCGCGGCGCAGCGCGCGGCGCATCGTCACCCGCACGTCCTCGTCGTCCTCGGCGGTCCGGCCCACGGACCCGATCCGGCGGAACGAGGCGACCATCGACTCCACCGGGTCCGCGGAGGGCGGCCGCAAGAACTCCGGCACCATCTGCCAGGACACCTTCCCGGTGCGCCCGTCGCCCGGTCGTCCCATGATCGAGGTCAGCGACCTGGTGAGCGCGGGATGGCGGATGGCCACCTCCTGGGCGACCATCGAACCGAGCGACACCCCGACGACGTGCGCGCCCCGCGGGTCGACGTGCGCGATCAGGCCAGCGTCGTCGTCGGCCATGTCACCCAGCGTGTAGACCGGGTCGGCCTTGCGCCGGACGAGCCCCCACGCGCTGATCCCGGGCCCACGCAGGTGGGTGGACAGGCCGACGTCGCGGTTGTCGAACCGGACGACGTGAAAGCCACGGGCGGCCAGTGCGGTGCAGAACTCGTCGCGCCACCAGTCCATCGACAAGCCCAGACCCATGATCAGCAGGACGGTCGGGTGGTCCGGGTCACCGAACGAGGAGTAGCACAGCTCGATCTCACCGACCCGGTGGAAGCACTCGTTCATCGCCAGTCCTTCGCCCCGGCGGCCCCACCCGGTTCGAGGGGCCGGGCGGGGCTACCCTGGTTCGACGTGAGTGTCGCGTCGGTCTTCCCTGCCCTCGAGGTGTTGCTGCCGCGGGTGGCCAAGCCCGTGCAGTACGTCGGCGGCGAGTTGAACGCGCAGTGGAAGGACTGGGAGTCCGCCGACGTGCGGTGGGCCCTGCTGTACCCCGACGCCTACGAGGTCGGGCTGCCCAACCAGGGCGTCATGATCCTCTACGAGGTGCTCAACGAGCGCCGCGACGCCCTGGCCGAGCGCTGCTACGCCGTCTGGCCCGACCTCGAGGCGTTGATGCGCGAGCACGGGGTGCCTGCCTTCACCGTCGACGCGCATCGCCCGGTGGGGGCGTTCGACCTGCTCGGGGTGAGCTTCTCCACCGAGCTCGGCTACACCAACCTGCTCACCACGCTCGACCTGGCCGGGATCCCGCTGCACGCGGCCGACCGCGACGAGACGCACCCGGTGGTGGTCGCAGGTGGACACGCCGCGTTCAACCCCGAGCCGATCGCCGAATTCGTCGACGTCGCCGCGATCGGGGACGGCGAGCAGGTCGTCGGTGAGATCACCGACGTCGTCAAGGCGTGGAAGGCTGACGGGAGACCGGGCGGACGCCGCGAGCTCCTGCTGCGCCTCGCCGCCACCGAGGGCTGCTATGTGCCGTCGCTCTACGCCGTGTCCTACGCGGCCGACGGCACGATCGCCGCCGTCACCCCGGTGGACGAGCGGGTCCCGCGCACCGTCCAGAAGCGCACCACCACCGACCTCGACGCGTGGCCCTATCCCAAGGCCCCGCTGGTCCCGCTGGCCGACACCGTCCACGAGCGGGCCAGCGTGGAGATCTTCCGCGGCTGCACCCGTGGGTGCCGGTTCTGCCAGGCCGGGATGATCACCCGGCCGGTCCGGGAGCGGTCGCTGGCCGGGATCGGTGAGATGGTGGACCGGGCGGTCCGCGCGAGCGGGTTCGACGAGGTCGGGCTGCTGTCGTTGTCCTCGGCCGACCACTCGGAGATCGCCGAGATCACCAAGGGACTTGCCGACCGGTACGAGGGCACGAACACCTCGCTCTCGCTCCCGTCCACCCGGGTCGACGCGTTCAACATCGACCTGGCCCGTGAGATCTCCCGCAACGGTCGCCGCTCCGGGCTGACGTTCGCCCCCGAGGGCGGTTCCGAGCGCATCCGGCGCGTGATCAACAAGATGGTGTCGGAGGAGGACCTGATCCGCACCGTCTCCGAGGCGTTCGGGCAGGGCTGGCAGCAGGTGAAGCTGTACTTCATGTGCGGACTGCCCACCGAGGAGGACGCCGACGTCCTGGAGATCGCCGGCATGGCGCATCGGGTGGTCAGGGCGGGGCGGGAGGCGTCGGGGCGCAACGACATCCGCTGCACCATCTCCATCGGCGGGTTCGTGCCCAAGCCGCACACCCCGTTCCAGTGGGCGGCGCAGGCGCACCCCGACGTCGTCGACGAGCGGCTGCGCATGCTGCGGGCGGCGATCAACAGTGATCGGAAGATCGGTCGCAACATCGGCATGCGCTACCACGCCGGGCAGCCCTCGCTCATCGAGGGCCTGCTCGCCCGCGGTGACCGCCGGGTCGGCCGGGTGATCGAGCGGGTCTGGCGCGAGGGCGGCCGGTTCGACGGCTGGAGCGAGCACTTCTCCTACGAGCGCTGGACCGCCGCGGCCACGGCCGAGCTGGAGCCACTCGGCGTCGGCCTCGGTTGGTTCACCACCCGCGAGCGCGGCCGCGACGAGGTCCTGCCGTGGGACCACCTCGACTCCGGGCTCGAGCGCGACTGGCTGTGGGACGACTGGTGCGACGCGCTCGAGGGCCGCGAGCAGGACGACTGCCGCTGGACGCCCTGCTTCGACTGTGGGGTGTGCCCGTCGACCGGCACCGACATCGAGGTCGGGCCGAGCGGGAGCACGCTGATCCCCCTGATGGTGGTCAACCCAGCCGGCGGGAACCGGTTCGAGGGTGACTGAGGCACTCGAAGTGGCTGCTGCGTTCGGCTGCTGGAACGGCATTCTATGAGCTGCTAAAGTGGCATTCTTATGCCTGCTAAAGCGACACTCACTTAGCCTGAGCTGATGCAGGACAGATACCGACCGAGACTGGTCGATCGGCTCCTCACCGAGCTCCTCACCGAGCTCCCGGCGCTGCTGATCACCGGTCCACGGGCGGCGGGTAAGACCACCACCGCCACCCGACACGCCCGGACCGTCATCCGGCTCGACCGTCCCGGCGAGGCAGGCACCGTGGCCGCCGATCCCGACGCGGCAATCCGCGGGCGCGCCGAGCCCGTGCTGATCGACGAGTGGCAGCTCGCTCCGGTGGTACTGGGGGCGGTGAAGAGGGCCGTCGACACCGATCCGCGACCGGGCCGGTTCATCGTCACCGGATCGGTGAACGCAGTCCTGGATCAGCCGACGTGGCCGGGCACCGGCCGCCTGATCCACGTCGACATGTTCGGCATGACCGTCCGTGAGATCGACGGCCACGACCTGAACGGCCCGTCGTTCCTCCACCGCTTGGTGACCCAGGGACCTGCGGGCTTGCGCCTGCCAGAGCCAGCACCCGACCTGCGTGACTATCTCGGCCTGGCGCTACGCGGCGGTTACCCGCAGGCCGCGCTCGCCGCCTCCGCGGAAGGCCGTCTGCGGTGGTCGTCGAGCTACCTGCGGGAGCTGTTCACCCGCGACGTCGCCGAGTTGAGCCAGCGGCGCGACCCGCAGCGTCTGCGTCGATACTTCGACGTGCTCGCGGCGAGCACGGCCGGAGTCGTTGTCGACAAGACGCTGTTCGACGCGGCGGATGTCGACCGACGGACCGCCGCCGCCTACGATCGGCTCTTCCAGGATCTCTACGTGCTCGACCTGCTGCCGGCCTGGCACACCAACCAGCTCAAGCGGCTGGCGCGGCTGCCCAAGCGCCACATCGTCGATCCCGGTCTCGTCGCCGCGGCCCTCGACCTGGATCCCGACACGGTGATGCGCGACTCCGACATGGTCGGACGCCTCCTGGAGACGTTCGTCCTGTCGCAGCTGCGGCCCGAGCTGGCACTGGACCATCGCCCCCCGACGCTGCACCATCTCCGCGACCAGAACGGCGCTCGTGAGGTCGACCTCGTCGTCGAGCTGGCAGGAGGCCGCGTCATCGGGCTGGAGGTCAAGGCCACCAGCTCCCCGACACGGGCCGACGCCAGACACCTGGACTGGCTGCGCGAGCAGCTCGGCGACCGGTTCGCCCACGGCGTCGTCCTGCACACCGGCCCTGGTTTGTATCCCCTCGGTGAGGGCATCGTCGCCGCCCCGATCAGCACGACATGGAGCTGATCGAGGGGGAATGACGTCGGCGTCCGCTGCGCTGGTCGCCGAGGTGGGCGCCGAACCCCTGGACCGGCCCGACGGGTGGACCCGCACCGCCTGGTGACTCCGTAGACTGCCGGTATGGCACGTGTCCCACCCGGTGCGGCAGCAAATCCTGCTCCGCCCACCGTGGCGCGGATCAGGGTGCGTTTCGCCAAGCGGGGACGGCTGCGTTTCCTGTCCCACCGCGACGTGGCGCGCAGTTTCGAGCGTGCCGTGCGCAGGGCCGGCGTCCCGGTGTCGTATTCGCACGGGTTCAGCCCGCATCCCCGGCTGTCCTGGGTCGGCGCTGCCCCGACCGGTACCGCCAGCGAGGCCGAGTACCTGGAGATCGGGCTGACCCGTCCGGTCGACGCGGCGCAGCTCGTCGTCGAGCTCGATGCCGCTCTGCCCGCCGGGCTCGACGTGCTCGACGCCGTGGTCGCCGGAGGTGCGCCGCTGGCCGAGCGGATCGACGGCAGTGAATGGCGCATCGAGCTGCCCGGCGTCGACCCGGCAGCACTGCGGTCGGCCGTCGCTGCGTTGCTCGCCGCGGAAGCCCTGGTCGTCGAGCGGGTGACGCCGTCGGGGCGGCGGCAGATCGACGTGCGGGCGGCACTGGTGCGGGGTGAGGTCACCGAAGCGGCAGGCCGTATCCCGGCGACCGGCACCGGACCGGCAACGGTGTGTGCGATAATGACAGCGGTCGTACGGCAGACGACACCCGCTGTCCGACCCGACGACGTGTTGGGTGCACTCGACGTTGTCGCAGGCCTCAGGCCACCGGTCCCCGCGAAGGCGACCCGGCTGGCTCAGGGACTGCTCGACGACCGGGGCCGCCTCACCGATCCGCTCGGATCCGACCAGGTAACCACCACGGTCTGATCGGTGCGTTCGGTGCGTCGCCGGCTGCAGCCGAGGATTGCTCGCCGTGCACCGCGCGGGGAGAAGACTGGACGCAAGGCCCCTGCGCGGTCGCCTTCATCGAAGGGCGCCCGGGGGCGAAGGAGCTGAATGTCGATCAACGATGGGCCCACCGGCAGCACCGGCGGGCCGGCCGTGGTACCCGTGCTCGATCTACCCGAGAAGCTGCGGGTGCATGCGCTCGCCAAGCTGCTCGGCCGCACCAGCCGGGAGATCCTCGACACGCTGAGCGAGCTCGGCGTCGAGGTCCGCGGCGCCCAGTCCGGCGTCGAGCGCAAGGTGGCCGAGCAGGTCGTCGTCGCGTTGATGCCCGAGGCCGGACCCGAGGACGACACCGCGATCACCGACGAGGCCGTCGACGCACCGCCCGAGCCGCTCATCCCGCTGTTCGCCCCGCCCGCACCCCTGTTCCAGCCGCCGGTCGAGCCCCCCCGGCCCCGGCGCAGCACCGCCGGGGCCGGGTCGTCCGCCGCGGTGTCCGGGTCCGGCACCGAGGGCGCGGAGCCGGCGTCCACGACCGAGCTCGCCGGCATCGAGGACATCGGCGACGAAGGCGACGAAGGTGACGACGACAGTGCCCGTCGCAGGCGCCGCCGCGGTCGCCGCGGCCGCGGCCGCGGCCGGGGGTTCGACGGCGACGCCACCGACGACGAGGCCACCGGGACCGCGGACTCCGACGAGCCCGGGGAGGAAGTGTCCGGGACCGCGGACAGTGGTGACGCCGAGGGCGACGACGGTGAGGGTGACGAGGACACCGGCGACGACGGCACCGGAACCAAGCGCCGGCGCCGCCGGCGGCGGCGCCGCGGATCCGGGGAGGACACGTCCGACGGCAGGGACGAGAGCGACCCACCCAGCACCGTCACCAGGATCCGCCAGCCGCGCGACCGCTCGGCCGACGAGGACGAGGCGTCCGACGGCGTGCAGAGCGTCCGGGGCTCCACCCGGCTCGAGGCCAAGCGTCAGCGCCGCCGGGACGGACGCGACGCGGGCCGGCGGCGGGTTCCGATCCTGTCCGAGGCGGAGTTCCTGGCCCGCCGGGAGTCGGTCGACCGTTCGATGGTCGTGCGCGAGCGCGGCGACCGTACCGAGATCGGGGTGCTCGAGGACGACATCCTCGTCGAGCATTTCATCACCGGAGGTGCCGAGACCGGCCCCACGGGTGGTTCGATGGTCGGCAACATCTATCTCGGTCGGGTGCAGAACGTGCTGCCCAGTATGGAGGCCGCGTTCGTCGACATCGGCCGCGGCCGCAACGCCGTGCTCTACGCCGGCGAGGTCGACTGGGACGCGGCCGGGCTCAACGGCAAGGCCCGCCGCATCGAGCAGGCGTTGAGCAGTGGTGACAGCGTGCTCGTCCAGGTCACCAAGGACCCGATCGGGCACAAGGGCGCCAGGCTGACCACTCAGCTCAGCCTGGCCGGCCGGTTCCTCGTCTACGTACCCTCCGGCGGCGCTGCGGGGATCAGTCGCAAGCTGCCCGACGTCGAGCGCAAACGTCTCAAGGACATGCTCAAGGAGATCGTCCCCAGTGAGGCCGGTGTGATCATCCGTACCGCCTCGGAGGGCGTGAGCCACGAGGCGCTGGAGCGCGACGTGCGGCGGCTGCAGGCGCAGTGGGAGGTCATCAAGACCCGCTCGGAGCAGACCGGGCCGAACAAGCCCAAGGCGCCGGTGCTGCTCTACGAGGAGCCCGACCTGCTCATCAAGGTCGTGCGGGACCAGTTCAACGAGGACTTCTCCCGGCTCGTCGTCTGCGGTGACGACGCCTGGGACACGGTCTTCCACTACCTCCGCCATGTCGCACCCGAGCTCGCCGACCGGCTGCAACGGCACGTCGACCCTACCGACGTCTTCACGGAGTATCGCATCGACGAACAGCTGCTCAAGGCTCTCGACCGGAAGGTCTGGCTGCCCTCGGGCGGCACCCTGGTGATCGACCGGACCGAGGCCATGACCGTCATCGACGTCAACACCGGAAAATTCACCGGGTCGGGTGGCAACCTCGAGGAGACCGTCACCCGCAACAACCTCGAGGCGGCCGAGGAGATCGTCCACCAGCTCCGGCTGCGCGACGTCGGCGGCATCATCGTCATCGACTTCATCGACATGGTCCTCGAGGCCAACCGCGATCTGGTGCTGCGCAGGCTCACCGAGTGCCTGGCCCGCGACCGCACCCGCCACCAGGTGGCCGAGGTGACCTCGTTGGGCCTGGTGCAGATGACCCGCAAGCGGGTCGGCGGTGGGCTGCTGGAGCACTTCTCCACCCCGTGCGAGCACTGCCGTGGCCGTGGTGTGATCATCTCCACCGAGCCCGCGCCGGAGAAGCGTGACCGCAGCTCGAACGACCGCAGCTCGAACGACCGCGGACACGACGGAGGCGGGCGCCGTTCCCGGGGTGGCCGTGGCCGCCACGGTGACGACGACAGCGGTCCCGAGGAGCGCTCCGGACGAACCGACGGCGCATCCGACGGTGGACGTGGAACGGACGAAGGCCGGTCGAGCAAGGCGGCCGAGGCCATCCCGACGGCGCGGATGCCCGTCCCGGTGGTGCGCCCACCCGTCCCGGAACCCGCGCCGGTGCCGGAACCCGTATTGGTTCTGGTGCCCGCACCCGTCTCGACGTCGACGTCAGCGGGGCCGCCGGCTGCGGTCGCGGGCGTCAACGGGCACGCGTCCGGCACGTCGTCCACCCGCGAGAGTGCGCCGAACGGCACGGCGGGGAGCGCGACGCTGGGTACGCCCAATGGCGCAGCGGGTGGGGCACCCGACGAGGAGGAGCCCGTCACCCGGCCGCGGCGTCGCGGCCGGGTGACCCGCACGGCGGGGGCGCCGTCCGGTGCCGAGGCAGCCGTGATCACCGCTCCGGCGCCCGGTGTGGCTCCGGCGGCGTCCGGTGTGGCTCCGGCGTCCGGTGTGGCTCCGGCGGGGGCGGCGGTGCCCGGCGTGGCGGCGGCGCCCGGCGTGGCGTCGGAGTCCGGTGCGGTACCGGCACCTGGCGCGGCGGCGGCGCCCGTCGTGGCCCAGCCGGAGCCGCCCACCGCCCCCCGGCCGCGCCGCGTGAGGCGTGCCGCCTCGCGCCCGGCGGGCCCCCCGGCTGTCGCCGAGGACGAGTCGCGCCGCTCGGGTGCCGAGGTCAGCCCCGCTGCGGAGGCCGATGACCAGGCCGGTCCTGCGGCCGGGGTAGACCCGGTGTGACCCTGCCAGAAGGCGTTCCGTAGTCTGGGACTCCGACCGCGTCAGCGAACGTGTGCAGCGCGTGCTTCGCGGCGCGCATCAGTCCCCCGATTGTCAGGAGTCGTGCGTCAACGATGTACGCGATCGTCAAGACCGGCGGTAAGCAGTACAAGGTGGCCGTCGACGACGTGCTCACCGTCGAGAAGATCGACGGCAAGCCCGGCGCCGAGATCACCCTGCCCGCCGTGCTGCTCGTGGACGGCGACCAGCTGACCACCGATGCGGATGCACTGGCCGGGGCCTCGGTGACCGCGACGGTCGTCGAGCACACCAAGGGCCCGAAGATCCGGATCCACAAGTTCAAGCACAAGACCGGATACCACAAGCGGCAGGGTCATCGGCAGCCGCTGACGAGGGTCCAGGTCACCGGCATCGCGAAGTAGGGAGAGTCGGGCCATGGCACACAAGAAGGGTGCGTCCAGCTCGCGCAACGGCCGCGACTCCAACGCCCAGCGCCTCGGCGTGAAGCGCTTCGGCGGCCAGGTCGTCAACGCGGGTGAGATTCTCATCCGCCAGCGCGGCACCAAGTTCCATCCGGGTGACGGCGTCGGCCGGGGCAGCGACGACACGCTGTTCGCGCTGGTCGAGGGTGCGGTGGAGTTCGGCACCAAGCGTGGTCGCAAGACCGTCAACGTGGTTCCGGCGCAGGCCTGAGACCTGCTTGCAGGGTCGAAGCGACAGCTCTGAGACCTGCTGCAGGGTCGAAGCGACAGCTCTGAGACCTGTTCGCCAGCACCATTGCGCGTACCGAGTCGGCGGGCCCCCTACCGGGTGGCCCGCCGTTTCCGTTGTCGGCTCCGGCGCTGAAACCCACGCGCCGCCGTCCGGTCGACGGGTGATCATCGGTTCGGAGCTGGAAGCCGCGCAGATCGCGGTTGTCGGCTCCCAGCCAGCGATCACGTCCGACCCTCGGACGTGCTCGCCGACCAGGAGGAGAGAACGTCCGATGTCGCGGTTCGTCGATCGGGTCCTGCTGTACGCGACGGCCGGGGCGGGCGGCAACGGTTGCGCCTCGGTGCACCGCGAGAAGTTCAAGCCGCTCGGCGGCCCGGACGGTGGCAACGGTGGCCGGGGTGGCTCGATCGTGCTGGTCGTCGACCCCGGGGTACACACCCTGCTCGACTTCCATCACCGCCCGCACGCCAGCGCGCGACACGGCAAGCAGGGCCAGGGCGGGTTCCGCGCCGGGGCGAACGCCGAGGACCTGGAGCTGCACGTCCCGGACGGGACCGTGGTGTTCGACCCTGACGGTCGGCTCATCGTCGACCTCGTCGGCGCCGGCACCCGGTTCATCGCCGCCGAGGGCGGCCGCGGCGGGCTCGGCAACGCCGCGCTCGCCTCGGCCGCCCGTAAGGCGCCCGGGTTCGCGCTGCTCGGCGAGCCGGGCGAGACCCGCGAGCTGGTCCTCGAGCTGCGCTCGATGGCCGACATCGGGCTCGTCGGGTTTCCCTCGGCGGGCAAGTCGTCGCTGGTCGCGGCGCTGTCGGCGGCCCGCCCGAAGATTGCCGACTACCCGTTCACCACGCTGGTCCCACAGCTGGGCGTCGTCAGCGCCGGGGCGGACGTCTTCACCGTCGCCGACGTGCCCGGGCTCATCCCCGGTGCGTCCCAGGGCCGCGGGTTGGGGCTGGACTTCCTGCGGCACATCGAACGCTGTTCGGTGCTTGTGCACGTCGTGGACTGCGCGACGTTCGAACCGGGCCGCGACCCGGTCACGGATGTGCAGGCTCTCGAGGACGAGCTCGCGCAGTACATCCCCGCGCTCGGTGGGGAGCTGGCCGACCGGCCGCGGCTGATCGCCCTGAACAAGATCGACGTGCCCGACGCCGCCGACCTGGTCGAGATCGTGTCCGCCGAGCTCGCCGAGCGTTTCGGCTGGCCCATCTTCCCCATCTCCACGGCCAGCCGGGCCGGCTTGCGCGAATTGTCCTTCGGGATGGCCGGGCGGGTCCGGGAGCACCGGGCGGGCCGGCCCGTCGCCGAGCCGACCCGGATCGTGCTGCGCCCCCGGGCCGTGGACGACGCCGGGTTCGCCGTCGAGGCCGACCGGGACCAGCCGGGTGGGTTCATCGTCCGCGGTGCCCGTCCTGAGCGTTGGATCCGGCAGACCTCCTTCGACAACGACGAGGCCGTCGGCTACCTCGGCGACCGGCTGGCCCGCCTCGGGGTGGAGGAGGCACTCGCCGCGGTCGGCGCGGTCCCGGGCTGCCCGGTGACCATCGGCGACGTGACGTTCGACTGGGAGCCCAGCACGCCGGCCGGTGTCGCGGTGCTGCTGTCCGAGCGCGGCACCGACCGGCGGCTGGACCCGGACACCCGGGTCGGGGCAGCATTTCGGAAGGCCGCCAAGCTGGAACGGCGCAGGCACCGCACGGACGAGGAGCTCGGCCAGGAAGAGCGGTGAATGCCGCGGGCAGCGCCAGGGCTCGGCTCGGTGCGGCGCGGCGGCTCGTGGTCAAGGTCGGTTCGTCCTCGCTGACCAGTCTCGACGGCGGTCTCGACCCGGATCGGCTCGACCGGCTCGTCGATGCCCTCGCCATCCGGCGGAAGACCGGCACCCAGGTGGTGCTCGTGTCGTCCGGGGCGATCGCCGCCGGCCTGATCCCGCTCGGGCTCACCCGGCGTCCGCGCGACCTCGCCACCCAGCAGGCCGCGGCCAGCGTCGGCCAGCTACTGCTCGCGCACGCCTACTCGGCGTCCTTTCACCGCTACGGCCAGCCGATCGGCCAGGTGCTGCTCACCGCCGACGACATGATCCGTCGCGCGCACTACCGCAACGCCCAGCGCACCCTGGAACGCCTGCTCGGGCTCGGTGTGCTGCCGGTGGTGAACGAGAACGACACGGTCGCCACCGACGAGATCCGGGTCGGGGACAACGACCGACTCGCCGCGCTCGTCGCGCACCTGATCGGGGCGAACGGTCTGGTGCTGCTCTCCGACGTCGACGGCCTCTACGACGGTGATCCGCGCCGACCCGGCGCCACGCTCGTTCCCGAGGTCGACGCACCGACGGACCTGAAGGTCCTCCGGCTCACCCCGCCGGGGGCCGGCAGCCTCGGCCGCGGCGGGATGGCCACCAAGATCTCCGCGGCGGCGATGGCGTCGGCGTCGGGGATACCGGTGCTGCTGGCATCGGCGGAGGAGGCTGCCGCGGCGCTGGGGACGGGCCGGGACGGGCCGAGGACAGGCACCGCATTCCGGCCGTCGGGGCGGCGGATGTCGGCGCGCCGGTTCTGGCTGCGTCACGCCGCCGACGTCCGCGGCAGTCTCGATCTCGACGCCGGTGCGGTGGCCGCGGTGATCGACCGCAGGCGTTCGCTGCTCGCCGCCGGGATCCACGGTATCGCCGGTGACTTCGTGGCGGGCGATGTCGTCGACCTGGTCGGGCCCCACGGCGTGGTGGTGGCGCGTGGCGTGGTCGGCTACGACGCCGCCGAGCTGCAGGCGGTGATCGGCAAGCGCAGCCACGAACTGCCGACCGAGCAACGCCGCGAGGTGGTGCACGCCGACGATCTGGTCCCGCTGTCGGGCCCCTGACACCCCTGCGGCACCGAGACACCTGACACACTGACGCCGATGGTCTCCCCGGAACGGGCCCGGTCGCGGATGGTCGCTGCGCTGCGTCGGAGCGGCCGGGTGCGGACTGCGGCCGTGGCCAACGCGTTGGAGGCGGTGCCCCGGCACCTGTTCCTGCCCGGCGTCCCGGTCGACGAGGCATACGCCGACGAGGCGGTGGCCATCAAGTTCGCCCAAGGCGTTGCGGTGAGCTCGGCGTCGCAGCCGTCGATGATGGCGATCATGCTGGAGCAGCTTGACCTGCAACCAGGACACCGGGTGCTCGAGATCGGCGCGGGCACCGGCTACAACGCGGCGTTGATGTCCCGGTTGGTCGGCGCCGCCGGCACGGTGACCTCGGTGGACATCGACGCCGACCTCGTCGCGCGGGCCAGGGAGAACCTGCGCAACGCGGGGGCGAGCGGTGTCGAGCTGCTCACCGGCGACGGCGCGCTGGGGCATCCGGCGGGTGCGCCCTACGACCGGATCGTGCTCACCGTGGGCAGCTGGGACGTGCGCCCGGAGTGGGTCGCACAGCTCGCGGCCGGGGGACGGCTGTTGCTGCCGCTCGCGGTGCGCGGCAGCCAGCTGTCGGTGGCCCTGGACCTGGGCACGGACGGCGTGCTGCGCAGCCACTCGGTGCGCAGCTGCGCGTTCATCCGGCTGCGCGGGATCGGTGCCGGCCCGGCGACCAGGATCGCGCTCGACCCGCCAGGGCTGACCATCCAGATCGCCGAGGATGCCGTGCTCAGCCCGGCCGCGATCAGCGCTGCCCTCGCCGCCCCCGGACCGGTCCGGCCGGCCGGGGTCGAGGTCGGGGGCGCCGACCTGTGGGACGGGCTGGGGCTGTGGCTCGCGGTCGCCGACTCCGGCATCATCCGGCTGCTGGCCACCGGGGACGCCGCCCACACTGCATTGGGCCGGCACCTGCTGCCCGTCGGGCCGGACCGGGGCACCGTCGCACTGGCTGGGCCGGACGGTGGCCTCGCGGCCCTCGTGATCGACCCGCCCGCTCCGCCCTCCGGCGACCGGCACGGCGTCGGCCGGCCCGGGGTGCAGGCGTTCGGGCCGGACGGACCCCGGCTCGCGGCGCGGCTGGCCCGGCTGCTCGGGGAGTGGGTCGACCGGGGCCGGCCCACCGCCGCCACGCTGCGGATCCGCGCCGTGCCGCGTACCCCGGAGCCGCCCGCCGCTGGGCCCGGCACCACGGTGATCGGCAAGGAGCTGAGCTGGCTGCTGGTGAGCTGGGCGGTCCCGAGGTGAGGGCGAACGGCGCGGAGCGGCGGTCCCATCCCGCTCACCCGGCCTGCGCCAGCGCGAACGGCATTACCTCGGGCGCACCGGCCCGGCGCAGCGCCCGGACTGCCACCGTCATCGTCCAGCCGGAGTCGACGATGTCGTCGACGAGCAGCACCGGGCCGCTGATGCCGGCCAGGTCGGGTAGAGCTGCCACGTCGAAGCCGTCCCACACCGCGGCCAGCCGCTGGGCGGAGTTCTCGTGCGCGGCCGGGCGCGCCCCCACCGGTGGCAGGCTTCCCAGCAGCGGCAGCCGACCGATCTCGGCAATCCTGCGGGCCAGGTGGGCGAGCTGGTGCGGCCGGGTGCGCGAGCCGATGCCGACCACGCCGACCGGGCGCTGCGCCCAGCCCCATCCCGCCAGTACCCGGACGGCGGCGGCGAGCAGGTCGGCGGGCACCGGGGCGTCGGAAGTGTCGATGCCCGAGTCTGCACGCGGCTCTCCGGTGGCGATGCTCGATTCCGAACGCGGCTCTCCGGTGGCGAGCAGCTCGCGCAGCCGGGTGCCCCAGCCGATGTCGGAGAGCCGCCCGATCACTCGGCCTGTGGCGGCCAGCTCGCTCGCGGGGATCCGGCCCGAAGCCGCGATGCCGAGCTCGACCATCCCGGTGGGCCACTGCTTGCGCGGCGCCACCTCGACCCCGGGCCGGGCCAGCCGTTCCTGCGCGGCCGCAGTCCCCACGCTGTCCACCTCGGCCGACCACCCGGTCCCCACGCACACGTCGCATCGCCCACACCGGGTGGCGGTATGTGCACCGGGATCGTCGAGCTCGCGGCGCAGGAAGAGCAACCGGCACTCCGTCGTGCCGAGGTAGTCGAGCATCGCCTGCTGCTCGGCCTTGCGGGCCGACGCGATCCGGCGGTGCCGATCGCCGTCATAGAACCAGGGCTGGCCGGTACTGATCCAGCCGCCCTTGACCCGCTTGGCGGCGCCGTCGCTGTCGAGCACCTTGAGCAGCATCTCCAACCGGGTCCTGGACAGGTCGATGCGGGTCTCCAGGGCGGGCGTCGACTGCGGAACCTCCGACAGCACGTCGAGCGTGTGCCGCACCAGCGACTCCGGTGGGAAGGCGAGCGAGGCGAAGTAGGCCCAGATGTCACGGTCCTCCCGGCCGGGCAACAGCACCACCTCGGCGCGGTCCACCGCGCGTCCGGCCCGGCCGATCTGCTGGTAGTAGGCCACCGGCGACGCCGGCGCCCCGAGGTGCACGACGAAGCCGAGGTCGGGCTTGTCGAACCCCATCCCGAGCGCGCTGGTCGCGACCAGCGCCTTGACCCGGTTGGCCAGCAGGTCGGCCTCGGCGGTCAGCCGGGCATCCGGGTCGGTCCTGCCGGTGTAGGACGCCACCGGGTGCCCGCGCTCGCGGAGGAACTCGGCGACCTCCTCGGCCGCGGCGACCGTGAGCGTGTAGACGATCCCGGCGCCGGGCAGCTCGTTGAGCCGGCAGGCCAGCCAGCCCAGCCGCTGCGCCACCGTCGGGAGTGCCACCACCGACAGCCGAAGGCTCGCCCGGTCGAGCGAGCCGCGCAGCACCAGCGTGCCGGTGCCAGCTCCGGGGGTGCTCGCCAGCCCGAGACCGAGCTGCTCGGTGACGTCGGTGACCACCCGGTCGTTCGCCGTGGCCGTGGTGGCCAGCACCGGGATACCGGCGGGCAGCTCGGCGATGAGCGCGCGCAGCCGCCGGTAGTCGGGCCGGAAGTCGTGCCCCCAGTCCGAGACGCAGTGCGCCTCGTCGACGACCAGCATTCCGGCGCTCGCGGTGAGCCGGGGCAACACCCGGTCGCGGAAGTCGGGGTTGTTCAGCCGCTCGGGGCTGACCAGCAGCACGTCAATGGTGCCGGCGTCGATTGCGGCGTAGGTGGCGTGCCACTCGTCGAGGTTCGCGGAGTTGACCGTGGCCGCGTGGATGCCGGCCCGCTCGGCCGCCGCGATCTGGTTGCGCATCAGGGCCAGCAGCGGCGACACGATGACGGTCGGGCCCGCGCCGTGCTCGCGCAGCAGCGCGGTGGCCACGAAGTACACCGCCGACTTGCCCCAGCCGGTGCGCTGCACGACCAGGGCTCGACGGCGCTCGGCGACGAGTGCGCGGATGGCCGTCCACTGGTCCTCGCGCAGCCGGGCACCTGACCCGGCCAAGGTGGCCAGCACCCGTTCGGCGCGCGCTCGAAGATCGGTATCGGTGGTTGCCGTCGTCACGTCCCCCATGGTGACGGTCGGCACCGACAGTCCCGCGGCGACCCCGGTGTGACCGAGCCGCGGCTGACCCACCGCTGGCGGCTCGCCGGGGGACCCGCGCCACCCGCGGAGCTGCGGATGATGGCCGAGGTGTTGTCCGCGCGCTACGGCGTGGCGTTCACCCAGGTCGGGACCAATCTCTACCGCGACGGCGCGGACAGCGTGGCGTGGCACGGCGATCGGGTGGCGCGGGAGCTGCCCTCGGCGGTCGTCGCGCTGGTGTCGCTGGGCACGAGCCGGCCGTTCCGGCTACGGCCCACCGGCGGCGGTACGTCGGTCGGTCTCCTCCCCGGCCCCGGCGACCTCCTCGTCATGGGTGGAACCTGCCAGCGCACCTGGCAGCACGCCGTGCCGAAGGTCCGCGCCGCCGGTCCGCGGATCAGCGTGCAGTTCCGCCACGCGTACCGGCGCTGACGAGTGCCCCATACGCTGCGCCGATGCAGCGCAAGATCGGCGTGATGGGTGGGACGTTCGACCCGATCCACCACGGGCACCTCGTCGCGGCCAGCGAGGTGGCCGACCGGTTCGCCCTCGACGAGGTCATCTTCGTGCCCACCGGGCAACCGTGGCAGAAGACCGAACGAGACGTCAGCCCAGCCGAGGACCGCTACCTGATGACGGTCGTGGCGACGGCGTCGAACCCGCGGTTCTCGGTGAGCCGGGTCGACATCGACCGCGACGGCCCCACCTACACGGCCGACACGCTGACCGACCTGCACGCCGTGTTGCCCGACGCACAGCTGTTCTTCATCACCGGAGCGGATGCACTGGCGCAGATCCTGTCCTGGCGCAAGGTCGAGGAGCTGTTCGCCTATGCCCATTTCGTCGGGGTCACCCGGCCCGGGTACGAGCTCGGCGACGACCACCTGCCCGACGGGGCCGTGACCCTCGTCGAGGTGCCAGCGATGGCCATCTCCTCCAGCGACTGCCGGTGCCGGGTCGCGGCCGGCAGACCGGTCTGGTACCTCGTGCCCGACGGCGTCGTTCAGTACATCTCCAAGCGAGGCCTCTACCGCCGTCCGCGCCCCTGACCAGCACAGCCATCCAGCTTGCTCAGACTGTCGCTTGCTGGTCACGGCTGCGCCCCATCTCGCTCGCCTGGGTCGCGTAGTAGTGGAGGTTGCACGGCC
>JBBSGM010000013.1:0-47676 GCA_038254065.1 Mycobacteriales bacterium | reverse complement strand
GTCCAGAGCTTCGAACCCGAACTCGACCCCCTCCAGCGGCAGATCCTTGAGCTGCTCGACGTCCCCACCGCCAACTACACGCGTTCATGATCTCAAGCCGGTGGGGGGCGATTTTGGACTCGAGAAGTGCGGAACGTCAGGCATGACCGTCGGCATCGCGGTACTGCTGTACGCGCTGCTGCCTTCTGGCGGAGACCCGCGCGCCGCGTCACTGGCCGCGTGGATCATCGCGACGGCGGTCGCGCTCGGGGTCGCCGGGGTGTTCGTCGTGCTGGGCTACCGCACCCGGCACAGTCCTCGCGCGGCTCACCTGGGCCTGGCCACCGGGATCGGTTTCGGGTTCACTGCCGTGCTGCTCGCCGCGATCACCTCGGCCTACGCCGCAGGCGGCATCGCCGGAGTGTTCACCACCTGGCAGACCTACCTGCTGATCGTGCTGGGCCCCGGGTTCTTCTTCCTGCTGCAGAAGGCGATGCAGGCCGGGCGCCTGGTCGCCTCCCAACCGGCGCTGACCCTGGCCAACCCGATCGTGGCGACCGGGTTCGGGATCGCACTGTTCGGCGAGCACGTCCGCCACGGTTCGTGGCTGGTCGGGGCGTTCCTGGGCGCCGCGCTCATCACCACCTGCACGCTGCTGCTCGTGCGCTCTCCGCTGCTGCACGACGACGGCCGACCCGCCGGCAGCAGCGCAGCCGGAAAGCCAGCAGCGCGGCGCCCCGACGGGGTACCAGCCCGGGACCGGTGAATCGGTCGTCAGACAACTACGCGCGATCCGGCGAAGGTCCCGAACCAGCCGCGGGGCTTCTGTCACTCGCCTCTCGATGGTGTGTCGGGCAGATCGGTACGCGGCCGGACAGCCGTGCGGACGAGGCCGGGCCGGTGGGCGTGCTCGGCGTCGCCGAGCTGGTTGAGATAGTCGGCGAAGCCGTGAGCGGCGCGCGCGTGGCGGCGGGCACTGGTGATCACAGTGGGGTCAGCGGTGTGCAGGACCCGGTGCCCGGTGTGCTTCAGGGCTGCGACCAGGGCGACGTCCTCGTGCGCGGGTAGTGCGGGGAATCCATCTGCGGCGAGATAGCTGCGGGCGGACATGCCGAGGTTGGCGCCGTGTACGTGGGGGTGCCCGGTGACCCAGTGGTGGTTTCGGAGGAACAGGTCACGGGCGCCGGGTGGGTGTTCGCTCCAGTCGGTGACGGTCACCGTGCCGACCACCGCGTCGACGCCGGACCGGGCGTGCGCGAGCTGCGCGGTCAACCAGCTGCGCGGTACCTGGGTGTCGGCATCGGTGGTGGCAAGCCAGAGCCGGTCGGCACCGAGCCGGCCCAACAGGGCGGTGAATCCGGCGCGCCGCGCGGCACCGACGTTGCACTCCGCAACCCGCAACACGCGGACCGCCGCGGTGGCCGCGACCTCCGCGGTGGCGTCGGTGCAGGCATCCACGACGACCAGGACGTCGACCGGGACGTCGCATTCAGCGGTGGCACACCGCATCGCGGTCAGGCAGCCAGCCAGCCAGGCTTCCTCGTTGTGTGCCGGCACGACGACGCCGACCCGGTCGAAAACGTGGGAGCCGGTGGCCTCCGAGGATCTCACCGCAGGCCGGTCCGGGTGGCGACCGAACGCGGCGGGGGCGGAGTGCGCAGGTAGACCTCGAGGTGGAAGTCCTCCTCGACATGGGCGACGATCCGCCCCAGACCCGGTTGGGCGACCAATGCGGCATGGACGGCATCGCCGGTCTGTGGGTAGTCCTCGACCGGGTGGCGCCAGTGCACCGCCAGCAGCGTCCCGCCCGGTTCCAGCGCTGCCAGCGCGGCGTCGAAGAGCCGGTGCAGGTCCGGTGTGTCGAGGTAGTAGCCGATCTCGCTGAGCACGATGAGGTCGAAGGACCCCGCCGGCCACTGCTCGGGAACCCGGCGCTGTTCGATCTCGACGTGGTGCAACGGCGCCAGTCGGGTGCGGGCCGTCGCGAGCGCCGCGTCGGCGACATCGGTGGCCAGCAGCCGGTCGCAGCGGGCGGCGAGTAGCGCGGTGAGCACCCCGACCGAGCAGCCCGGCTCATAGCCGCGGTGGTAGCGCTGCTGGGGCAGCGCGGCCAGCGTGCAGGCATACTTTCGCTGCTCGTACCAGCGGTGGTCGAACCCCCAGGGATCGGAGTCGGTGGCGTAGAGGGAGTCGAAGTACCCGCCGGGCAGACTTCCCGTCATCCGGTCGGCCCCACGGCAGGACGGCCGTGCCATCGGTCCGAGGTACTGACGAGCTCGCCGAGCGCGGCGAGATCGCGTTCGGCGTGGCTCTGGCGCAGGTAGACGGTCAGGTCGGCGACCCGCTGGCCGTGCGCGACGTCGGTGGCCAGCGGGGCCGGACCCAGGGCCCGCCCGACCCTGCCGATGGTGTCCGTCGCGGCGGCCTCGACCACGGCCCGCACCTGCAGGGCGCGTCGGCGCGCGCTGTCCACACTCGCCGCATCGGCGGCCGCCGGGTCACCGTGGAGGTCTGCGGCCGCGGCGGCCTCCCGCAGCACCGCGGCGGCACCGGCCAGTGCGGCATCGATCGCACCGAGGTGGGCGCGGGCGTGCGCATCCAGATCCCGGCGGCGCGCGGCCTGCCACAGCACCTGACCCACCCCGACCGCGCCGCCGTACCAGCAGGCCGCCACCCCGGCCGCCCCGAGCCAGAACCCCACCCGTCGCAGGTAGGCTCCCGGCCCGCCGACCGCGACCGCCGGTGCCGTCGCGAACTCGACGTCCTCGGTTCCGGCGCCGACCATGCCCAACCCGCGCCACCCACCGGTGCGCGGACGTACCTGCGGCACGGTGAGATCCACGGCGAACAGCCGGGAGCCGTCGTCGGTGAGTGCGGTGACCAGCGCATCGGTGCACACCCCCGCCCCCGAGCACCACCGCTTCTCCCCGGTCAACGACCACGTTCCGCCGCGGTCGGCCCTGGCCGTCACACCACCCTGCGGGGCTTCGGCAGCCCACACCGCCCACCGCCGGCCTGGAGCCGTGGCAGACTGCCCGCCCAGCTCGGCCACTGCCGGCCGGCCACCCAGCTCAGCCACGATCGCCAGCGCATCCAGGTGGGCCTCCGCCAGGCGGGCCACGTCCAGATCGTCCCGGGCGAGCGCGGTGAGCACCCGCCACCGGTGCGCCGTGCCACCCCGACCTGGCAGCGGGACCGTCAGCCGACGCCCAGCGACCAGGGCGACGAAACGGGTGGCGGCCGCCTGGACCTTCGCGGTCTGTCCCTGGTCCACTGCCACATTCCTCGAGGAGCCGGTCGGGGTGGTCGCCGCTCGGCCACCGGCGGATGTGGTCACGTGGCATGTTCTTTCATCCTGGCGGCGCCCCAGCCGGTAGGCTCGTCACGATGTCCAGCGTATCGAGGCTGCGATGGCGGTAGTGCCGCACACTCCCACCGAGGGTGACCACCCTCGGCTGCTCCCGGCGGCGGTTTCGACCGAAGCCGGCCATGACGGGTCCACGGCTGCGCAGGACGGTCACCACGACCTTGTCGGCCAACCTCATCTGGAGGACGAGGAGGGTCCGGTCGCCGAGGCCGAAGCCTTCGCGGCCACGATCAGTACCGACGCCGAGCCGCTCGGCGCGCCGGGGCAACCACTCAACCGTCGCTCGCCGTTCTTCATGGGGATGGCCGCGGCCGCCGGGGTGGCGGTCGTCGTGCTCGCCGCGGAGCTGGTGGTGACCGCGCGCGAGATGCTCGTGCTGATCGGGCTGGCGTTGTTCATCGCGATCGGCCTGGAACCCGCGGTGTCCACGCTCGCGCGCCGCGGCGTGCCGCGGTGGGCGGCGGTGACCGCGGTGTTCGTCGCGCTGCTCGGCGCGGTCGGCGGGTTCCTCGCCGTCGCCATCCCCACCCTGGTGGCGCAGGCCACCGCGTTCGCCCAGCAGGTGCCGCTCTACCTGCAGGACCTGCAGAACCGCAACACCTTCCTCGGTGGGCTCAACGACCGATTCCACCTGCAGCAGAGCCTCCAGGACACCCTCTCCGGCGGCGGCGCGAGCCTGGTGAACGGGGTGCTCGGCGCGGGCGCGATCGTGCTCGGGGTGCTGTCGAGCACGGCGATCGTGGTGGTGCTCATCGTGTACTTCCTTGCCGACCTTCCTCGGATCAGGCGCGGCATGTACCGGTTGGTGCCGCACTCCCGGCGACCGCGGGTGATCCTGATCGGTGACGAGGTGCTCGCGAAGGTCGGCGCCTACGTGCTGGGCAATGTGGCGATCTCCGTGATCGCCGGAACCCTCACCTTGATCTGGCTGCTGATCTTCGGGGTGCCCTTCCCACTGCTGCTGGCGATCCTGGTCGCGCTGCTCGACGTGGTCCCGGTGATCGGCGCGACCGTCGCGGGTGTCGTGGTCACCCTGGTTGCGTTGACCGTGTCGGTGCCGGTCGCGCTGGGCACCGCGGGTTTCTTCCTCGTCTACCGGCTCGTGGAGGACTACCTGCTCGTCCCGAGGATCATCGGACGGGCGGTGGAGGTTCCCGGGCTCGTCACCGTGGTCGCGGTGCTGCTGGGTGGGGTGCTGCTCGGCGTCATCGGCGCCATCGTGGCCATCCCCATCGCGGCGGCCGTCCTGCTCGTCGTGCAGGAGGTCCTCATCCCGCGCCTCGACGAGGCTTAGCCGGTGGCAAAATTATTTCCAGATCGGTAGCGGTCTCGCAGCGACAGCCGTATGCTCCCAGTCGGCAATCCCCTTCCGCAGCGGAATGGGCCCGTGTTCCCCCCGGACATGAGGAGATGTCTTGATCATCCTTGGTGTTATCCTGCTCGTCGTCGGGTTCCTCCTGAAGATCTCGATTCTATGGGTCATCGGGATCATCCTGGCCGTTGTCGGCGCCGTACTGTTGCTCCTCGGCACGATGGGCCGGGAGGTCGCCGGTCGACGGCATTTCTACTGAGTCGTCGCTCGGCTCTCCACGGCCGCGGCGGGCTCACCCTCCGACTGCCTGCCGCGGCCGCTGGATCCCCACGGCCCATGCCGGTAGCGGGTCGCGGCCGGTCGCGGTCTCGACCGGATCGCCGGTCAGGTTCACCACGACGGCGCCGTCCGGGGCGCGGAAGGCCAGTAGCGGCTTCCCCACGGCTCGTCCGACCTCCACGTCGCCCGCAGCCAGCCGGGGGACCAACCATTGCCAGGCGGCCGTGAGTGGTGTGGGCCGCCCACCGTCGGCACGCACGCTCGAGGTCCACAGCGACGAATAGTCGAGGCCACTGGACCCCTGCGGGCCCCACAGCATGGCGACCGACACCCCGGATCGGGCGAAGGCACCGAGTGCGGCCAGGGTGGCAACAGTGCTGGCCGGTGCCGCCGGGCCAACCCGGACACCGCCGGGCACGTCCGCGTAGAACTCGGCCCACCAGACGGGCAGCAAGGTCTGCCGCCGGACCCAGGTGGTGAGGTCGGCAAACTTGCTCGCACCGGTCTCGACGCCGGTGGGCCGCTCCCCGTCGCGGCTCTGGGTCGGACCGTCGACCGCGATGAAGTCGGCCCCGACCATGTTCGCCAGCCAGTACCCGACGATGTCGAGCGCGCGTTGGTCGGCCGCCCCCCAGGCCCCGCTGACCTCGGTGGACGCGTTGGCAGCACCCGGAGCAAGGCTCGTGACGGGGGCGTACGGCCCGCCGACCTGCACGTCAGGGCGGACCGCCTTCACTGCGGTGTAGACCTTGTTGTACAGCGCGGTATAGCCCTCGTAGTCCCACCGGTTCTGGTCGTCGTTGAAGAAGCCCTTGAGCTCGTTCCACACCAGAACCCGCTCGATCTGGGGGTACCGCTCCACCGTGAGCGCGGTGAGCGCGGCGAAGTCGTCGAAGTGCCCGGGGTCGGGCGCGACCTCCAGGCGTGACCAGTCCGTCGTGCCGGGGTCACCGCCCTTCATCCAGTCCGGGGCGCAGCACGCGGTGAGCACGGTACGCCCGCCGGTGTCGCGGACCAGCCGCATCCGGGTGTCCAGGGACGACCAGTCATAGACCCCGGGCGAGGGCTCCGGGTTGAGCGTGCCGAAGCCCATCAGGTGCTGGTCCTGCCAGATCGCGCCGAGGCCGGCCAGGATCTGCAGCCCGCGGTCGCGGGCCGCGGCCGGCTCCACGGCGTCGAGGCTCTCCTGGGTGTGGGTGACGCCGAGCTCGAGGCGGCCGGCCTGCGGCTGCCAGTCCCAGCCCTGGCTCAGCTCGACCGACTGCACCGCGGCGTCGGACGTCTGGGCACCTTCGGGCGCCGAGGTACAGCCGGCCAGCAGCAGGCCGAACCCGGTCAGCGCGGCGACCACGGCGCCGATCCGGGACCGACGCCCGGAGCTGACCTGTGAACGGAGGATCTGCACGGCTGCAGCCTTCCAGCCCGTCGCTGTGCTCGCAGTGAAGCCCCCGCGGGCCGACCGGGACGGGGGTGGGCGCCCAGCCTCGTACACCGTGCCCTTCCCGACCGGGCAGCACCGGCCACGGGCCCGAGCCGCCTCAGGTGTAGCTGCCCGTCTCGGGTGACTGCGCGACGACTATCGGTGCGCCATCTGCCGGTAGCGGATAATATCGGAAATAGTCCACCTGTTGGTCGGAGGGTGCCTCGCCATCGGCCTGGTTGGCATCGAGTTGAATGTTCATGGTCCAGCACGAGCCCGTGACGGCGCCCGGGTTCGTATCTGTCATGACTGCTTCGCCGTCGACGAACCAGGTGATGTGGTCCGGCGCGATCTCCACGCCATAATTGTGCCACTGGGCCAGGTCCAACTTGGCTGAGAGATAGTCCTGCTTTCTGGGCGGATAGTGGATGAAGATGTAGGCTTCGCCGGAGCCCGCGTCGGTTTCGACGAAATCGAGGTCGCCGGCACCACCATTGTAGGGCACTCCATAAAGGATCAACGCTATGACGGGGTGGTAGGCTCCGCCCTGACCTTTCTTGTCAACGCGCATCCGGGTCTCCCAGCGGCCGTATCGTGGCTCGACCGTGCTGGACATCATGCCGCCGGAGGTGCCGTCGGACAATCCGGCAATCTGCAGGTGGCCGTCTTGCACGGTAATTTGGTCTGGCCTGCGCAGACCGTTGCCGCCGTTCCCGACCGAGTCGTACCGGTCCCACATCTTCGGGTCGGGTATGTCACCGTAGCTGAACTCATCGCCCAGCTCGACGACCGGCGTCCCCCAATGGTATGCGGCGGCGGCGGTATAATCCTCGCCATCGTTTCCAAGAACTGCCGGGCCACCCTCGCCGGCGGTCTCGGAGCCGGCACGGGGTCGGTCCGTGTTCGGGACGTCCTGTGGAGGTGCCACCGCCCTCAGCTTGTTCTCGGACGGGGCCCATTGTTCAGCGTGATCCTGCAATGTGACGTTCCCGGCCGTGGGTGTGACGTCGGCACATTTCGAGGGTTCCATGGGCTGCATCCGGGATGCCCGCAGTGCTGGCTCCGGCCGTCCCGGGCCCGGGGGGGAAGCGGTCGCCAACAATGCACATCCGCTGAGCAACACAACCAGCAACCGGGAGATGTTTGAGAGCTGCATCGCCTTCACCTCCAGTCTCTCGGGTGTCAGGACAGGACCAGGACGCAATGCGATCGCGACGAAAAACGCTCACCTGAGCAGATGGTCCGCCCTTGGCGTCTGGGCGTGGTACGGAACGCTGAGCACGTGGAGTCACCGAGACCGCGAGCCGAGCCTCCAGCGCCCGGCGCCAGCCGTCGGGGCGGGCACGTCAGTACTGCGACAGCCCCGGGTGACCAGCTGTAGGTCCCTCGGCTCAGGACACCATAACGGCTGCGTCAGGCCGCATGGGCCGGGTTCGAACAAGTCGAGCCGACCGGAGCCGTGCTCGTCGGAATGCTGAACGCGCAGGGTCACGGTCCGTGGCACGAGTGGTACCTGGCGCCCCGGCCGGAACCGCCTGGCGAGCCACTACTCACCGATCGCAACGCCCCGGTGTGTCGGCGATAATCTCGTCGAACGCGGCCGCGGGCCGCCCGGCAGCCGCGCCGCGGCGTAGCTGCTCGGTTACGCTGACGGGCTCCGATGCACGGTCAGCAGTTGCATGCATTCGATGTCGGCGGGTGCAAGGTCGCGGTACCGGCTCGAGAGGTTGAGCGGGGCCAACGGCTCTGCGATGTGGTTCTCCTCGACCAGCTCGAAACCCGCGTCGGCGAACAGTTCCAGCCATGTCGGGCGCTGTATCCGGTTGAAGTACTGGACGTCGCTCTCGAACCACCGCTGCCAGGTCCGGTCCGTGTATCGATAGTAGTTCTTGGGCGAGCAACGCGTGTCGAAGTAGTAGAAGTGGTCGACCAGATCGATCTGATGAAGCGACCAGCCGCCCGGCTGCAGGCAGCACCGCATGCTTTCGAGGTAACCCGGGAACAGGCCCGAGCTCACATGCTCGAGCACGTCCGCGCTGACCACCAGTGCGTAGTGTGCGGGGGCTGGTCCCGCGAGGCGCCCGGTCGGGTCGAGGACATAGGTGAAACCGAGCGCCGCGTAGAGCTCGTCGAATGTGTCCACCTTCATCGCGCGCGCCGCCACGTCGCGGGCGTGTTCACGGCGTGGTGCAGGCAAGTGTGCGAAGACGCTGTCGAGGCAGTCCTGAAACTCGGCGAGCCACGAAAGGTAGGCGCCGAGCAGCCGGTTGTCGCAGACATCGTAGAGCGTGATCTCGACGTCGTAGAACAGCCGGAGCACCGTTGCCTCCCAGTGCACCCATCCGGTACCCAGCTCCAGTACCCGGTCTCCCGGCGCCAGGATGTCGAACTTGTCGCAGGAGCCGATGAGACGTACCGCTCGGTCGAGGTAGGCCTGCGGCAGCCCGGCGGACACCCGGAGCCGTTCAAGAGCGAAGTTGCCGAGCTTCCGGTAGACGCCACGGGTCGCCGTGTTCAGGGAGAACGCCTTGGCGGCGGTGCTGAAAGCGACGTACTTCAACATTCCGGTTGTTTCTCCCCACGACTGGCGGCAAGAACCTTGTCGTCCCGGTCGGCCGACCAGGTGGACAGCGCGAACAGGGCGAGCCGCCGGGCCCGACCGACCGGCGCGAGCAACCGACCGATCCGCCGGTCCAGCCCGCGCACCTGGAAGTGCGGGGTCCGGCCGAGCTCCTCGGTGAGCAGTCGCTGCTCCGCGTAGATCGCCTGGCTGTTCTCCGCGGAGACCGAGCCACGCCTGATCCGGAACGCCGAGAGAGTCTCGGGCAGCCCGAGGAACTCCCCACACTCCAGCAGCCGCATCCACAGGTCGAGGTCCATGACGAGGGTGTGGTCGGGCCGCCAGCCGCCGACGGCGAGGAAGTGCCCGCGGCGGAACAGCACCGCGTTGGGCCCCCCGACCGGGTTCGCGCCATGCCGGACCACGCCGCGCGCGACCTCCACCGCGGTGCGCACGCCGAGCAGCCCGGACAGGCTGCGCCCCGGCACGAGCACCCGGCTCCGCTCGTCGATCAGGTGCTGGCGGGCGGCGACCACGGCCAGCCCGGCGTCGGCCTCCATCGGCCCGACCTGGAGCTTAAGGCAGCGCGGATGCATCAGGTCGTCGGCGCAGACCAGCTTGATCAGCGGGGCCCGGCACAGCTCGGTGACCCGGTTCCAGTTGTCGGGCTGGGGGAGCGTGGTGCGGTTGCGCTCGATCCGGATCCGGGGGTCGCCGAAGGAGCGCATGACGTCCAGGCTGGCGTCGGTGCTCGCGTTCTCCAGCAGGACGAGCTCGAAGTCGCGAAAGGTCTGGTCGAGCACGCTGCGGATGGTCTCGGCGAGGAACCGCTCGCCGTTGTACACCGGGATGCAGACCGAGACGGTCGGCGTCGGCAACATGTCGTGGAGCCCCTTAGGTCCGCAGGTCGCGTGCGGCGGCTGCTGGCGGCCGACCGTACTCGGCCGAAGGTGGGGCCGGCGCGGCCCCCGGTTCCGGTGCCCGTCGACCGGGTGGGGCCGGCGGGTCGGTGGTCCGTACAGTGTGGGCGGCCAGGGCCGTGCGAGCATACCGATGTCATCGCGCTGCCGGGAGCCGGGGGAGGTCGGCCTTGCACAGAGAGCCACGCCACGGCAGGGAGCCACGCCACGGCAGCCCACGCGTGTCGGTGGTGGTGCCGGCGCGCAACGAAGCCAGGAACCTCGAGCTGGTGCTGCCGGCGATCGCCGCTGTGCGGCCCGCGGTGTACGAGATCATCGTGGTCGACGGGCATTCCGTGGATGGCACCGTCGAGGCGGCGAGCCGGACGCTGCCCTGGGTCACGGTGCTCTCCCAGACCCGCCGCGGTAAAGGCAACGCCCTGGCCTGCGGGTTCACCGCCGCCACCGGCGACGTGATCGTGATGTTCGACGCGGACGGCTCATCGGATCCCGGGGAGATCCCCGCATTCGTGTCCGCGCTCGTCTCGGGCGCCGACTTCGCGAAGGGCAGCCGGTTCGTGGGCGGCGGCGGAAGCCACGACATCACGCTGCTGCGCAGGTCCGGAAACGCGGCGCTCACCCGGGTGGCCAACGGCCTGTTCGGCACCGCCCACACCGACCTCTGCTACGGGTACAACGCGTTCTGGACCGACCTGCTGCCCCTGCTGGAGCTGCCGGCGGTGGACGCTGCGGCACCGGCGCAGGGGATGCTCTGGGGCGACGGGTTCGAGATCGAGACCGTGCTCCACTGCCGCGTCACCGCGGCCGGACTGGTGACCACCGAGGTGGCCTCGGTGGAGCGCAGGAGAATGTACGGGCAGTCCCACCTGCGGACGTTCGCCGACGGCGCCCGGGTGCTGCGCACGATGGTTGCCGAGCATCGCCGGGCGGTCCGCCGCCGGGCGGGGCGTGCCCGCGCCGCCGAAGGGTCCGACCGACCGATACCCCAACCCCTGCCGCCCCCGCCGCCGATGCCCCGGCCCCACAGCTGCGGTGACCTCGACATCCGCCACGCCGTCGAGGAGGAGGCGACCTGAACCGGGACGTCTTCCCTACACTCTGCACACTCTGCCGTGCATCGGTCCTGCCGGGAGCCCGGTGGAGCTGTCAACTCGGCGACGGACGGAGCGTGGTGCGGTGAGCGTGCCTTCCGCAGCCGAGCTGACCCGCGCGCGAACGGCGCGTCGGGTGGTCGCGCTGGTCCTGATCGTCGCCGGTGTGCTGGCCTGTGTACTGAGCCTGCTCGACAGCGCCGGCGGCGCCGTCGGCAACGTCCGGTTCCTGACCACGACCGCGTTCCTGGTGCTCGGGCCGGGCTGGGCGGCCGCGGGTTTCCTGCGCCGCGCGCCCGCCGCACACGTATGGCTGCTGACGATCGGTACCGGCGTTGCCGTGACGCTGCTGGTCGGCCAGCTCATGGTCAGCACCGGGTGGTGGCACCCGGCGGCGGCGCTGTACCTGATGACGGCGGTCAGCGTCCCGGTCCTCTTGCGGCATGCGGTGGTGGCCCAGTGAACGGCGGCGACACCCCCACCACCTGGCTGCCCCGGGGTGACGACCGGGACACTCCCATCGAGGTGCTCCCGGTCGGCCTGCCGACGGGTCGCCACGGCAACGGCGGGCTCGGCGACGGCGTCGCGCTGGCGCTCAGCTCAGCCCTCGGCTCGCTGGCGGGCTTCGTGACCTGGCTGATCGCGGCGCGGATCATGCCGCAGGCCGTCGTCGGACAGGCCGCCGCGGTGGTCTCGGCGTTCATCCTCATCGCGGGCGTGTCCCAGCTCAACCTCGGGGTCGGGCTGCTGCGCTGGCTCCCCGCCGCGGGCCGGCGCGCCGGCGGGCTGGTCTGGTCCAGCCTGTTGCTGATCATGCCGTTGTCCGGCCTGGTCGGGCTCGGCTATGTGCTGGTCGTGCCCGGCCTGGCCCGCACCGCGGCCGGGCCCGGCGGCTCGTTCGGCGTCGGAGTGCTGCTGTTCGTGCTCGCCGCCGCCGGGTGGGGCGTGTTCGTCGTGCACGACTTCATCCTGGTCGCGATCGGCAAGCCCTGGTGGACGGTCTGGCGCAACGGGCTGTTCGCCGTGGTGCGGCTCGCGCTGTTCGTCGGCCTCGCGTACTACGCCGGGTTGGGTGCGCAGGGCATCGTGCTGTCCTGGGTCGGGCCGATCGTCGTCTGGGTCGTCGTCGGGTCCGTCGTGCTCGTCGGGCTCGTGCGCCGCTTCGGCAGGCGCAGCGAGGCCGGAGTGCTGCCGCAGCGCCGCGAGGCGGTGCGGTTCCTGGCCCCGACGGCGGTGGCGCACATCGGTTCGACCCTGCTGTACAACCAGGTCACGATCCTGGTCGTGCTGCGTTTCGGCCCGGAGACCGGCGCGGCGTTCTTCGTGGCCTGGCAGGCCGTCACCGTCATCGACGTCGCGGTGATGTTCTTCATGAACTCCCTCGCCGTGCAGGTGGCGCGGGAGCCCGCGCGCACCGCCGAGCTCGCCGCGACGGCCCGGCGCAGGCTGCTGGTGATCTTCCTGCCGGTACTGGCGCTCGGTGCACTGCTGGCCCGTCCGGCGCTGTCGATCTTCGGTCCCGGTTACTCGGATGCGACCAGGGTCCTGCAGCTGGTGCTGCTGGGGCTGGTCTTCCGGCTGGTCATCTCCCACGAGCTCGGTGTCCGGCAAGCCGTCGGCAGGGCGCTGCAGTACGCCCGGTTGCAGCTGGTCAGCACGCTGCTGGTGCTGCTCGTCGTGGTCCTCGTGCCGGCCCGGCAGGGGACGCCCGACGAGGTCCTGCTCCCGGTGGCGCTCGGCTACGTGGCCGTCCAGGCGGCCTGCGCGGCTGCCGTCCTGATCTTCCCGACCCGCCGCCGAGCCGTGGCCATGGTGCGCCGGCAGCCGGCGCCCGCCACCGAGGAGTCGGCGTGAGCCCAGCCACGGCACCGGGCCCGGGTCCGCGGAGCGCCGGCTCGTGACCTCCACCGACACCCGCCAGGGCGACGGCCGCCGACCCGGCGTCGACCAGGCCGGCGGGCACGCGGACCGGCCCACGGGCGCGCCGGCCGAGCAGCGCGCGGGCCGGCCCGGGCAGCCGGCGCCGCCGGCCTGGCACCGACGCGTGCTGTCCCCGCTGCTCGCGCTGGCCGCCGTCGCGCTGCTCCCGGTCGCCGCCGTCACCACGAACCTCGACGCACTCGACGGCTGGGGCCTGGCCACGGTCCTCGGCCCGGCGGCCTGGCTCGCACTTGCCTGCGCCGTCGCCGCCTGCGTCGTCGAGCTGCGGTCGCCGCTGCCCCGGATCCCGATGCTCGCCGTCGCGACGGGAGTGCTCATCCTGTGCAGCGTCGGGCTGCCGTCGGTCGTGCAACCCAAGGCCCGGTTCACCACGGCCTGGCTGCTGGCCGGGTTCGTCGACGCCGTCGCGGGTCACGGCGTTGCCCCGACGGGTGTCGACGCCCGTTTCTCCTGGCCCGCGTTCTTCGCGCAATGGGCGTTCTTCCGCGACGCGGGCGGGGCGACCCAACTCGACGAGGTCCTGCGCTGGTTCCCAACCGCCGTCGTCACGGTCTGGGCGATCGGCGTGTACGCGCTGGCCCATTCGATGCTCGGGGGCACCCGCGCCCCGTGGGTCGCGGCCTGGCTGTTCGTCGGGCTGAACTGGATCGAGCAGGACTACTTCTCCCCGCAGGCCACCGGGATCGTGCTGCTGCTCACCGTGCTCACCTTCGTGCTCGGCCCGCTGGCCACCCGCCGGACCGACGCCGCGGGGGTGCCCGGCTGGCCTCCGCCCCGTCGCGGCGCGCCGCGGCCGCGGCTGCTGCGTCGCTGGCTGGTCGCGGCGATGACCCCGCCGAACCGGCCGACCCTTCCGCCGCGCCAGCTGCTGCTCATCTACTTCTGCATCGCGTTGTGCCTGCTCGCCCTCGCCCCCACCCACCAGCTGACCCCGTTCGCGATCATCGGGCAGCTCGCCGTGCTCGCGGTCGTCGGCCGATTCCGTGGGCGCGGCCTGCTCCTCGTCGCGGTTCTCGCGGTCACCGTGTACATCCTGGTCGCGGCCCGCGACTTCTGGATGACCCAGCTGAGCCTGATCCTCGGCAGCGGGGACACCGCGGGCACCCTGCGGGCCGGCATCATCGACCGGCTCACCGGGGACACCGGGCAGGTCGCCGTGAAGCTGCTGCGCATCCTCGTCCCCGGGCTGACCTGGATGCTCGCCATCGCGGGTGCGTGGGTGTACTGGCGACGCCGCCGCGACCTGGTGCCGATCGCGCTGGCCGCGGTCCCGATGGCCTTCGCGGCGGTGCAGAGCTACGGCGGCGAGCTGTTCCTGCGCGTCGTGCTCTACGGCCTGCCGATCCTGGCCATCCTCGGCACCGACGCGCTGCGTGCCCTGGTGCACCGGCACCGCTCGAGGGAGAAGCTGTTCGCGGTGGGCCTGTTCGCGACGTTCGCGACGCTGGTGTTCATCCGCGGTGGCAACGACTCCTACATGCTCGTGACGTCGCAGGACGTGGCGATGACCCGGCAGGTGTACGCCACCACCGCGCCGGGGTCGGAGGTCGTGCCGCTGATCAGCGTCGGTCCGTACGGGGTGACGGGCATCGACACGTTCAGCCGGGGTTCGAACATCCCGGGCTGCACGCAGCTGGCCGACGACCCGGTCCGCTGCATCGACCTCGAGTACCCCGACGTGATCCTGGTGTACCGATCGGTCGAGAACCAGGGTGTCTACCTCGACCACAAGCCCGCGGGCTGGACGTTGTCGCTGATCCAGCAACTGGTGGCGTCGGGGCAGTACGTGGTGAGGTACCAGAACGGCTTCGACGCGGTGTTGGCCAAGACGGTCCAACCGGCGGGGCCGCCGTGACCGGCGGCGGATGGGTGTGGGCCGTGTTCGCGCTGCTGCTCGCCGTGCTGGGCGCCAGAGCCTGGGTCGTCGAGACCGGTCGGGGACGACTCGGCCGCACTCCGGCGAAGGTGCAGGTGCTGACCGGGGTGGCGGGCGTGGTGCTCGTCGGGCTGGTCGTGCTGCTCGCGGTCGACGGCGGGCTGCAGTTGGCGGACATGCTGCGCCGCGGTGGGCAGGCCGGGTCGGCGCCGGCTCCGGCGGCGCCGGTGGACCCGGTCGTTCCGGCGAACCGGTGATCGTCGGTGCGGAGGTCCGAACCGGGGATTCCGCGGTTCTCAGCATCGAAACGCTGATCATGGGGGGCATCCCGGGCCCGAGGGCGGTGGTCGCCCGGCGTCGACGACCTTGCGCAGGAGGTCGTGCAGGTCGTGGTGCTCAGCCGGGCTCAGGTGGCCGAAGACCTCCGCACTGGCGCGGATGGCGGCCTGTTCGGCCTGCCGGTGGATGCTGTTGCCGGCGTCGGTGAGGACGACCGCGTGGGCGCGACGGTCGTGCGGGACGGGTCGACGGATGACGAGCCCGCGGTGCTCGAGCTCGTCCACGGTGCGCACCATGGCGGACTTGTCGGCACCGATCAGGTCGATGAGCTGACGTTGGCTCAGCGGCTGGCGTCGAGCCAGTTGGGCGAGCACGCCGAAATGGCGTGGCTCGATGTCCAACCCGGACAGCTCCCCGGTGAACGCCTTGTTCGCGAGCCGGTGCGCGACCCGGAGCAGCCAACCGGTGCCGTAGCCGGGGGACACCAACGGGTCGGCAGCCGCAGCGGGGACCGGACTCACCATCCTCTCAGCATAATCTCCACCACGTTGCTCTCATTCGAGATTATCTCGGTAGAGTCGAGTGGATCGGGTCGTTCAGCCCGCAAGGCCGGGAGGACATCATGGTGGTGGAGTCCGCGACGAGCATGGCGGGCGGCCCGGCACGCCCTCCGGACCCGGTGCGGCCCTGGGCCCGCTGGTCGTTCCGGGTGGCGGTCACCGTCGAGGCGGCGCTGGCCTTCGGTCAGCCCGTGTGGGCCGGGGGGTTCCTGGCCGGCAACTACGACCTGCTGGCCGTGCACCGCGACTTCGGCCGGTACACCGGCGCGGCCGCGATCGTCGCGCTGGTGGTGGCGATCCTGCTGTGGCGCCCGGGCCGCGGCCCGGGGTGGCCGGTGGCGGTCTGCGCCGCCCTGCTGGGTGCGGTGGTGGCCCAGATCGCGCTGGGCTTCACGCGGGTGCTGGCCATCCACATCCCGCTCGGCGTCACCATCATCGCCGCCACCGCGTTCCTCCTGGTCTGGGCGTGGTGTCCGGCGCGCGGTCGGGGCGTGCGGCGGTGAGCCGCCGGATCAGCCGACGGCGGTTGCTCGCCGGCGCGGCCGGGGTGGTCGGTGTCGCGGGGTTGGGCGGGCTGGCCGCCGGGCAGCTACCGGGACTGCTGGTCCCGGGCCAGCCCGGTCGACAACTGACCAGCCGGCTCCCGCTGCCGCCGCCGTTCCAGGTGCCACTACCGGTCCCGCCGGTGCTGTCCCCGGTGCGCTCCGACGGCGGCACCGACTACTACGAGATCACCCAGCAGGTCAGCCGTCTTGCCGTCCTGCCCGGCCACAGCACACCGATGTGGACCTACGGGGGCACCTTCCCCGGCCCGACGATCGTGTCCCGGTCCGGTCGCCGGACCGTGGTCCGGCACCGCAACGAGCTGCCCCAGCCGACCGTGGTGCACCTGCACGGTGGCCACACCCCGCACGACAGCGACGGCTACCCCACCGACCTGCTGCTGCCCGTCGGCACCACCGACTACCCGCCGGCGTCGACGGCCGGGATGCCCGCCGATCCGCTGGCCGACATCGTCACCGGCGAGCGGGCCTACACCTTCCCGTTCGAGCAGCGGGCCGCGACGCTGTGGTACCACGACCATCGGATGGGGTTCACCGGTGCCGGTGTCTACCAGGGGTTGGCCGGGTTCCACCTCGTCCGCGAAGACGAGGAGCAGGCCCTACCACTGCCCGGCGGCGACCGGGACATCCCGTTGATGATCACCGATCGGGCGTTCGCCGCCGACGGCAGCCTGCTGTACCCCGCGCTCGATCCGAGGATGGCCCACTCCCCCGGCGTCACCGCCGCCTACGCCAACGGCGTCACCGGCGACGTCATCCTGGTCAACGGGGCCCCGTGGCCGGTACTCGAGGCGGCCCCGGTCCGCTACCGGTTACGGATCCTCAACGCCTCCAACTCCCGCAACTACCGCCTCGCCCTGGACCCGCCCCCACCCGGCGGCGGTGGCCTGGTCCAGATCGGCAGCGATGGCGGGCTGCTCACCGCCCCGATCGACCACGATCACCTCGACGTGGTCCCCGCGCAGCGTTTCGACGTCGTCGTCGACCTCGCGCGCTATCGCCCCGGTGCCACCGTGGACCTGGTCAACCAGCTCGGTACCGGACCCACTGCACAGGTCATGCGCATCCAGCTCGGCGCCGGCACCCGTGACGAGGCCACCGTGCCCGCCCGGCTGGCCGTCGTCGAACCCCTCGACCCGTCGCGGGCCGCCGTCACCAGGTCGTTCCTGTTCCAGAACAGCGGCGCCACCGAAGGCTGGACCATCAACGGCAACCCGTTCGACCCCAGCCGGGCCGACGCCACCCCCCGCCTCGACGACACCGAGATCTGGCGGTTCGTCACCGACCTCGCCCACCCCATCCACCTGCACCTGACCCACTTCCAGGTGCTCAGCCGCAACGGCGCCGAACCGGGCCCTTACGACCAGGGCTGGAAGGACACCGTCGAGCTCCGGCCCGCCGAAGCGGTCGAGATCATCACCCGCTTCACCGGCTACCCCGGCCGCTACGTCTTCCACTGCCACAACCTCGAACACGAGGACATGGCCATGATGGCCAACCTCGTCGTCACCTGAGCAGCAGCCAGCGGCACCCCCTCCCACAGTCCTCCGTGGTGGCGTTCCGACCACCCGAGGGCAGGAACTCGGTGATGACGCCGCGCGTTATACTGGTCCTCGCCGAGGAGTACCTCGCCCCGTTGAGCATCACCCAGCACCGGCTCGCCATCGCCATTCATGTACCGTCGCGGCGGATCAACGAGATCGTGCACGGCAAGCGGCGTATCAGCGCCGATACTGCGCTGCGGCTCGCGCGCTACTTCGGGACCTCCGAGCGCTTCTGGATGAACCTTCAGGGCCGCTACGACCTCAAGATCGAACGCGACCGTCTTGTTTCCGTCCTCGCCGAGATTGCTCCCCTGGCCAGCGCTTGAACGTCACGAGCGGGTGCTCGCAGCGGGATCCGCTCGCGGGACATGGATGACGGGGAGAGATCGGTGCAACGTCGAGGGCCTACGCGGGCACGGGGTGTCGCTGCCGGTGATGTTCACGTCGTCGTCAAGGCCCGGTCGGTGCCGGTGACCGATCCGGCCGGTGCTGCCGCAGTCCGAACCCCGAACTTGGGCACCCTCCTCGGTATGGGCGGAGTAGGCTTGCGGTATGGCTAAGACGGTGAAAGTCACGGTGAGTATGCCGGCCGAGGACGTCGAGCGGCTCAAAGCCCTCGACGTTGCCGGCGCGATCGAGTCGGTCTCGGGATATGTTGCCCAAGCCGTCCACGACCGGCTCGACCGCCAGGCCTGGCTCGACCGCTGGCGGTCCCGGGTTGGCGATCCTCATTCCGAGGCGACGGTGTGGGCCGATGAGGTCATCGACCGCCACTTCGGGACGGCGGCCCGTCGAGCCTCGTGAGCATCGACGACACCCTCGGCGGTTTCGTCCTGGACGCCTCCGCGCTGGCTGTCCTCGGTGGCGGGGAGAACGTCTATGCCACCACGTGGGCCGATCGGACCGCGGTGCGCGGGATCGTGTTGCTCGTCCCGGCGGCCGCGCTGTCCGAGGCGTGGCAGCAGATCCGTCGCCATGGCCCTGGTCGTGTCGAGCAGATGCGGGATTTGCTGGCCTCACCGATGGTCCTCATTGCCCCGCTCGACGAGAGTGCGGCCGCGCGTGCCGGGGAACTGGTCGGTGGCCGCGACCTCGACCCGGATGTGGCCGCCGCGCAGGTGGTGACCTGCGCGCGGGCTCGGGACTGGCCGGTGCTGGCGGCCCAGTCGGCCCGTCTGCGGGTCATCGACCCGGATCTGACGGTGGAGATCCTGCCAGGCCTGTCCTGACCGGGCCGCCACACCTACCCGCCAGCACCGGCGCGGCCCGACCGCCCCCGCCTGCCGATCATTACAGGGCAGTGAACGTTGGCGGCGGAATCGGCGACGCCGGCGGCGACGCCGGTAGCTTCGGGCCCGTGGACGGCGCGACGAGTGGGTTGACCGGGCCGGTCCGACCACAGCACTACGCTCCGCGGGTGACGATCCGGTGCCCACCCCACCCGACACGCTGGTCCGACCCCGGAGGCCAGCAGCCGACCTCGCGCCGGCGTCGGCCTCTTGCCGAAGGAACCCCTCATGACGGCCTCGACGGGCACCAAGAACGATGGCGAGGTTCCCTCCTACGGGTTCCCGGCCGGGTTGTGGCGGGCGCTGGAGCGTCATCGGCCGCCGGGTCTGGGACGGACCCGGGCGTGGCGTAGCCCGCTGCGCGGACCGTGGCTGACCTCGGTGTTCGGCGCGGTGCTGCTGGTGACGTTGCCGGTGGTCATCCTCACCGGGCTGCTCGACTACGCCGCGTACGGTCCGCAGTTCGGCCAGGCGATCCCCGGCGGCGTCGGGTGGTTGCGGCTGCCGCCGTTCGGCTGGCCCACCCGCCCGTCGTGGCTGTTCAGGTTGACCGAGGGGCTGCACGTCGCGCTCGGGTTGGTGATCATCCCGGTGGTCCTGGCCAAGCTGTGGTCGGTGGTGCCCAAGCTGTTCGACTGGCCACCGGCCCGCTCACTGGCTCAGGCACTGGAACGCCTGTCGCTGCTGCTGCTCGTCGGTGGGATCCTGTTCGAGTTCGCCACCGGTGTGCTGAACATCCAGTACGACTACGTGTTCGGGTTCAGCTTCTACACCGCGCACTACTACGGCGCGTGGGTGTTCATCGCCGGGTTCGTGGTGCATGTGGCCATCAAGCTACCCCGCATGATCACCGGTGTGCGGTCCCGCTCGCTGCGCGCCGAGCTGCGCACCCCGCTCGCGCAGACCCGTCCGGAGCCGCTCGACCCCGACGGCCTGGTCGCCACCGACCCCGCCCCGGCGACCCTGAGCCGGCGCGGTGCACTCGCCCTGGTCGGTGGGGGCTCGCTGCTCGTCGCCGTCCTGACCGCCGGACAAACCCTGGGTGGCGCCGCGCGGGGCGCCGCGCTGTTGTTGCCCCGCGGCCGGTCCTCTGGCGACGGACCAGGCGACTTCCAGGTCAACCGCACCGCCACCGCGGCAGCGATCACCCCGGCCGACACCGGTGCCGGCTGGGCGCTCGCCCTGCTGGGCGGACCACACCCGGTGACGGTGGACCGGGCGACGCTGCTGGCCATGCCACAGCACACCGCGACGCTGCCCATCGCCTGCGTCGAGGGATGGTCGACGACGCAGACCTGGACCGGGGTGCGGCTGGCCGACCTCGCCGCGCTCGCCGGGATGCCGGCCCCCCGGTTCGCGATGGTGGTGTCGCTGGAGAAGGCGGGTGCGTTCAACCACGCCACCTTGGCGGCCAACCAGGTTCTCGATCCGGACTCGCTGCTCGCTCTTGCGGTCAACGGCGCCGAGCTGTCGGTCGACCACGGCTACCCCGCGCGCATCATCGTCCCCGCGCTGCCCGGTGTGCACAACACCAAATGGGTGCGCTCCATCGACTTCCGGAGCAGCTGAGATGAGTAGCGCACTGGCTCGGGTCCGGGCTTTCTACGGGGCGAACCCCCTGCACCTGCTGGCCCTGCTGGGCTGTTTCGCCCTCGCCGGCTATGCCGCCGTGGCGACCGCGTCCGACCCGTCGTGGCCCGTCATCCTGCTGTGGTTCATCGGCGCCGTCATCGCCCACGACCTGGTGCTGTTCCCGCTCTACGCACTGGCCGACCGCTCGCTCACCGCGGGGCTGCGCGCCCTGCGGTCGGGGCACCGCAGGCCCGCGGCGCGCGTTCCCGCGGTGAACTACCTCCGGTTGCCGATGCTGGGGACCGGACTGCTGTTCCTGCTGTTCTTCCCCGGCATCATCGAACAGGGCCGGCAGACCTACCTCGACGCCACCGGACAGACCCAGGAGCCCTATCTGAGCCGGTGGTTGCTGCTCACCGCCGCGATGTTCGCCCTCAGCGCGCTGAGCTACGCCGCCCGGCTCGCCTACGCCCACCGGAGCCAGAGCCGAACGGGCTCGGGCTGAAGGAGCTCGGGCGGCCGGTCGTCAGCACGACGACCGGCCGGCCGGCGCGCAGTTCACGGTGCCGGCAGCGGGGTGGTGTTGGCCGAGTTGAACGCCTGCACCCCGGCCTCGTTGTCACCGTCGAACGGCGTCACCGGGCTGTTCGGCCCCAGGCAGAAGTCGTCCCCGGCCGGGTCGGCGAACCAGGCCCCGACCTGGTTCAGGTCCACCCGCACCCGCTTCCCGTTGACCACGGTCGAGGCGAAAGCCTCCTGCACGATCAGGCGGAAGGTGTTGTGCGCCCTGCCGTAGCGATCGCTGGAGAAGTCACCGATGTACTCCGCGGCTCCGACGTCCGGCGCGACTGCCTTCTCCAGCAGGAAGGTGGTGAAGGCACGGTTGGGCGGCAGGCCCGACGCGTCCACGGTGAAGACGTCGAAGCCCCGCTTGTCGGTGGTCAGCGCGACGGTGACGTCGACCCGGGCGTGCGGCATGCATGCGGCGAGTTGCGCCGAGGACGGTGTGAGGTGCTGGTGCACCTCGTCCGGGCTGGGCGTGCCGCCGGCCGCGGAGCCGGTGGTGCCGAGCACAGTGGCCCCGGCGATGAAGGTGGCAGCCACCGTAGCGGCGAGCCTGGTGCGCTTGATCATGGTCTCGCTCCGGTCGTTATGGAACAGGATGGGGGATTGCGTTGGTCATGGAACTGTTCTACGGACCGCGGGCCGGCCCGGAATGGGTGGCGGTCACCCAGATCGGGACCGCGAATTACCCATCTCGACCGAGCGCTGCGCTGCGCTCGACGCGCTCACCGTTGCGGGCGGGGGTGGACACCGACATGGGCAGTTGCCCCGGTCGAGATGGGTGGGTGTCGCCGATGCCGCGTCCCGCGGGCTCGACCACGCGCGAGCCGGGTCGTACCGTCAGTGCAGACCGGTCGACGCCGGCGCGAACGACGGACCCAGCCGGGGGGCCGAGGTGATGCTGTTGGAGCGTGAGACGGAGCTGGCCGCCATCGCCGGACTCCTCGATGCGGTGGCGGGCGGGCGCGGCAGGGTGTTGTGGATCGAGGGCCCGGCCGGGATCGGCAAGACCCGGCTGCTGGCCACCGCGCGCAGCGGGGCGGCGGCCGCCGGGATGCGAGTACTCAGTGCGCGGGCCAGCGACCTGGAGCGCGAGTTCACCTTCGGTGTCATCCGCAGCCTGTTCGAGCCGCTGCTCGCGGCGATGGAGCCCGTCGAGCGGGACGAGGTGCTGGCCGGGGCCGCCCGGCTGGTCGCACCGGTGATCACCCTCGAGGGTCTGGACCCGGCCACGGACAGTGCGGCTTCCCTCGGCACGCTCCACGGCCTGTACTGGCTGATCGCCAACCTGGCCGACACCGGTCCGCTGTTGCTCGCCGTCGACGACGCCCATTGGGCGGACGCGTCCTCGCTGCGCGCACTGGCCTACCTGGCTCGGCGGATCGCCGACCTGCCGGTGGCGCTGGTGGTGGCCGCCAGGCCGACGGGACCGGGGTTGGACGTCGCGGTGATGGATGCCGTGGCGGACGAGCCGGTCACCACTGTGCTCCGACCGGGGCCGTTGAGCCGGCGGAGCACCGACGCGCTGGTTCGGTCGGGGCTCGGTGCGGTGGGGGTCGAGGCATTCCGGGCCGCGTGTCACCAGGCGACCGGCGGCAACCCGCTGCTGGTGCAGGCGCTGGTGACCGCGCTCGCCGAGGCCGGCGTCGCGCCGGACGAGGGCGGGATCGCCGCGGTGATCGAACGCGCGTCCGCGATCGTCACCACGTCCGTGCTGTCCCGGCTGCGCCACGTGTCGCCCGTGGCAGTCGCGGTGGCCAGGGCGGTCGCGGTGCTGCAGGGTGGCGCGCAGCTGCGCCACGTCGCGGCGCTGGCCGGACTGGATCCGGCGACGGCGGTCGACGCCGCGGAGTCGCTGGTCGCCGCGCAGTTGCTCGCTCCCGGCCGACCGCTCGCGTTCGTCCATCCGCTGACCGAGGAGGCCATCGCCGAGCGGATGAGCCCGGCCGAGCGGCACCACGGGCACCGAACCGCCGCCCGGCTGCTCGCCGTCGAGGGCGCCGCGCCCGAGCTCGTCGCCGCGCACCTGATGCACACGGAGTCGCTTGCGGACGCCGATGTCGTCGAGGCGCTCCGGACCGCCGCCCGCACCGCCCTGGCCAAGGGCGCGCCGGCCCCCGCCGCCAGCTACCTGCGCCGCGCGATGGACGAGCCCCCGGACCCGGCGACGCGGCCCGACGTACTCCTGGAGCTCGGCTCGGCGACGGTCCGGGTGTCCTTCACCGCCGGCGTGGCATTGCTGGAGCAGGCCTTCGCGGTCGCGTCGGCACCGTCGAAGCGCGCCAGGGCGGCGCTCGAGCTGGCCCGCTCGCTGCGGACCACGTTGCACTACCAACGGGCGTTGACCGTGCTGGACGACGCGCTCGCCGGGCTCGGCGACGCCGATGCCGAACTGCGCCTCGAGCTGGAGGCCGAGACAGTGGGGTTGGCCCGGCGGGACCCGGCCCGGCGGGCCTGGGCCGCGGAACGCACCAGGAAGCTGCGGTCCGCGGGCGCACTGACCAGCCGCGCCGGCGCGGTACTGCTGGCCAATGCCGCGCTGGATGCTCTGCAGACCGACGGCGGGTCGCGCGCCGTCGAGCTGGCCGACGAGGCGCTGGCCGTCTCACTTGGCCAGGCCGTGCCCGATCCCGGCGTGCTGCTCCCGGCGATCATGGTGCTGGTCGCCACCGACCGCCTCGAGGCGGTGCTGGCCGCGTGCGAAGCGGCGATCGCGAGCGCACGGCACCGTGGCTCCACCTACGACCTCGCCTCGGCGAGCATCCTGCGCGCCCAGGCCCGCTACCTGCAGGGCGCGCTCGGCGACGCCGAAGCCGACGCTCGGCTCGCCGATGATCTCACCGCCGAACACGCGGTCACCTTCGCCCGCCGCTACACCCAGGCCTGGCTGGTACTCACGCTCGTCGAACGTGGCAGGCTGGCCGAAGCCGACGACTCCCTGGAGAAGAGCGGTGTGGTACCGACCCTGGCATACCTCCTCGATGCGCGCGGTCGGCTGCGCCTCGCCCAGGGCCGGCCGGCCGAGGCGCTCGACGACTTCCGCGGCTGCGGACGGCGGTTGGACCAGCGCGGCATGGTCCACCCCGGGCTGATGCCCTGGCGCGCCAACGCGGCACTTGCGCTGCATCAGCTCGGGCAGGTCGACGAGGCGCGACAGCTGGCGGGAGAGGCGGTCCACACCGCGCGGCGCTGGGCGGCGGCGCGGGCCCTGGGTCTGGCGTTGCGGGCCCGCGGACTGATCGACGGCTCGGTGGACACGCTTCGCGAGGCGGTCGCCGTGCTCGAACCCACCCCGGCACGCCTCGAGCACGCGCGGGCACTGGTCGACCTCGGGGGCGCCCTGCGCCGGAGCAACCAGCGCAGCACCGCCCGCGACGAGCTGGCCCGCGGCCAGGAGCTGGCGCACCACTGCGGCGCCGACGCCCTCGTCGACCGGGCCCGCGAGGAGCTCGTCGCGGCCGGCGCCCGGCCACGCCGGGTGGCACTGCACGGTGCCCAGGCGTTGACACCGAGCGAACGCCGGGTGGCCGAGCTGGTGGTGGACGGGTTGTCCAACCGGGACGTCGCGCAGGCACTGTTCGTCACCACCAAGACCGTGGAGACCCACCTGGGCAGTGTCTACCGCAAGCTTGCGGCCGGCGGCCGGGCCGAGCTGGCGGCGGCACTGCGTTGATCAGTGGTGCTGGCCGGTGGGGGAGATGGGCAGCCCGGTGGCTGGACATGGGTAGCAGCCACCGATGGTCCGGCACGGGATAATCAGTAGAACTGGTCGACTCGCAGAGATCACGAGGAGGTCGCGATGTCGATGTTCAGGACGGGCCGGGTGTTCGACCGTGAGCAACGGGCACCGGGGGGCCGAGCCGGCCGGGTCGCCGGTACGACAGCCGGGCCGATCCAGCGGACCACCCGGGTGATGTGGTGGTTCGGTGCGGTGAGCGCGGTGGTATCGGCGGGCGCCGCGATCCAGCTGCTGGTGCTGTCCACCCGGACCGCGGACTACTTCGCCTGGACTATCGCGGTACCGGCGTCGGCAGCGTTCATCGGCGTGTTCTACCTGGCCTCGACGGTGATGGGGGTCCTGGCACTGCGCCGGCGGGCGTGGGCACCGGCCCGGGTGGCGCTGGTGCCGGTGGTGATGTTCGTCGGGTTCGTTTTGCTGGTCACGCTGCTGCACCTGGACAAGTTCCACCTGACCACCGGCGGTTTCCCGGCCCGGGTGGCGGGATGGATCTGGTTGGTGGTCTACGTGGTGACGCCTCCGGGGTACGTGTTCGCGTTCTGGTGGCAGGCCCGGTCACCCGGGGGGGACCCGCCACCCGGTGCGGAGCTGCCGCGGTGGGCGGCGTGGTTGCTGGCGGCGCTCGGGATGGCGCTGGCCGCGACGGGGGTGGCGTTGCTGGTGGCTCCGACCGCGGTCGCACCGCTGTGGCCGTGGGAGCTGACCGCGCTGACCGCCCGAATGATCGGCGCGACACTGATCGGGATGGCACTGCTCGCCGCATCGGTTGTCCGAACGAATGACCGAGTGACCGGGTGGGTCGCCACGGTGGGACTCATGGTGTGTGCGGTCGCGGCGCTGGTGGTCCCGGTCGGGTACGGCCTCGGGACGGTGCAGTGGACCGAGCCGTCGGCGTGGGTCTATCTCGGGGTGTGCGTGCTGCTCGGGGTCGCCGCAGCCGCGGCAGGCCCACGTCCGCCCCGGTCACCGCTCGAACCCGACGAAGACCTCGGGGGTGGCCCCTGACGCGGGCACCGGCACCCCGACCGACCTGTCGACGGCGGCCGAAACCCCCGGGTCGCACCCTGACGCGGACGAGCCCCCGGTCCTCCGACACTCGATGCGCAAGCGAGTGCCGCGAGGAGGCGGGAACCATGCAGAGCCACGCCGTCGTCAACCCATCGATCGGGATTCGTGCGCGTCCCCTCCGGTCGGCCCTCGCTCCGGGCCGGAGCGCCGTACCTCGTCTACTGGTCCTGCCCGGCGGTCGGCACGCGCACCCGGGGACCGGCCGTCCCACGGCGACCGCCCCCGCTCTGCTCGAGCGCGGCGCCCAGCTCGACGCTCTCGTCGCGGCCGCCGCGGATGCCGCGACCGGACATGGCTCGGTGGTGTTGGTCACGGGTGAGGCCGGGGGCGGGAAGACGAGTGTCGTCAGCGTGTTCCTCGACCTCGTACGGCCCGGCTTCCGAGTGCTGCGTGGAGGGTGCGACGACCTGGTGGTGCCGCGCACGCTGGGACCACTCCGGGACGCGGTCCTGGGCACCGGCGGGCCGCTGGAGCGGGGGCTGGCCGCGGCCTGCTCGGGTGACGCGGTCTTCTTCGCGGTCGCCGAGGAGCTGGCGGGTCCGCGAGCGACGGTGCTCGTCGTGGAAGACGTCCAGTGGGCTGATGACGCCACGCTGGACGTGCTGAGCTTCGTCGCCCGACGGCTGCCCGAGCTGCGGGTGGTCCTGGTGCTCACCTTTTGCGACGAGTCCGGGTATCCGTTGCGGCAGCTGCTCGGTTCCCTGGCGGGTGGTCCGGTGCACCGGTTGGCGCTCCCTGCGCTGTCGGCAGCCGCCGTCGAGGCGCTGTCGTCGGGATCGGGGCGCGACGGCGCGGCGCTGCACGCGCTGACCGGGGGCAACCCGTTCCTGGTCACCGAGGTGCTCGCGACGTCGGACGGTGACGTGCCGGTCACCGTGCGGGACTCCGTGCTGGCCAGGGTGCGGCGGCTCGGCCCCGACGCTCGCGACGCCTGCGAGCAGCTCGCGGTCGTGCCCTCCGGTGTCGGGTTCGAGCTCGCCGGTGCGCTGTTCGGCAGCCGGCTCGACGCGCTGGCCGAGGCGGAGGAGCAGGGGGTCGTGGAGGTACGCCCGGAGGGGGTCGGCTTCCGTCACGAGCTGGCCCGCCGGGCGATCGAGGGTGCGCTGCCCGGGATCCGGCGCCGGAACCTGCACCGGGCGGTCGTCCGGGCTCTGCACGCGGGCGACCGTCCCGACCTCGAGCGGCTGGTCCACCACGCGGTGCGCGCCGACGACGGCGCCACCGTGCTGGGGTATGCGCCGCTCGCCGGCCGACTGGCTGTACAGGCGGGCGCCCACCACCACGCCCTCGCGCACTTCGAGGCGGCGTTGCGCTATGCCGATCGGCTGCCTGCTGAGGAGCGGGCTGCGTTGGTCGACGACTACGCGTGGGAGCTGCACATCGCGTCCCGTTTCACCGATGCGGTGGCCGCCGGTCGCGAGGCGGTCGTGCGACGTGAGCAGGTGGGCGAGCCGGTCGCGCTGGGGGAGGCGTTGCTGCGGCTGTCCCGCTACCTCTACCTGGCCGGGTGCGCCGAAGCGGCGGAGGTGGCCGTCTCGCGGGCCGAGCAGGTCCTCGAACCTGCCGGGTCGGTGCCCGCGCTGGCGGCTGCGGCGACGCACCGGGGGGTGATCCTGGCGCTCACCGGGCGCTGCGCGGAAGCTGTCACCGTGCTCGGGCGGGCGCGGACCCTCGCGGCCGAGTCGGGCCGCGCCGACCTGGTCGCGCTGTGCCTGAACTACCTCGGCGTCGCCCGGGCCGGCCTCGGCGACCCCGCCGGCCTGCATCTGCTGCGGGACGCCCTGGCGACCGCGACCGCGCACGGTGCCCACGAGCCCGCCGCTCGCGCCTACACCGATCTCGCCGAGTTGCTGTACCTCGACGGCCGGTGGGACGAGCTCGCCGGGTGCCTGGCGGCCGGGCTGGCGTTCACCCGGGAACGCGGGTTCCGGGCGCACGGCCATCACCTCGAGGTGCACCGCGCGCTACTGCTCCTGCGTCGCGGTGACTGGGACGCCGCCCAGCAGCGGCTGCGCGACCTCGTCGACGCGGTGGACGACCCGGGAATGCTCGCGACATACAGCGTGCCCGCCCTGGCGCGGCTGCGCGCTCGCCGCGGTGACCCCGAGGTGGAGCCGTTGCTGGCCGAGTCGTGGGAGCGCGCGACGGGCCGGCGCCTGTTGCCAGGGCTGGCCGCCGCCGGGATCGCCTATGTCGAGTGGGCCTGGCTGACGGGCCGACCGGAGCAGGCCGTCGCCGTGCGCGACGTGCTGCTGGCGCGCACCGAGCTTCCCGGCGCGGCACCGCTGCGTGCTGAGCTGCTGCGCTACCTCGCCCGCGCCGGGTTGGGCGGGGAGCCGTTCGACGGTTGCCCGGAACCCTGGGCCGCCGGGCTGCGAGGTGACTGGCGGGCCGCCGCAGCTGCGTGGGAGCGCGCCGGTGACCCCTACGAGCAGGCCCTTGAGCTCGCCGAGTCCGGTCTGGTCGACCCCACCCTGCACGCGCTGCAGATCCTCGACGGCCTCGGCGCCACCCCGGCGGCCACCCTCGTCCGCCGCCGCCTCAGGGACCTCGGTGTGCGGCGGGTCCCGCGCGGCGCGTCGGCGGCGACCCGGGCCAACCCGGCCGGGCTCACCCCACGCCAGGTCGACGTGCTCGCCCTGGTCGCGGCCGGGCGGACCAACGCGGAGATCGCCGAACGGCTCGTCGTCTCGGTGCGGACCGTCGACCACCACGTCTCCGCGATCCTCGGCAAGCTCGGCGTGCGGACCCGCCGCGAGGCCGCGGTGGCCGCACTCGGGTCTGGTGTGTCCGCATGAACACCGCAGCTCCCGCCGCGCCCACTGCGACCGATGCGCTGCAGCGGGACGCGCCGCCCGGCGGCGCGCCGGCCCTGCTGGACTGTCTTCAGGAGACGGTTTCCGGCCGTTCCGCGAACGCGAGCCAGACGAAGCACAGTCCGACGAGGAACAGCGTCCCGGTCGCGGCGCCCTCGGCCTGCAGTGGGGTCAGGGGCAGTGCCCGCTCAGTGAGGAACGCCGCGGCGATCATCGATGCATAGAGCAACGGATCGACGGCTCGCAGCGTCTGCCCGGCCCAATCCCGCGGTCCGTCGGGGCTGTGGAGGAACGACACCGCTTCGGTCAGCCCGACCAGACCGGCCAGGACGAAGACCGTCCGCCACACCAGTCCGCCTGCGGTTCCGGCGGTGAGCAGCGCGGCGAGGCTCGCCATCCCCGGGAGCAGGAAGTGCAGCGCGATGTGCAGGGCCGACCGGTGGCGCTGCATATCGCTGCGCCACCCGCCGTGGGCGAACTGCAAGACCGTGAACCACAGTCCGAGCAGGGTGAGGCTGACGCTGGCCAGCGCTTGGTAGAACGTGATCGCGGGATCCATCGGGCTCTCACCTGGACCCGGGTGCGCACGACCGCGGCCAGCACGTCCGGCCCGCGCCGGGGATGGCGGCATCGACGAATGCGGCGGGCGAGAGGGTCGGGGGGTCGGTGTCCGGTCACGGTCGGCGTCTCCTCGTGGTTTCGGCGGGTAGCGTTTTCGGTGGGCGGCGCAGCGGTCAGACGAGCTGGAGGGCGCCGTCCTGCTCGGCGACCTGGACCGGCGGGAGCGGTCTACGGGCTGGGCCTTTGCTGACCGAGCCGTCCGCAACGGCGAACCTGCTGCCGTGGCATGGGCAGTTGATGGTGCCGTCGGCCACCTCGTTGACCACGCACCCCTGGTGGGTGCAGACCGCCGAGAAGGCGACAAACCGGCCCGGTCGGGGCTGGGTGATCACGACCTGCGCGTCGGGGAAGACCACGCCGCCGCCGACCGGGATGTCCGAGGTGCGGGCCAGCGGCGCGACCCCGGCCCCAGGCGCGGGCGGGGAACCGGCGGGCGCAGCCGGGGATCCGGCGGGCGTGGGCGGGGAACCGCCGGGAGAGGTGGCGGCGCGGCCGTAGGCGGCGCACCCGCCGAGCGCCGTGACGGCGACGGCACCCGCCGCGGTGACGACGGTTCGCCGGGTGACACCGCTGCTCGCCGAGAGCACACTCATGATCGTCTCCTTCGGAAGGGTGGGCATCAGATCTTCAGGCCCCGCGCGCTGAACAACCACAGCGCCGACGTCAGCCACAGCACCACGAGTCCGGTGAACACAGCGCCGCCGATGACGGGAAGGGCCCAGCGCGGTAGACCGCGGCGGGTGAGCAGCAGCATCTTCGCGACGAACGCGCCGTAGAACAGGCAGCCCAGGAGCGAGTGCACGAGTACCCGCGGCTCGTCGGCGCGGAAGCCCAGCGCGTAGAGGCAGTGCATCGCGACGGGCACTGTCGCCAGCACGGCGAACCGCCCCGACCAGCGGTGCAGTACAGCGATCCACGGCGGCGCGGCCACCCGGAGGCGGCCGTACATCACCATCGCCGACACGACCTGGACCACCGCGAGCACCACCGCCAGGGTGACCAGCCATGCCTTGGCGTAGCCGGGCCCGGAGAAGCCCGCGATGTTGACCGCGACCCCGGTGGGCTCGTGCACCCGGCCGTACACGCCGAGCACCACGGCCACCGCGATGCCCAGCGCGGTCGGCACGAGCAAGCCGGCGATCGATCGGTCGGCGGGCGTCGAAGCCACGTGCGCGGGGGCAGTCGCCGAATCGGCAATGGGCGGTTCAGGGCTGGTCATCAGGGCTCCTCGGTGGTGTGGGTGACCGCGACGTGGTCAGGAGCGGGCGAGCACGTCGGTGTCGCCGTCCACCGGCAGGGGTTGGCCGGGGGCACCGTCCGCGTTCAGCGTGGTGACGTCGAGTCTCGGAGCAGCGGCGGGCTTCCCGCCGGCATCGCGGCTGATGCCGACCTGCGCGCGGCCGGAGTCGTCCTGCACGATCCAGCCGGTGGTGGTGCCCGCGCCGCTCGCGCGGTAGACCCCGGCGCGGGCGCCCGTGGCCGGTCGCGCGGTGAACGTCCACTCCGGGTAGCCCGCGACCAGGACGGTGCCGGTGACCGTGTCGCCGGTCCGCTGGCCGGTGAGCCGGTTCTCACCGCGCCCGGTCAGCGACAGCCGGCCGTCGCGTGCGGTGCCCTGCAGCCAGGCCTCGATCTTCTTTCCGTCGCACAGGTAGGCCTTCGCGCGGTCGCCGTCGATCGTGACGGCGAGGGGGATGGGGCCGTTCTTCGTGGTGGCCGTCCCGATGTACTTCACCTTGGCGGGGAACGGCGACGGTGCCGGCTCGGTCGCGGCGGGCACGGCTGCGGTGCTGGGGATCGTCGCCGGTGCAGCGGCCACGGTCGGGGCGGCCTGTGCAGCGGCGGCCGGGTCAGCCGGCTGGGTGCCTGCGACCGAGCGGTTGATCACCAGCAGCACGAGCGCCAGCCCGAGAACGGCGACGACCGTGACGATGGGTCCGCGGGCCTTCATGGCGTCTCCTCGGGATCCTCACGTCGGGAGTGACGGTGTCCCGGTGGCTGTGGGCGGGTGGGGGCACCGATTGCCGAGATCAGGACGGTGGCACCGGCGGCGGCGACGCAGATGTCGTGGTCGGGGTCGCTGCGGCACATCGTGGGCTCCTCCTGCGGTGGGACTGGCTCTGATCGTGGGTCCGGTGGGGCGGTCGGCTCATCGGCAGGCGCCACCCATCTCGGTCCGGGAGTTACCTATATGTCCGCGCCGCTTGCAGGCGTGATCGCGTCGGCCGGACGGTGCGGAGCCGTGATCGGCGGTCAGCAAGCACGGACTCGGTCGGGACGATGGCGACGGCGGTGCCGGCCGGCATCGTCGGTGCGTTCGCCGGGTGGACGCCCCGTCGCTCACCTCACTCCGTCGTCAATCCAGGCGACCGTACGAAGGCGATGCCGGTGCCGCGTCAGGGCCGAGCCCCGACGTTGCCGCCGCGCCGCGCCCCCCGCGCGCACGAACATGGCTTTCGCTGCGCCAGTTGCAGCCAAAGCCGCTTTCGCCCATCGAACTCACCGGAAAGCTCCGGGGGTCGCCCCGGACGTGGCGGGCACCCCGGAACCTCGATCCTGTCGTCATGGATGTCATCAAGTGTGCCGACCTCGACCGCCGAGGGTCGAGATCAGGAGCCCGGACCGGCGCGCGTACGTCCTTGCCAGCCGCCGACCTCGACGTGAGCGCGATGAGCGCCCCGCCGCCGGGCCTGGAGGTCCGCCGCTACGACGTTGGCGGCCGACGAGCCGCCCGGCGGCGGGGTTCCAGGCTCCCCTACACGACCTACTCCCCGATGCCGGCTTTCCGGCGCAGGCTCTCCGGCGAGACGGATCTCCTCACGCTCAACCAGTACACGCTTCCCGACCTCCATGTGCTGTGCACCTCCCAGCAGGCCCCCATGGCCTATGCGGCGGTACTCCGGGAGGCTGCGGCGACGTGCCGGTTGCTCTCCGGCGAGACGGGTGCGCAGTTCCTTGAGATCTCGCCGGAGCTGTTCGTGGGCCGCGCTCTGGCCGGCTGGGCCGAACGCGAGATCCCGGTTGGCTTCGGCGGGCAGGCCGTGACGGTCCTGCCGGTCACCGACGACGACGTCCCGTCCGCGGTCCGAACCGTCGACCAGTTGAGGGCACATGGCGTCCCCGCCGGTCTCGGTGAAGGGGGACGCCGGTCCGTCGGATCACGCATGCACCGGCTCCGGCAACAGTGGTATCCGTACAGCGCCGTGGTGGGCCGGCGCGAGGCCGGCGGGGAGCCGCTGGCCCTCATGCGCATCAGCACCCGGGAGGTCTCCGGAGTCCAGGCGTTCATGGCCCGGCACGAGGATGTCCTCATCGCAGTGAGTCGCGGCCGGGCTGATCAGAGCCACGTGCCCAGCCGCACCGATCTTCCGTACCGCTGATCGGGCGCGGGCCCCCGCTCAGGTGGACCCACTGCGCCGTGTACCGAGTGCCCCGGCGAGGACGCCGGCCCATCGCCGCAGGTCCTCGTCCATCACCGCGTCCGTGACGCCCTTGCACCTGTCGAGGAACAGAGGTGCGGAGACGGCGGTGAGGTCGGCGCCGGTGAGCACGACCTTGACGAAACTCGACTGGTACAGCCCGGCGCCGGTGAGATCCGCGCCGGTGAGGTCGGACTGGTTGAAGCGGCTGTACGCCGCGTGCATACATCGTAGGTCAGCGCCGGGCAGGGCGGCGGCGACGTAGGCCTGGATCAGGTTCGCCCCGGTGAACTTCGCGTCATCCATCCGCATGCCGATGACCGGGTCACCGGTGAAGGACGCTCGGTAGAGGTAGGCATCAGTGAAGTCGGCTCGTGCAAGATGGCAATCACGCGCCGTGAGGCCGCGTCCGGTGAACGAGGCATGGCCGCGCTCGTCATCCAGGTTGGTAAACCTGCTGTCGGAGACGTCGCACTCCAGCAGACGCGCGTTCTCCATTGAGGAACCACTGAGGTCCGTGACCGGAAGCCGGCACCGCGTCCACGTCCCCCCGCGAGCTGGACCCGACGCAGGACGTTGCCGTGGCCCGTGACCGAGCGCCACGTCGCCTCGGTGAGATCGGACCCCGTAAAGTCACAGGCAAACATGGTCACGTCAACCAGCTGCAGACCGGCGAGTGCCGCGTCCACAGCTGACCCGTCGCGCCAGGATGCCGACCGGATACGCAGCTCGGACAGCTGGGCGCCGTCGAAACTGACCCTCGCCATGCCCGTCATCACCTGCAGCACAAGCCCGGAACCCACCGCACCGTCAAAAACGGCGTCATCGGCGTGCGAGCGAGTGATGGTGGCGCACGACAGCGAACTGTGGCCGAGGTCGGCTCCTCGGAGGACACATTCGTTGAACGTGGCCCCGGTGAGATCGCAGCCGCGCAGGTTGGCTCCGGTGAAGTCGCACTGGTAAAAGTTGGCTCCGGCGTAATTCCCGCCGCTGAGATCCGCTCCCACGAGCGTCACCCATGAAACAGTGCCCCGGTCGTGTCGAGAGCGCCAGGCATCCGGACACCCGTCCAGTCGGAGCTCACCGCGGCCTGGGCGTGTGCGTAGACGTCCTTTAGGACGGCGCCGCGCAGGGTCGTGCGCTCCATCAACGGGCACACCATCACCACGGACGTGAGATCAGCGCCGGTGAGCACAGCGGAATCGAGCCTGGCAGCACTGCCGGCTTTACCCCAGCCCCGGGTACCAAAGTGAAACCAGCGGAAGGTAACGGCGTCGGTCGGAAGTATCTGCGATGGGCCAGGGAATCCCTTCCGGAGGAGCAGGAACTACGAGACGAGGTGCTGGCCCGGCTGCCTGCCCGGATCCTTGATTCGCACGCACCCGCCAACGGTGCCGCCACCGTTGGCGAGTTGTCAGCTTACGGCTGGGGTGTGCAACACCGGTAGGGTGACATCGACGCGGCAGGAGACCTGAGGAGACCGGCGCGGTGATCGAGCCTGCGTCCCCGGCGCTCGCGGGGTTCCTCGCCGACCGCGGCCGGCCGACCCCGTTCCTCGTCCTCGACCCGGCCGTGGTCGCGGCGCGCTACGCCGGGCTCGCCGCGGCGTTCCCCGGCGCGGGGGTGCGGTACGCGGTGAAGGCCTGCCCGGAGCCCGCTGTGCTGGGCACCCTGGCGGCGCTGGGCAGCGGGTTCGACGTGGCGAGCCTGCCCGAGGTGCGGCTGGCTCTCGACGCCGGCGCCGACCCGGCCGCGCTGTGCTTCGGCAACCCGGTGCGCCGGGCCGGGGATGTCGCCGCCGCGCACGCCCTCGGCGTCCGCCGGTTCGTCTCCGACAGCCGTGACGACCTCGCCGACCTGGCCCGCTGCGCCCCCGGTGGGTCGGTGCTGGTCCGGGTGCTCGTCGCCGACGCCGGCGCCGCCACCCCGGCCCGCGGCAAGTTCGGCGCGGCGCCCGCCGAGGCCGTCGCGGTGCTGCGGCTCGCCCGCGCCGCCGGGCTGGACGCGGCCGGGGTGACCTTCCACGTCGGCTCCCAGCAGGTCCGCCCGGACACCTACCGGGAGGCGGTGCGCCGGGTGCTGGGGGTGGCCGCGGCGGCCGGGCTGCGCCGCCCGCTGCTCGACATCGGGGGCGGGCTGCCGGTGCGCTACCGGAGCCCGGTGCCGCCGCTCGCGGCCTTCGGGGAGGCGGTCGCCGAGGCGGTGGCTGCGGCGGTCACCGCCGGGACCGTCGACGGCGTCACCTTGCTGGTCGAGCCCGGCCGGGCGCTGGTGGCCGAGGCGGGCGTGCTGCGGGCCGGGGTGCTGCGGGTGTCCCGGCGCCCCGGGGTCGACCACCGGCGCTGGGTGTACCTCGACGCTGGCCGGTACCAGGGTCTTGCCGAGACCGAGAACGAGGCGATCGGCTACCCGCTGCGGGTGCCGGGGCGCGCCGCGCCGTGCGGGCCGGTCGTGCTCGCCGGCCCCACCTGCGACGGCGACGACGTGCTCTACCGGCGCACGCCCTACGCGCTGCCGCTGTCGCTGCGGGCCGGGGACGTGGTGGACGTGCTGCACGCGGGCGCCTACACGGCCAGCTACGCCTCGGTCGGGTTCAACGGGTTCGGGCCGCTCCCGGTGCACGTCGTCTGAGAGCCCGGGACACCTCCGCTGACTCCGGACCCGGCGGTACCGTCACGGGGTGCTCGACCCGACCGCCGCCCCGGCGCCGCGCCCCGTCGGACGGCACGTGCTCGCCGAGCTCACCGGGGTGCCCCCCGCCGTCCTCGACGACGTGGCCGGATTGCGCGCGGCGCTGCACGACGCCCTGGCCGCGGCGGGCGCGCAGGTCCGCCAGGTCGTCGCGGAGGTGTTCACCCCGCGGGGGGCCACCGTGGTGGCGCTGCTCGCCGAGTCGCACGCCGCGGTGCACACCTGGCCCGAGCACGCCGCCGCCCACGTGGACGTGTTCACCTGCGGTGACGCCGCCGACCCCGAGCGGGCGGTGCGACTGTTCGCCGCAGCGCTGGGGGCCACCGGCGTGGAGCTCGAGGTCGTGGAGCGCGGCGGGGGCGCGCGCACCGTGACCGAGCCGATCGGTCCGGGGCTGGCCCGGTGCTGGACGCTGGGCAGGGTGCACCACCGGGCGACGACCCCGTACCAGCGGGTGCTCATCGCCGACACCGCGCACGGCGTCACCCTGTTCTGTGACGACGAGCGGCAGAGCGCCGAGTCGACCCAGCTCGTCTACCACGAGGCGCTGTTCGTGCCGGCCGGGCTGCTCGCGGCGCGGTGCGCCAGGGTGCTCGTCATCGGGTCGAGCGAGGGCGTGGTCAGCGGGCTCGCGGTGGCCGCCGGCGCGGCACGGGTGGACCACGTCGACATCGACCGGGACTGCGTCCGGGCCTGCGCCCAGCACCTGCCCTACGGCTACACCCCCGCGGCGCTGGGCGCCGCGGAACGCCACGTCGGCCCGGTGCACGTGCACTACGTCGACGGCTGCGAGTTCGTCGAGCGGGCGGTGGCGCGTGGCGGCGAGCGCTACGACGTCGTCGTCGTCGACCTGCCCGACGAGCGCCCCGCCGAGCCCGCCGCCCAGCTCAACCGGCTCTACACGGTGGGCTTCCTGCGCCGCTGCGCCGACCTGGCCGCCGGCGGCGGGGTCGTGGTGTGCCAGGCCGGCAGCCCTGCGCTGTGGCGCGACGCCACGCTGCGCGCGGCCTGGGAACGTTTCCATCAGGTCTTCGGCGGCGACGGCGTGGTCTACGTCGGCAGCGACGAGCACGAGTGGGCGTTCCTGCTCGGCGCGCCCGGTGCGGCGCCGGCCGCGGTCGCGACGATGCAGGCCCGGTTGCGCAGCTGGCCGATCCGGCCGCGTTCCCTCGACGCGGTCCTGCTCGGGGTGCGCACGGTGCCACCGTTCACCCTGCGCCACCTCTCACCCTGCGCGACGGCCGAGGATCCGCTCGGCCGGCCTGACCGGTCCCACCGATGAGGTCGGCCCGTCCGTTGCTGTGACGGCGCGGCGCTGTCCGCTCGGTATCATCACGCAGACAAGCTCACGACGCGGAGGTTCCCCTTGACCCGTCCCTGCCCGGCCCGGTGGGCCGCGGTCATCGCTTTCGTCGTGACCGCCCTGATCGGCACCTCGGCATCCGCGGGCGCCGATCCGGTACTGAACCACAGCGCACCGGTGCGGCACTACGTCGCGCTCGGTGACTCCTACACGGCGGGACCGCTGATCCCGATCCAGACCGGGCTGCCGCCGGGTTGCCAGCGGTCCGACAGCAACTATCCCTCGCTGGTCGCCAAGACCCTCGGTGTCGAGAAGCTCACCGACGTCAGCTGCAGCGGCGCGACGACCGATGACTTCAGCATTCCGCAGACCGTGCCGCTCGGGGTCAACCCGCCGCAGTTCGACGCGCTGGCCGCCGACGCCGACCTCGTCTCGGTGGGCATCGGGGGCAACGACATCGGCTTCGCGGGGATTCTCCAGCAATGCCTGGCCCGGTCCCCCCAGCAGCCGCTGGGTGCAGCCTGCCGCGACTTCTACACCGCGGGAGGCACCGACCAGCTGGCCGCGCGGATCGCCGCGACGGCACCGAAGATCGCGGCCGCGTTGGCCGGCGTCAAGCAGGGCGCGCCCCACGCCCGGAGGCTGCTGGTGGGCTACCCGGCGTTGCTGCCCGACAAGGGTCCCGGTTGCTTCCTGGTGATCCCGTTCAGCCCCGGTGACGTCGCCTATCTGCGCGCCACCGAGAAGCGGCTCAACGCGATGCTCGCCGCGCAGGCCATGCTGGCCGGCGCGGACTACATCGACACCTATACCCCGACCATCGGCCACGACGTGTGTCAGCCGCCCGGTACGAGGTGGATCGAGGGGCTGGTGCCCACCGCGCCGGCTGCGCCCTTCCACCCCAACGCGCTCGGCATGATCGCGGACGCCCGGGCGGTGCTCGGCGACCTGTCCCACGTGACGGTGGTCCAGCCGGCCGCCTGAGGGGTTGCGGTCCCGGTCGGGCCGGCTCAGCGCCAGTCGACCGGGTGCAGTTGAGGTCCGTTGACGGGGCAGTGCAGGCAGCGCTCGATCGGTATCCGCGCGTTCTCGGGGATCGAGTTCTCGTGGATCGCGTTCTCGGGGATCGGAGCCTCGGGGACCGCGCCCTCGGCGGGCCGGGTGGCACCGAGGGTCGGGCGGACCAGCGCGACGCCAGCACCGACGCGAGCGCCGTCGTGAGCGCCGTCGTGAGCAGCACCCATCGTCCCGCGGGCGTGCCCATGCGCAGCAGCTGCTCGACGCCCGTCTCAGGCATGTCGCCTCCCGCCGTGAGGTCGTACGCCCAGCGTATGGCCTCCTGTTCAGCGCTGCGGGACGGCGGCCGTCACCGCAGGCCCGGCCCGTCGTTGATCGAGAGAGAACGGCTCCGGGAGGACAGCGGGATGGGTGCTCACAGGCGGCGGACGTCGGTGCCCCGACCATCCGCCGGTCGAGTCGCTGCGGTGGTCGCGCTGGTGACCGCCGCCGGGTTGCTGCTGATCGGGGTCGGGTCCGCGGACCCGGGTGGGGCGACCCCGGCCTCCATGACCTCCACGACCACCGTCGCCCCGACCGCGAAGCCGGTCCCGGTCGAGGGCACCCCGTGCACCTCGGCCGCGCGGGCGTGTGTCGACCTCGACGCCGGCGAGGCCTGGTTGCTCGACGGTGACCGGATCGTCCGCGGCCCGGTGCAGATCCAGACCGGCGACGAGGACGACCCGACGCCGCAGGGTGTGTTCTCGGTGCAGTGGAAGGCCGAGCGGTACACCAGCCGCGAGTACGACACTCCCATGCCGTACTCGGTGTTCTTCGCCCCCGGAGGCATCGCCTTCCACGAGGGCCCCCAGGACACCTACTCGGCCGGTTGTGTGAAGCTCGTCCACGACGACGCAGTTGCCTGGTTCCACTACCTGCACGTCGGTGACGAGGTACAGGTCAGGTGAAGCATTCCCTTCTATGCAGGGTAGAATCGTGTCCGTGACGAGCATGGGTGAGCTGGAGCGCGCTGTCATGGACGTCCTGTGGGCCGCGGAGGGCGCCCTGGCCGCTCGCCAGGTGCAGGACGCGCTGGCCGCGCGCGAGCTCGCCACCACCACCGTGCTCACCGTGCTCGGCCGGCTGGAGCGCAAGGATCTCGTCACCCGCTCGCGGGACGGTCGGGCGCACCACTACCGGCCCGTCGCCAGTCGGGAGGACCACGTCGCCGAGCTCATGCGCGACGCGCTGGACGGCGTTCCCGACCGCGGCGCCGCGCTGGCCCGGTTCCTCGGCTCCATCCCGCCCGCCGAGCGGGCCGCCGTCCGCGATCTACTCGGCTGACCCGCTCGGGACCACGTCTGTGGAACTGACCGCGCTGGGGCTGCTGCTGCTCGGCATCGTGCTCGCGGAGCCGGTCAGCCGCGCGCTGGCGGCGGCCCGTTGGCCGGTCCGCGATCCGGTCGGCGCCTTGCTCGCCTGGCAGGCCGTCGGGTTGGCCGGCGGGCTGTCGGTGCTCGGCGCGGGCCTCGTCTACGGGGTGGCGCCGCTGGGGGAGTCGCCGGTTGCGGCGCTCGCCGGGCTGTTCGGCACGCTGGTCGCCGGCCGGTGGCCGGCCGGGCTCGGCCTCATCCACGTGCTGGCGCTGCTCGCCGCCGGTGTGCTCGGGGTGCGGTTGTTCACGGTGCTCGCCGCGGTCACCGTGCGCACGTTGCGGGCCCGGCGACGCCATCGCGACCTGCTCGACGTGCTCGCCACGCCGTGGCCGGACGCGCCGGGTACCCGGGTGCTCGACCATCCGGTCCCGGTGGCGTACTGCCTGCCCGGTCGCAGCTCGCGGCTCGTCCTGTCCGCGGGCGCGCTGGAGGTGCTCGAGCCGGACGGCGTGCGTGCGGTGCTCGCCCACGAGCGGGCCCACCTGCGGGAGCGCCACGACCTGGTCGTGCTGCCGTTCGTGGCCTGGGGGGCGACGGCCCCGTTCGTGCGGGGCATGGTGTGTGCGCAGCTCGCGGTGGCCGCGCTGATCGAGATGCGCGCCGACGACGTCGCGTCCGGCGGGTCGAGGCCCGGCGAGCTGGTGGGCGCGTTGCGCAGCGTCGGCGGTTCGGCTCCGGCGGCGGCGCTCAGCTCGTTCACCTCGGCGCTCGACGCCCGGATCGACCGCATCGCGGCGCCGCCGCCGCCGTTGTCCCCGGCGGTGCAGGTGCTCGTCCGGGCGGCCGCGCTGGCATTGGTCGCGGTGCCGGTGGTGGCGCTGCTGTTGCCCTGAGCCAAAGAGGGTCGACGCTTCCTCTTCCGCTGACCTGAACACATGAGCAATCATTGGTCCATGCTCGATACTGCCGGCCCCGCCGTGCGCAGCGTCCGGTTCGACCGGACCGACTGGTTCCACCTCGCCGGGATGGCCGCCTTCATCGTCGCGCTCACGGCGACCGGCTGGGGCGTGCTGGTCGGGCTGGTGGCCCCGGGCAACTTCTCGCTCGGCGACCAGGGATCGTTCGGTGCCGGTCTCGGCCTGACCGCGTACCTGCTGGGCATGCGGCACGCCTTCGACGCCGACCACATCGCCGCGATCGACAACACCACCCGCAAGCTCGTCGGTGAGGGGAAGCGGGCCCGCGGTGTCGGGTTCTGGTTCTCCCTCGGGCATTCCACCGTCGTGTTCCTGCTGTGCCTGCTGCTCGCGTTCGGCATCCGGACCCTCGTTGGGGAGCTGGGCGACGACTCGTCGGCGGTCAAGCAGACCCTCGGGGTGATCGGCACCGTGATCGGTGGGAGCTTCCTGGTCCTGATCGGGCTGCTCAACCTGCTCGCGCTCGTCGGCATCAGCCGGGTGTTCGCCCGGATGCGCACCGAACCGCTCGACGACGACGAGCTGGAGCGCCGCCTCAACGCGCGGGGCTTCCTCGCCCGCATCCTCAACCGGGTGCTGCGCACGGTGGGCACGCCGTGGCACATGTACCCGGTCGGCCTCCTCTTCGGCCTCGGGTTCGACACCGCCACCGAGGTGTCGCTGCTCGTGCTGGCCGGCGGTGCTGCCGCCGTCAACCTGCCCTGGTACGCGATCCTGGTGATCCCGGTGTTGTTCGCCGCGGGAATGAGCCTGTTCGACACCGCCGACGGCGTGTTCATGTCCGCCGCCTACGGCTGGGCGTTCCTCAAGCCCGTCCGCAAGGTGTTCTACAACCTGACCATCACTGCGCTGTCGGTGCTCGTCGCGCTCGTCATCGGCCTGATCGAGCTGCTCCAGCTGCTCGGCATCGAGCTGGGCGTCACCGACGGCCTCCTTGGTGTCATCGGATCGCTGAACCTCGAGTACGTCGGCTACGTCATCGTCGGGCTGTTCGTCGTGACCTGGTTGGCCGCGCTGGCCATCTGGCGGTTCGGGCACATCGAGGAGCGCTGGACCGTCCCGGCCCCGGACGGCGCGGAGTAGGTCTGCGCCGTGTCTGCTCCGCTCCGCGTCACCGGTGAGCCGTCCGAGCCGCGTCTCCCGCCACCGCGACCGGCGCACCGGCCCCGGGCAGCTTCGGGGCTGCCGCGCGCCCCACGGCGTCGAGTACCAGACCCAGGTCGGGTGACCGGCGGCCGGCCAGTCGGACCGTCCGCAGCACGGGACTGTGGTCGTGGTGGACGGGGGCGTCGGGCGGCGCCAGCGCGGCCGCGCGGCCGAGTGCCCAGCGCAGCACTCGCTGGTCGGTCGTGGCGTCGGACAGGGCGACGACCCGGTCCAACGGCAGCAGTGCCACCAGCTGCTCGAGCTCATGGACTACGCCGGTATGGTGCGCGGTCAGTCCACGGAGGTCGATCAGTACCACGTCGACGTCGAGCACCAGCGCGTGCAGGGTCGGGCGCCAGGTGTCGTCGTGGCAGCGCATCTCGTTGACGCGGTAACGGCCGTCCAGGTCCGCAAGCAGGTCGAGCTCGGCCAGGCGTTGCTCGAGGTCGGCGACGTCGCGCACGAAATGGCGTCGGAGCCGGCCGCGCAGGTAGTCGAGGAACTCGTGCGGTTCCAGCACCTCGGTGGCCAGGTCGGTACCGGTGATCAGCTCGACGCTGCCGATCCATCGCCAGTGCACCGTCAGGTCTCTGAGCAGCCGCGAGCTTCGCCGCCGGGACCCGAAGGTGCGTAACAGCAGGAGGCGCGCTGGCGGGGTCGACGACGACGGACGGCGGACCAGCGCGACGGCGAGCAGGAAGAGCACCATGGCGGCAAAGGGCGCAAGTGCGAGCAGCGCGGCGGCCGTGCCCTGGGTCCCGAGCAGCAGTGCTTGGGTGAGGGCGAGGACGAACCACCATTGCAGGGTCAACAACGTCTCGTCGCTGGCCCACTTGTGCGCGTACAGCCGAGCGACCGTCCAGCCGTAGAGCGCAGTCAGAGCCAGGACGGCGACTGCGGCAGCGAGCAACGTCCACATCAGCCGGTCGAAGGCGACCCCGTACCTGAGGTACAGCAGGGGTGGGTAGGCCGCGGCGGCAGCCACTCCCAGGGCGACGAGTGCGGGCGCCACGAGCCACGCCGCGCCTCTGAGGGTCCGGGTGGCCGTCGCCAGGACGAACAGGCCCGGAACCGCCACGACGAGCAGCAGGACGCCGAGCAGCTCCGCGCGGCCCGGGGCGCTCGACACCCCGAGGACGAGGACGGCTGCGGGGTAGCCGACCCAGAGCCCTGCCTTGGTCCGTCGGTCGGTGATGCCGGTGGCGATCACCGTCGGGACGACGAGCCACCCCATGATGAGTGCCAGCAGCAGGAAGCCGAGCGGCCCCCGGTCGTCGCGCGCCACCAGATGGTAGACCGTGGTCGAGCCGAGTCCGAACAGGAGGCTCGCGAGGACGAACATCACCTGGGCTCGCCGGGCCCGGTGGTTCGCCCGCGCGATGAGTGGCGGGAACCCGTCCGGCCGCGCGTCCTCGATCGCGATGGCGGGTGCCGGGCTCACGGGTGGTCGAGCGCTCGGCGCAGAACGGCCCGGGACGGGCGGTGGCGCGGTCGACCTCCGCATACCGGCCTTCACCGACCTGCGGTACCGCCACAGCAACAGGACGCACACCGGCCAGGTGAAAACGACGGCGAGCAGCACGCTCATCGTGAACGTCCCGAGCACGAGCGGCCAGAAAGCGACGCCGGTGAGTTTCTCGAGCTCGGCCATGCATCCCCCGGAAGCCGGGTGCGGCGACAGCCCCCACCCGGTGGCGCGGGCCTCTCGCCGGCCCTTGATGGTGGGGCTCGCGCCGCGGGCTGTCAACGACCTCGCGGGTCCGGGCGTGGTGGCCGGGCGCTCCTGGCAGCGCGGCGACGGGCTCGTGACGGTGTCGTGCGCCCTACCGGCCGTCTCCGGCCTGCTGCTCGGGTGGGTCCTCGGAGAGCTTGGCCATCCAGCCCTTGTTCTCGATGGAGATGACCGCTTCGGCCGAAGCCGCGAGGGCGTCGAGCTGTTGGGCCGAGTCGGCGGTGTGCGCTGCGCTGCGCAGCTGTTCCAGACGGTCGGCCGTGCGCAGGAACTCGATCAGCTGGTACTCGTTGCGGGTGGCTGCCACGTGGACGGCCAGCGCGGTGGTGATGGTGGTGACGACCGCGATGAAGGGCGCGAGCGACGAGCCGCCGACGGCGGTCGCCACGGCACCGAGCGCGACCCCGAGCACGGCGAGGGCGACCTCGGCGACCCGGAACCAGGTCAGGACGGTCTGCAGCGCGTCGGCCCTGGGCCGGTAGTAGGTGTCGATCTGGCCGGTGACGCGCACCGTGAAGTAGGAGGCGATGTCGTGCACCGGCGGCAACGCCCGCTGCTCGGACGCGATCCCGGCTCGGTGGCGCAGCAGGTCTGCGCCGTCGCCGCGCACCCGGTCGGTCCGCTCACCCAGCGTGGTGCCGTGCGGGTCGTCGCGGTAGTCCCCGACCTGCGCCAGCCACAGGTAGACCTCGCTCTTCAGCGCCTCGGACACCGAACGGGCGCGGGTCCAGTCCCGCAGGTTCCGGCCGCTCCACGCCGGTCGCAGCACCGGCAACAGCGCCGCCGCGAAGGCGGCGAGGCCGGCGAGCACCCGGCTCGGTATCGGCATCGGGCCGGCCAACACCCCGGCGAGAGCACCGAACACCGCGGCGGAGACGGCCACGGCGAGTGACGCGGTGCGGGCTCGCTCGATGCGTCGTTTCATCCGGTTCGCCGTGCGCGACCAGATCGACTGCTGGCGCCACAGTTCAGCAACGAGGTCGGTGGCCGGCACCGCGACAGCGTGCCACGCTTCCCCCCGGCCACCGGGCGCCCCCCGGCAGCAGGTCCCGGGCGCCGGTGGTCACGACCCGGTCGGTATTCCATCGGGCACTCGGCGGATGGCCACCGAGCAGGACGCCCCGGTCGCCACCTGGACGCCACCGGTTAGCGTTACCGCCATGTCGAACGATGACATCGACGTTCTCCAGATCCTCGGACGGATCCCCCAGCTCGACGATGCGCAGGTGTGGGAGATCGCGCGGCGGTGCCGGATCTATCGATCGCGATCCGACGGTACGGACCAGACCGTCGAGGTCGAGGTGAGCGTCGACGCAGCGGGCCGGTGGATGGCCGTCGCCCGGGACCCGGCCCGCAACCTCACCGCGCAGGGCGTTCCGATGCCGGGTCTGAACGGAGCCGTCCACATGGTGCCGTGGTACGTGCTCGACGATCCGGCGAGTCCGTCGTCGAAGTCCGCCGACGGCTGAGCGAGCCGCGCCCCGGGACGGCCGGTGCATCCTCGTCCATCCGGCCGCGGTGAGGTGGCGCCGAGCGGGACCGGTTTCGACCTGCGAGAGTGGGTGACCAATCCACGGAAGGCATGATCACGATGGCCGACACCCGCGCGATGATGGACAGCACCAGCGGCACCACGGGTGGCGAGTTCGCGCCCGCGATCGACACGCTGCGGGACTGCGAGCAGGCCAGCAACGCCTGCGCGATGGCGATGGTGGAGTCCGGTGGCATGGTGGCGGAGGTCCACCGGGCGCTGGACTGCGCCGACGTGTGCGAGGCAACCGAGCGGGTGCTGTCCCGCGGGTCGGCCACCGACTCACCGGTCGTCGCGGCCGTCGTCGAGGCGGCCGTCGCGGCGTGCGAGGCCAGCGCCGCGGCGTGCCGGCCGCACGCCGACCACCACACCCACTGCCGCCTGCACTCCGCGACCGCGCAAGCGTGCGCCGACACGCTGCGCACACTCCGGCGGAGCCTCGCCGGCTGACCGTTTCCCTGAACGCTCACCCCCAGCCGAGGGCGCCCTTGGCCGCCACTGTCGCCGCGCTTCTCGGGCCGATCTCAGGAACCCGCTGCCGGATCGCGCCGGTCGGCCCGGATCCCGACCCTGCTCGCGACGGTTGTCGCGAGCTCCGAGAAATCTCGACGCGCGTCCAGCACCGCCTGCTGATGGCCGCCGAACGCGCCGTCCGCAGGCTTCAGGGCGAACACCGGTTTTCGCGCGTCCTGGGCCATCGGCAGCAGGCTGCGGTAGTGCTTGAGCTGTGCGAGGCAGTTCGGGTCGTCGTCGATCCGCGGCGCGGGTCCGTCCGCCGCCAGTACGTCGCTGCGATAGACCTCCGGGATGCGCCGCATCCAGCGCTGGTAGGCCCCGGCCGGCCGGTCGAGCCGCACACCGTGCTGCTGGAGCACGTAGCCGGCCGGGACCATGCCGCCGGGTGGTAGGTCCAGCCCGGGATCCGGGTTGTGCGGCAACCGGGCCTGCCACTCCGCTCGCCAGCGTCGCAGGGCGGGGTCGAGGTTGCGCAGGCACTGCAGGCTGAACAGGTCCGGTGCCAGCGGTACGACCACGTGGTCAGCCGCGACCAGGGCCGCCCGGTTGATCGCGCCAAGGTTCGGGCCGACGTCGACCAGGGCCAGGTCGGCGGCGAACTGCCGGCTGGCGTCGGTGATCAGGCGGTGGAACGCCGAGATCACGCGGAAGGCCCGTTCCTTGCCGTCCAGACAGTCCGGCCACTGACTGGACAGCTCGTCCTCGAACTGGGACAGCGCCAGGTCGCCGGGTACGAGCGCAAGCCTGTCGTCGATGGCGAGCAACGGTGCCGGGGAGACGTCACCGACACCGCGCAGCAACGGGCGAATGCTCCCGTACACGGTCGCGCCCTGTCCGCTCGCCGGCCAGAGCGCCTCCAAGCTGTCCTCGTCCAGGAATGTGGCCGTGAGATTGGCCTGCGGGTCCAGGTCGACGGCCACCACGCGGTGACCGTGGTCGGCGAACATCCAGGCCAGGGCAGGTGATAGACGAGCGACGTCTTTCCGACACCGCCCTTATTGTTGAAGAACGTGACGACGGGGGTACTCACGCCGACCCCCTCATCGTCACTGCGACGAACGACGGATCGACCGAGAAGACCGGCGGCGGGTTGCCGTTGCGGGCCATCGCGTTGCGGGCGATGTCGAGCCCGGCGCCGAAGCGTTGGACGTAGCCCAGGTTGCGCAGCGCCTCGGCGAGCACCGGGTTGCGGTAGTCGGTGAGGCCGGGCGCCCCGAAGTTCTCGACGGTGACCGTGCCGTAGGGGCCACCAGGGGAGAACAGCTCGATGCGGTCGGAGTACCAGGTGAGCCGCACCGGGCTGGCCGTGCCCTCGTAGTTGCGGTGCAGCACCGCGTTGCGCGTCAGCTGTTGCAGCGCGGCGAGCGGGTAGTCGGGCCGGCGTTGCTCGGTCGGACCGGTGCCGATGCGTACCGCGGTGTGGATGTTGAGGGTCAGCAGCTCGTCGAGCCGGCGGAGCAAGGTGGGGATGGGCACGGCGAGCGCCTTGTCATCGGTGATCGCGGCGTCGAGGCTCGGCCCGTCGACCCGGAGGAACTGGACGAAGGCACCCGGCAGCGTGCGGGTCGGCTCGACGCCGAGCACGAGCATCCCGGCGGCGGTCGGGATGCCCTCGAGGGTCGCGAGGCGCAGCGCGGCGAGCTGCTCGACGGGTGTCCGGCCGTTCTCCTCGATCACGTCGGGGGGCAGCGCGGCGGGCAGGTACTCGCGCTCGAAGAGGTCGAGGTCCAGGTCGTCGAGGGTCGCGCCGGGCAAGGGGCGGGCATCGAAGGTCAGGTCGGCGGAGCGGCGGCGCTCCGACAGCCGCCGCTCGTCCTCGGCGCTCGCGATGGCGCCGCGCGGACCGACCCGGATCCATACCCGGCCCCGGAACCGGACCGGCGGGTTCATACTCGACTCGACTTCGATCACCCCGACGTGTCCGCCACCGATTTCGACGCGCGCGACACGCATCGTGGGCAGTGGGAGGATCTTGCCGTTGTCCCGCAGGCCCGCGAGCCTCAGTAGCAGCTCGTCGGTGATGGCCGCGCCCACGGGCCTTCCGTCGTCAGCAACGCCAATGAACACGACTCCGGAGGTACGGTAGCCAGGAAGGTCGTTGGAGAATGCGCAGATTGCCTCCTGGATGCGATCTCCGTCAGCCGTCGACTCCTTGCGCTCCACCTGGTCGCTCTCCAGGTCGGCGAGTAGTACGCGCAGCTCGTCATCGGTTCTGGCCACCGGCTGACCTTATCCACCCCGCCTGACAGTCCCGGTCCCGGCGAGCTCGACGGTGCGGGCCCGGTAGCGCTCACGACCGCCGTGACGGACGACCTCACGCGAAATCACCGACGGATCACGACCTATCCGCAACCCGATCTCGGTGTACAGCAGACCCTCGGCCAGACCCCGGGAGATCTACTCCCGATCAGACAACATCAACATCATGCGCACGGCGGGTATCCTGTCCCACCAAACCACCAAGATCAAATGCTTCGACCGGCTGAGGCCGCCGAGTAGCCGGGGGGAATTTCACCCCCCGGCCCTCACAGATCCGTACGTGACAGTCTCCCGTCATACGGCTCTTGTCGTCCTGGTCACCAGACCTTGGGGGCGTAGGTGATCCAGGCCCAGTGCGCGAAGAATCTTG
>JBBSGM010000012.1:0-49050 GCA_038254065.1 Mycobacteriales bacterium | reverse complement strand
GAGATGGACGAGCTGTCCCGCCAGGCAGCTGAGCTACTCATCACCAGACCGCCACCAGCCCAGCGCCAACCCACCACGCGCTGAGCCGCTGAACCACCAAGGTGGGGGCCGATATTGCGTCCGAGAAGTGCGGAACGCCAGGTACGACGGGACCGGGCGACCGATCGACTACGGAACTACCGAGCCGTTCGTCAGCATGAGTTCCGCCCTGAACGACGGACGGATACGTGTGCACTGTCTCGGGATCACCCTGGACGCCTTGACGTTGAGCGCGGACCTGCTGACCGTCGCCGTGATAGAACCGTCTCTTTACGACACGATGTTCGCTGCAGCGGTGGACGAGAACAGCGAAGGGAGGATTCCCGTCCGCATCATCCCGTTCGAGGGCAACACCCTGGCCAGGCTCCGCGGGATGGGCTGCCTCTCACCCGGAGCTGCGGCCGCCTTGGAGCTCACCTGGTGTCACCGCGAACAACTCCTCAAGCCTGGTGCCGCCCACAAGCGCGCTCCCGCCGAACCACCGTGCCTGCGCCCGGGACCGTAACAGCCACGATCCCCGCTCTACCCGGAGCAACCAGGTGGTGGGAGAAACGTCCTGAACAGTGAGCCCGGCACTGCACCGCCGGCTCCACGTCCAGCTGTCCGCCAGCCCGTTGCACCGGAGGTCACCCATGAATCCAGCCCTGGTCGAGTCGGTCCCGGCGGCGCCCTGGTGCGCCGAGGGCAGCGACCGCGCCGCTGCGACGCGGTCGCGCACCATGCGGTCCGCACCCACCGCGGCGGGGACCATGACATCGGATGACCCGCACCGGATCAGGCCCGCGGTCACGGTCACCGCGGCGACCGCGGACACGACCGCGGTGGCCGAGCTGGCAGTGGTGCCTGTGGTGCCCGGTGACCCCGGTGCGGTCACGCTGATCACCCGGCTGCACGCCTGGGGATGGCCGGGCATTCTCGCGCTGGCCACGGCCTGGGACACCCCCACCGTCGTCGCCGTCCTCGATGCCGGCGCCCGCGGTTACGTGATCGGCGCCCAGCCCGCCACCGGATTCCAGCTGAGCTCGCGGGAAACCCAGGTCCTGCAACTGGCCGCCGACGGATGTCCCGACTCCGAGATCGCCGCCACCCTGAACATCGACACGACCACCGTGAAAACCCACCTGCAACGCGTCGCCGATGAGCTCGACACCGGCGGCCGACGCGCCGAGCTGGTCCTGGCCGCCCTCCGCCACGGCTTGATCACCTGACTCAGAACCGCAGGTCGGTACGCCCCGAAGACACTCCCTGCACATCCTCACCGGCATCTGGGGGAGTGTCCCACCAGCACGCCGATGACCGCTATCCTTGGCCCGTGACCAACCAGGTCAACCAAGGTCTGCCGCGGTGGCCGGAACCTGATGCCACTGACGATGAACGAGGCCGGGCCGTGATGGCCCGATTCGCGGTCCGGCACTGCGCGCCCTTTCCTGGAGTACTACCGCCGTGTCTACGCCGCTTGCGGGGCTGATTGGGCCGCCGCGGGCTCGCCGGCAACGGGATGGCGGCGGATCTCCCACGCTCGAGGTCGACGAGGTGTAACGCCTTTCGGCCATCGGCCCCGCGGTTCCCGCGAAACCACCACGCCAGGGCCCGGAACCCCCGTAGCCGGAGCTGCGTAGGCAACGGGCTGCGGTACGTATTCACGAGCGACGCACCCGTACGCTGCGCGTCACCCCGGCACGGGCGGCCAGCTGGTCGTCCGGCGGATAGTCCACCCCGACCAGCGTGAGCCCGTGCGCGGGCGCCACCGCCACGTCGTCGGCCCGTTCGGCCCGGGTCAGCAACGCGGCAGGCCAGTCCACCGGTCGCCGCCCGCGGCCGACGTCGAGCAGTGCGCCCACCAGGCTACGGACCATCGAATGGCAGAACGCGTCCGCTGACACCTCCGCGGCGACCATCCCGTCGGCCGCGCGGGTCCAGTGCAGCCGCTGCAGCTCACGCACCGTCGTGGCGCCCTCGCGGCGCCTGCAGAACGCCGCGAAGTCGTGCTCGCCGAGCAGACCCGCCGACGCCGCGTTCACGGCGTCCACGTCGAGCGGGTGCGACCAGGCAAGAGTGTCCCGGGCGCGCAGCGGGTCGGCACCCCAGGCAGCCGTGGCAATCCGGTAGCGGTAGTGCCGGCGCAACGCGGCGAACCGGGCGTCGAAGACATCCGGGACAGCGGTGACCGCCCGCACCCGGACATCGGGTGGGAACAGCCGGGCGAGCCGCCTCAGCAACCAGTCGGGGTCCAGGTCGGCGGCGAGGTCGGCGTGTGTGACCTGCCCGGTGGCGTGCACCCCGGCGTCGGTGCGCCCGGCGACGGTCAGCGCAACGGGTGCGCGAAGCACCCGGGCCAGGGCATCCTGCAGAACCCCGCACACCGTCCGGCGGGACGGCTGCACGGCCCAGCCGGAGAAGTCGGTGCCGTCGTAGGAGATGTCGAGCCGGAACCGGACGACGTCCCGACCCGGAAAGCGGACGAGCCCGCCGTCCGGGTGGACGGCGGGCTCGCTCGGGTGGTGCGGGTCGCTCAGGGCCGGTCCTCGGAGTCACCGGCCTCGACGGGCTCCTCCGCGGCGGTCGCCTCCGAACCTGCTGCCTCATCGACCACGGCGGCGTCACCGACCACGACCGTGGTGTCAGGCTGACCGTCAACCACCTCCTCACCGTCAACCACAGCGTCGTCGGTGATCGGCTGCGGCTGGGCCGCCTGGGCCTTCTCCTGCGCGGTGTCCGGCACACCGGCGACGGCGGTCACCGGGTCGGCGGTCCGTGCTCTGGTGACCCGGCGGGCCCGGTCGGCCTCATCGGTGACCGTCTTCTGCGAGACCAGCTCGATCACGGCCATCGGGGCGTTGTCGCCCCGGCGCGGCAGCGTCTTGGTGATCCGCGTGTAACCGCCCGGACGGTCGGCGAAGAACGGGCCGATCTCAGCGATGAGCCGGTGCACGACATCCTTGTCCCGGATCACCTTCTGGATCCCGCGGCGGTTGTGCAGGTCGCCGCGCTTCGCCTTGGTGATCAGACGCTCGGCGTACGGGCGGAGCCGGCGCGCCTTGGCCTCGGTGGTGGTGATCCGACCGTGCTGGAACAGGGAGGTCGCCAGGTTCGCCAGGATCAGCCGCTGGTGGGCGGCCGATCCGCCGAGGCGGGGCCCCTTGGTTGGCTGAGGCATGGCTACAGCTGCTCCGTTTCTGCGTAGTCCTGGCCGTCGTCCCCGAAGTGCTCGGGGTCGAACCCGTCCGAGCCGTACTCGGCGGCCGCGGCCGACGGGTCGAACCCGGGGGGGCTGTCCTTGAGGGCCAGGCCGAGGCCGACGAGCTTCATCTTGACCTCGTCGATCGACTTGGCGCCGAAGTTGCGGATGTCCAGCAGGTCGGCCTCGCTGCGGCCGACCAGCTCACCGACTGTGTGGATGCCCTCGCGCTTGAGGCAGTTGTAGGAGCGGACGGTGAGGTCCAGCTCCTCGATCGGCATCGCGAACGCCGCGATGGTGTCGGCCTCCTGTGGGGAGGGGCCGATCTCGATGCCCTCGGCGTCGGCGTTCAGCTCGCGGGCCAGGCCGAACAACTCGACCAGGGTCTTGCCGGCCGAGGCCAGCGCGTCCCGCGGGGTGATGGAGGGCTTGGTCTCCACGTCGAGCACCAGCTTGTCGAAGTCGGTGCGCTGCTCGACCCGGGTGGCCTCGACCTTGTACGTCACCTTGAGCACCGGCGAGTAGATCGAGTCGACCGGGATGCGGCCGATCTCGGCGCCGGTGGCCTTGTTCTGCGTGGCCGGCACGTAACCACGGCCCCGCTCGACGACGAGCTCGACCTCGAGGCGGCCCTTGTCGTTCAGCGTCGCGATGTGCAGGTCCGGGTTGTGCACGGTGACACCGGACGGCGGCACGATGTCCCCCGCGGTGACCGGGCCGGGACCCTGCTTGCGCAGGTACATCGTCACCGGCTCGTCCTCCTCGGAGCTGACGACCAGCTCCTTGAGGTTGAGGATGATGTCGGTGACGTCCTCCTTGACACCGGGCACCGTGGTGAACTCGTGCAGCACGCCGTCGATGCGGATGCTGGTGACCGCCGCCCCCGGAATGGAGGACAGCAGGGTACGCCGGAGCGAGTTGCCCAGCGTGTAGCCGAAGCCCGGCTCCAGCGGCTCGATGACGAACCGGGAGCGGGTGTCGACGACCGAGTCCTCGGCCAGGCTGGGTCGCTGAGAGATCAGCATGGGTGTGTGTCTCCTTCTCCGCGCGCGGCGACCGCTATTTGACGCCGCGGTGAACCCCGGCCCCTCCCTGCGGGACCGGGGGGTGTCGAGCTGTTACTTCGAGTAGAGCTCGACGATCAGCTGCTCGGTGACCTGGGTGTCGATCTGGGCCCGCTCGGGCAGCTGATGGACCAGGATGCGCAGGTTCGACGGGACGACCTGCAGCCACGCCGGGATCGGCCGGTCGCCCAGCAGCTCCCTGGCGATGATGAACGGGTCGGTGTTCATCGACTTCGGCCGCACGTCGATCACGTCGTACTGTGAGACGCGGAAGCTGGGGATGTCCACCTTCTTCCCGTTGACCAGGAAGTGGCCGTGGTTCACCAGCTGCCGCGACATCCGCCGGGTGCGGGCCAGGCCGGCCCGGTAGACGACGTTGTCCAGGCGCGACTCGAGGATCTGCAGCAGGTTGTCGCCGGTCTTGCCCTGGCGGCGGTTGGCCTCCACGTAGTACCGGCGGAACTGCTTCTCCAGCACGCCGTACCCGAAACGCGCCTTCTGCTTCTCCTGCATCTGCAGCAGGTACTCGGTCTCCTTGATCCGGATCCGGCCGTGCTGGCCGGGCGGGTAGGGTCGACGCTCGAACGCCTGGTCGCCGCCGACGAGGTCGACCTTCAACCGGCGGGACTTTCGGGTCATGGGTCCGGTGTAACGAGCCATGTCTGGTTCTCCCTCCCCTAGACCCGGCGCCGCTTGGGCGGACGGCAGCCGTTGTGCGGCTGCGGGGTGACGTCGGAGATCGTGCCGACCTCGAGGCCTGCGGCCTGCAGCGAGCGGATCGCGGTCTCCCGCCCGGAGCCGGGGCCCTTCACGAACACGTCGACCTTCTTCATGCCGTGCTCTGCGGCCTTGCGGGCGGCGCTCTCGGCGCACATCTGCGCGGCGTACGGCGTCGACTTGCGCGAGCCCTTGAAGCCGACCCCGCCAGCGGAGGCCCACGCGATCACGGCACCGTTCGGGTCGGTGATCGACACGATGGTGTTGTTGAAGGTACTCTTGATGTGCGCGTGGCCGAGCGCGATGTTCTTCTTCTCCTTGCGGCGGACCTTCTTGGGTCCGGCCGCAGTGCGGCTGCGCGGCGGCATTACTTCTTACCTGCCTTCTTCTTGCCGGCGACGGTCTTCTTCGGACCCTTCCGGCCGCGGGCGTTGGTCTTGGTGCGCTGGCCGCGCACCGGCAGCCCCCGGCGGTGCCGGATCCCCTGGTAGCAGCCGATCTCGATCTTCCGGCGAATGTCGGCCTGCACCTCGCGGCGAAGGTCGCCCTCGACGCGCAGGTTGTTCTCGATGTACTCGCGGAGCTTCGTGAGGTCCTCGTCGCTCAGGTCGCCGGTGCGCAGGTCCGCGCTGATCCCGGTGGCGTCGAGGATCTCCTTCGAGCGGGACCGGCCGATCCCGTAGATGTAGGTGAGCGCGATCTCCATCCGCTTGTCGCGGGGAAGGTCGACGCCGGAAAGTCGGGCCATTCGGCGATGTTCTCCTATCGTCTGTTCGCCCAGGTCTTTCCGACGCCCGTCCCGGCTGGCTCAGCTGCCGGGCCCCGGCCTGGGACCGGGGGTGGTTGCGCCCTCGTGGCGCGGTAGGTGCGTCGAGTTCCTCTGTGTTGCTGTGCGATTGCTGTGTTGCTGTGCGTGCTGCGGTCAGTGGACCGCGGCCTGCCCGGTGGTGCTCAGCCCTGGCGCTGCTTGTGGCGCAGGTTCTCGCAGATCACCATGACCCGGCCGTGCCGGCGGATCACCTTGCACTTGTCGCAGATCTTCTTGACGCTCGGCTGGACCTTCACGTCCTCGAACTTTCTCGGTCGGTTCTCACGGGTTGGTCACTTGTAGCGGTAGACGATGCGGCCGCGGGTCAGATCGTACGGCGACAGCTCGACCACGACCCGGTCCTCGGGGAGGATCCGGATATAGTGCTGCCGCATCTTGCCACTGATATGAGCGAGGACACGGTGCCCGTTCTCCAGCTCGACGCGGAACATCGCGTTCGGCAGGGGTTCGACGACCCGACCCTCGACCTCAATCGCCCCGTCCTTCTTGGCCATGTCCTCCGCGTTCCGTGACTGGTTCGGTTCTCTCCGTGCATGCTGCCGGGCACACCTCGGGGCCGGGACCGGAGGTGCGGGATGCACGACGGAACCGGCGCAGTGGTACGCGCCGAAACACCAGTGTACGGGTGTTGCGCACACGCCTCCACGTCGGGTATGCGCGCGACCCGTGGGGTTCGCGTCGCCACCGTCCGGCCGAGGTGCGGGGTCGGCCGCCTCGCACCACCCGACCCGTCGATCATGAGCACACCGTTGCGGGACCGGCCACCGGCACACCGATCACGGCGACAATGTCGCGTTCCGAGATCGACGAGCGTCCATCTCGCCGTGATCGCCGCTCGGGGACGACCATGACGCCGTGATCGTCGCGCCCACCCCCGGGGGACCCACCGCGACCACCCGGAAGACCTGGTGGCGACCACCCTGGAGACCTGCCGCGACCACCCAGGACGGGACGTCGAGCGACGGTCGAGGACAGCCGCGGTCGAGCGACAGCACCGGGCGCGGCGGCCGGCTCCCCGCTCGCTCGGCCCGTGCGCCGGTCAGAGCGCCTTGAGCTCCTCGGTCACCTCGGTGACCGACTTCTTGGCGTCGCCGAACAGCATCGAGGTGTTGTCGAGGTAGAACAGCGGGTTGTCGATGCCGGCGAACCCCGAGCTCATCGAGCGCTTGAGCACGATGACCGACTTCGACTGGTCGACGTTGAGGATCGGCATCCCGTGGATCGGCGAGCTCACGTCGTTGCGCGCCGCCGGGTTGGTGACGTCGTTCGCGCCGATCACCAGCGTCACGTCGGTGCGGGCGAACTCGTCGTTGACGTCGTCCATCTCCTTGAGCGAGTCGTAGGGCACGTCGGCCTCGGCGAGCAGCACGTTCATATGGCCGGGCATCCGGCCGGCGACCGGGTGGATCGCGTACTTCACCTCGACGCCCTTGGCCTCCAGCATCTTGGCCAGGTCCTTCACGGCGTGCTGGGCCTGCGCCACCGCCATCCCGTATCCCGGAACGACGATGACCTGCGACGCGTAGGCCATCTGGATGGCCGCATCGGCGGCCGACGTCGAGCGCACCGTGCGCTCGACCCCGTCGCCGGCACCGGGAACCCCGCCCCCACCGCCGAACCCACCGGCGACGATCGCCGGGATGGACCGGTTCATCGCCTTGGCCATCAGGTTGGTCAGGATCGAGCCGGACGCGCCGACGATCATGCCGGCGACGATCATCGCCGTGTTCGCCAGCGCGAGCCCCGCCGCGGCCGCGGACAGCCCGGTGAGCGCGTTGAGCAGCGAGATCACCACCGGCATGTCGGCGCCACCGATCGGCAGCACGACCGCGAGCCCGAGCACGGCCGCGAACAGCAGCAGCCCGACGATCCACAGCTGCGACGCCCCACCCAGCCCGACAACCACGGCGCAGGCCACCGCACCGGCCAACAGCACGATATTGACCACCTGCTGGGCCTTGCCGAGCCCGATCGGCTTGCCGGGCAGGATCTCCTGCAGCTTGCCGAACGCGATGAGCGATCCCCAGAACGAGACCGAGCCGACGATCGCCGCGAACAGTGTCGCCACGATCGCGTATGTCGGCTCGTCGACGAACCCGCCCGTGGTGCGGAACTCCGACCAGGCGATCAGCGCGACCGCGCCACCGCCGACGCCGTTGAACAGCGCCACCATCTGCGGTATCGCCGTCATCTTCACCTGGCGCGCGGACGGCACGCCGAGCGCCGTGCCGACCACCAGCCCGACGATGATCAGCAACCAGTTGTGCCGCACCTGCAGCAGCGTCGCGACCACGGCGATCGTCATGCCGACCGCGGCGATGAGGTTGCCGCGCACCGCGGTCTTCGGGCCGGTCAGACCCATCAGGCCGTAGATGAACAGGGCGAACGCGATGATGTAGAGGCCCGTGACCAAGGCGGCCATCAGCGCCTGGTCCCCTCGTTCGACGGAGCCTTCCCGTCCCGCTCCGCCTTGGCGGTCGACGCGGGAGCGGCCGGACCCCCTGCGGCGGATCGACCCTTGAACATGCCCAGCATCCGGTCGGTCACCAGGAACCCGCCGATCACGTTGATCATGCCGAAGGCGATCGCGATGACGAGGACGACCGAGTCGAGCACCGAGGGGTCCGCCAACCGGCCGAGCACGATCAGCCCGCCCAGCAACACGATCCCGTGGATCGCGTTCGTGCCCGACATCAGCGGCGTGTGCAGGGTGTTCGGCACCTTCGAGATCACCGCGAAGCCGACGAGCCCGGCCAGTACCAGAATCGCGATATTCGCCAACAGACCTGTCTCCATCAACTGTCCTTCTTCTTGTCGGTCCGGGTCACGCACGACTTGGCCAACACCTCGTCGTCCCAGTTCGGCGCGAGCGCCCCGTCCTCGTCGAGCATCAGCTCGAGCAGCGCGGAGACGTTGCGCGCGTAGAGCTCCGACGCGTGTTCGGGCATCGACGCGGGCAGGTTCAGCGGCGACGCGATCGTCACGTCATGCTTGACGACGATCTCGCCGGGCTCGGTCAGCTCACAGTTGCCGCCCGCCTCACCAGCCAGATCGACGACCACGCTGCCAGGACGCATCCCCTCGACCGCCTTTGCGGTGACCAGTGTCGGCGCCTTACGGCCCGGCACCAGCGCCGTCGTGATCACCACGTCGAACCCGGTGATCGCCTCTTCCAGCCGTTTCTGCTGCTCGGCGCGCTCGTCATCGGTGAGCTCACGGGCGTACCCGCCCTCACCCGCGGCGTCGATGCCGAGGTCGAGCCACTGCGCGCCGAGCGAGCGCACCTGGTCGGCCACCTCCGGGCGCACGTCGTAGCCGGTGGTCCGGGCGCCCAGCCGCTTCGCCGTGGCCAGCGCCTGCAGTCCCGCCACCCCGACGCCGAGCACCAGCGCCGTCGCCGGCTTCACGGTGCCCGCCGCCGTGGTCAGCATCGGGAAGAACCGGGTCGAGCGCTCGGCCGCCAGCAGGACGGCCTTGTAGCCTGCCACGTTCGCCTGAGAGGACAGTGCGTCCATCGACTGTGCCCGCGATATCCGCGGGATCGCCTCCATCGCGAACCCGACGACCCCCGCCACGCGCAGCGCCTCGACCGTCTCCGGCGAGGTCCGCGGGGCCAGGAAGCCGATCAGCGTGGCGCCCCGGCCCAGCCGGGAGATCTCCTCCGACGTCGGGGGGGCGACCTTCACCACCACGTCCGCATCCCACGGGTCGCCGACCGAGGCGCCGGCGTCGGTGTACAGCTCGTCCGGGATCAACGCGCCGAGCCCGGCCCCGGACTCGACGACGACCTGCACGCCGCGCCCCCGAAGCTTCTCCACCACCTTGGGTACCAGGGCTACCCTGCGCTCACCCGCACCGGCCTCCCGGGGCACGCCGACGGTCGTGGCGCGCGGCGTTGCGGCTTCTGCGGTCATGGTCAGAACCTAAACCACCTGACGCGGTACGGCCCGTCCGTCCCCGTCGAATCCAGGCGCGGCACCAGGGGTTCCCGCCGCGACATGCCCGCGCCCGCTCGATCCGGGCTCAGTCCGCCGGCGCCGTCAGCAGCCAGCATCCGTCCTCGGTGATCGCCACCGTATGCTCCCAGTGCACGGCACGGCCCCCGTCCGCGGTGACGACGGTCCAGCCGTCGGCCAGTTCCTTGGCCTCCGGATCACCCGCGGTGAGCATCGGCTCGACGGCGAGCGCCATCCCGGGTCGCAGCCGTGGTCCCCGGCCGGGGTCACCGAAGTTGGGCAGGAACGGGTCCATGTGCATGGAGCTGCCGATCCCGTGTCCGCCGTACTCGGCGACGATCCCGTACTCGACGCCGTCCCGGTGCGCGGCCTGCTCGCAGGCCACCTGCACCGCGTTCGAGATGTCGGAGAGCCGGCCACCCGTACGCGCGACGGCGATCCCGGCATGCAGCGCCGCCTCGCACGCCTTCGACAGCGCGAGGTCCGTGGCCGACACCGCGCCGACCGGAATGGTCACCGCGGCATCACCGTGCCAGCCGTCGAGGACCGCCCCGCAGTCGACCGACACGAGGTCGCCGTCCGCGAGCACCTGCTCGGCGGACGGGTTGCCGTGCACGATCTGCTCGTTCACCGACGCGCAGATGCTGGCCGGGTAGCCGTGGTAGCCGAAGAACGACGGGACACCGCCCGCGTCGCGGATGAGCTGATCGGCCAGCCCGTCGAGCTCGGCGGTGCTCACCCCGGGCCGGGCCAGCTCGCTCACCGCGGCCAAGGTCGTCGCGACCAACGCGCCCGCCGCCCGCATGGCCTGCAGCTCACCGGAGCTCTTGATCTCGATGTCGCGCCCGCGCAGCCGGGCCAGCGCTCCCCGGACACTCCGACCTCGCCCGCTCATCGCGCTCCCCCACCGGCGCTCGCTCGCCGCCTCGCGCGGGCGCCCCGCCCGCCGGTTCGCTCACTCACCTCAGCGGTGTGCACCGAGCGCACCGGTCACCCGGTCGGCGACCTCCTCGACGGAGCCCACCGCGTCGACCGTGACTACCCGGTCGCGGTAGTGGTCGAGCAGCGGCGCGGTCTCCTCGCGGTACACCTGCTGGCGACGCCGGATGACGTCCTCGGTGTCGTCCGAGCGCCCGCGGCCGAGCAGCCGCGCCACCACGACGTCGTCGGACACGATGAGCTCGACGACCGCATCGAGCTCGCTGCCCGCCTCGGCAAGGATCCCGGCCAGCGTCCGGGCCTGTGCAATGTTGCGCGGGAAACCGTCGAGGATGAAGCCCTTGGCGGCGTCGGACTCGGCCAGCCGGTCGCGGACCATGGCGACGGTCACCTCGTCGGGAACCAGGTCCCCCGCGTCCAGGTAGCGCTTGGCCTCGACGCCGAGGCGCGTCTCGTCGCGGAGGTTCGCGCGGAAGAGGTCGCCCGTGGAGATGTGGGGAAGGTCCAACCGCTCGGCCAACCGCGCCGCCTGGGTGCCCTTGCCCGCCCCCGGCGGCCCGACCAGAACGAGTCGCACGCGAACCCCGCCTCCTCCCTGTGTCGACTCACCGTGACGTCCACTCAGCGCGGCGCCCACTCAGCGTTAACCTGACGGGTGACACCGACCGCCACGGCCGCACCTTAACGCAGGAAGCCCTCGTAGTTGCGCTGCATCAGCTGGCTCTCGATCTGCTTCACGGTGTCCAGCCCCACTCCCACCATGATCAGCACCGCGGTGCCGCCGAACGGGAAGTTCTGGTTCTGTCCACTGCCGGTGATGCCGAGGAAGAAGTTCGGCAGCACGGCGATGATGCCGAGGTAGAGCGAACCGGGCAGGGTGATCCGCGAGAGCACGAAGTTCAGGTACTCCGCCGTCGGGCGTCCCGGTCGGATGCCCGGGATGAACCCGCCGAACTTCTTCATCTCGTCGGCGCGCTCGTCGGGGCTGAACGTGATACCGACGTAGAAGTAGGTGAAGAACACGATGAGCGCGACGTACAGCAGGATGTGCACCCAGTTGGACTGGTTGGCGACGTAGGTCTGCACGAACTGCTGGAACGGGCCGCCCTGGCTACCGGCCAGCCGCGCGACGAGGTCGGGCAGGTAGAGCAGCGAGCTGCCGAAGATGACCGGGATCACCCCGGCCTGGTTGACCTTGAGCGGCAGGTAGGTCGACGTGCCGCCGTACATCCGGCGCCCGACCATCCGCTTCGCGTACTGCACCGGGATCCGGCGCTGCCCCTGCTCGACGAACACCACGCTCGCGATGATCGCCAGACCGAACACGCAGACGCCGGCGAAGACCAGCGCACCGGAGTTGTCCAGGATGTTCTTGCCCTCGGCCGGGATCCGGTGCGCGATCGAGGTGAAGATCAGCAGCGACATGCCGTTGCCGACGCCGTGCTCGGTGATCTGCTCGCCGAGCCACATGACGACGGCCGTGCCCGCCGTCATGACGATGACGATGACCGACAGCCCGTAGACCGTGGAGTCCGGGATGACCGGCAACGAGCAGTTTCCGAACAGCTGACCACGGTCGGCCAGTGCCACGATCCCGGTGGACTGCAGGATCGCCAGCGCGATCGTCAGGTAGCGGGTGTACTGGGTCAGCTTGTTCTGACCCGACTGCCCTTCCTTCTTCAGCTGCTCGAACCTGGGGATGACCACGGTGAGCAGCTGCACGATGATGCTGGCGGTGATGTAGGGCATGATGCCCAGCGCCAGCACCGACAGCTGCAGCAGGGCGCCGCCGGAGAACAGGTTGATCAGGGAGTAGACGCCCGAGCTGTCGCTGCCCTCGACCTGACGCAGGCACACCTGCACGTTCGGGTAGGACACCCCGGGCGACGGGATGTTCGCTCCGAGCCGGTACACGGCGACGATGCCGAGGGTGAAGAGAATCTTCTTCCGGAGGTCGGGCGTCGCCAGTGCCGACCGGAAAGCGCTGAGCACTCGGGGATCCTCCTGTACGTGGGCGGCGCACTCTCACCGGCAGCCGATTCCTCCGGCCCCGGCGGGGACGGAAGCGGCGTGCGTCGAGATGCCGCCGACCCCCGCCCGGCGCCCGCGTCCGCCCCGAGGGGCGAGCGCGAAAAGACTCTCACAGCGGCGACGCCGCCCGTACGCCCACCCCACGATACATCCGCAGGAGTGGCGGCGCGGGCGGCGCGGACGGACTACAGCTCGGTGACGGAACCCCCGGCAGCGGTGATCTTCCCCCGGGCGCTACCGGAGAACGCGTGCGCGCTCACGGTCAGCGTGAGGCCGTCGAGGGCGCCGTCGCCGAGTACCTTGACGGGTTGGTTGCGCCGGACGGCGCCGGCTGCGACCAGCTCCTCGGGACCCACCGTGCCACCGGCGGGGAACAACTGGGCGAGGTCGCCCACGTTCACCACCTGGTACTCCACCCGGAACCGGTTCTTGAAGCCCTTGAGCTTGGGCAGCCGCATGTGCAGCGGCATCTGCCCGCCCTCGAAGGTGGCCGGCACGTTCTTGCGGGCCTTGGTGCCCTTGGTGCCGCGGCCGGCGGTCTTACCGCCCTTGCCGCCCTCACCCCGGCCGACCCGGGTCTTCGCCGTCTTGGACCCCGGCGCGGGACGCAAATGATGGATCTTGATGGTGCCCATCAGGAGCCGACCTCCTCAACGGTCACGAGGTGGCGCACGGCGTTGATCATGCCACGGATCTGCGGGTTGTCGTCCCGCTCCACGGACTGGCGGATCTTGCGCAGCCCGAGGGACTGCAGCGTCGCCTTCTGGTTCTGCTTGCGACCGATCGTGCTACGCACCTGGGTGATCTTCAGCTTCGTCGCCACCGCCCTCACGCCCTCGCGGCCTGCGCCGCGGCCGCGCGGGCCCGCAGCATCTGGGCCGGTGCGACGTCCTCGAGCGGCAGGCCACGGCGGGCCGCCACCTCCTCGGGGCGCTGGATGGACTTCAACGCGGCGATCGTGGCGTGCACGACGTTGATCGCGTTGTCGCTGCCAAGGGACTTGGAGAGGATGTCGTGGATGCCGGCGCACTCCAGCACCGCGCGAACCGGGCCACCGGCAATGACACCGGTACCGGGGCTGGCCGGGCGCAGCAGCACCACCCCGGCGGCCGCCTCGCCCTGGACCCGGTGCACGATCGTGCCACCGATGCGGGGAACTCGGAAGAAGTTCTTCTTCGCCTCCTCCACCCCCTTGGCGATCGCCGCCGGCACCTCCTTGGCCTTGCCGTAGCCGACGCCGACCATCCCGTCGCCGTCGCCGACGATCATCAACGCGGTGAAGCTGAAGCGTCGGCCACCCTTGACGACCTTGGCCACCCGGTTGATGGTGACGAGCCGCTCGATGTACGGGGTCTTGTCCTGGGCCGCCCCGCCCCGGCCTCCGTCGCGGCGGTCCCGACGGTCCCGGCTGTCACCGCTGCCACCGCCGGCACCACTGCCACCGCCGGGCCCTCCGCCGTCACGCCGTGCACGTCCCGGCATCAGCCGTTCCCTTCCCTGTTGATCGTCCGACCCGCCGCGCAGGTCGCACACTGCTCGATGGTCATGCCTAGAACTCCAGCCCGCCCGCGCGGGCCGCGTCGGCCAGCGCAGCGACCCGGCCGTGGTAGTCGTACCCACCCCGGTCGAACACGACGGCGGTGACGCCGGCCGCGCGGGCCCTGGCGGCGAGGAGTTCGCCGACCTTGGCCGCCTTGGCCTTCTTGTCGCCCTCGACCCCTCGGACGTCCGGCTCCAGGCTCGACGCCGACGCCAGCGTGTGACCGGCCAGGTCGTCGATCAGCTGCACGAACAGATGGCGCGAGCTGCGCTTGACGGCGAGCCGCGGCCGCGCCGGGGTACCACTGATCTTCTTGCGGAGCCGGGCGTGCCGGCGCTCCCGCCCGGCCCGGCGGTCAGCCGAGACCCGGGAACCCACCCGGCGGGACTTTCCAACCTCAGTCTTGGCCATGGCCATCTACTTACCCGTCTTCCCGACCTTGCGGCGGATCTTCTCGCCGGAGTAGCGCACACCCTTGCCCTTGTACGGGTCGGGCCTGCGCAGCTTCCTGATCTTGGCGGCGGTCTCGCCGACCAACTGCTTGTCGATGCCGGAGACGGAGAACCGGGTGGGGGACTCCACCGTGAAGGTGACGCCCACGGGTGCCTCGATGACGACCGAGTGGCTGAAGCCCAGCGCGAACTCCAGGGAGGAGCCCTTCAGCACGACGCGGTAGCCGACGCCGTGGATCTCCAGCCTTTTCTCGTAGCCACTGGTCACGCCCACGACCAGGTTGTTCACCAGGGTGCGCGACAGGCCGTGGTAGGCCTTGCTCCTGCGCTCGTCGTCAGGGCGTTTCACGAGCACCGTGCCGTCGCCGTCGCGCTCGACCGTGATCGGCTCGATGACGGTGTGCGAGAGGGTGCCCTTCGGGCCCTTCACGGTGACCGTCCGGCCATCGATGGTCACGTCCACCCCGGAGGGCACGGTGATCGGCAGTTTCCCGATACGGGACATGGTTTATCCCCTCACCAGACGTAGGCGAGGACTTCGCCGCCCACGCCGTTCCTGTATGCCTGCCGCTCGGTCAGCAGCCCGGTGGACGTCGAGATGATCGCGACGCCGAGGCCGCCGAGCACCCGCGGCAGGCTGGTGGACTTGGCGTAGACCCGCAGGCCGGGTTTCGACACCCGGCGCAGGCCCGCGATGCTGCGCTCCCGGTTGCGCCCGTACTTCAGCTCGATCACCAGGGACCTGCCGACCTCGGCGTCCTCGATGTGGTGTGACGCGATGTAGCCCTCCTTCTGGAGGATCTCGGCGATCGCCACCTTCAGCTTGGAATGCGGCATCACGACGCGGTCGTGGTACGCCGAGTTCGCGTTGCGCAGACGAGTGAGCATGTCTGCGATCGGATCGGTCATCGTCATGGTGACGTCGTCACTTTCCCGCCCTGGTTCCCACCCCGGGTGCGGGTGTCCCGCACGTCGGAGTGGGCCGGTGGCGAATCGGGTTCACCAGCTGCTCTTGGTCACGCCGGGCAGCTCACCTGCGTGCGCCATCTGGCGCATGCAGATCCGGCACAACCCGAACTTGCGCAGCACCGCCCGCGGGCGCCCGCATTTCTGGCAGCGGGTGTAGCCGCGAACCTTGAACTTGGGCTTGCGCGCCGCCTTGATGATCAGCGCCTTCTTGGCCATCGCGTCAGCTCTCCTTGAAGGGGAAGCCCAGCCGACGCAGCAACGCCCGGCCTTCCTCGTTCGTGGTCGCCGTGGTGACGACGGTGATGTCCATGCCGCGCGGTCGGTCGATCGAGTCGGGATCGATCTCGTGGAACATCGACTGCTCGTTCAGGCCGAATGTGTAGTTGCCCCGGCCGTCGAACTGGTTCGGCGACAGGCCGCGGAAGTCCCGGATGCGCGGAAGCGCGATCGTCAGCAGACGGTCCAGGAACTCCCACATCCGGTCGCCGCGCAGGGTGACCTTCGCGCCGATCGGCATGCCCTCACGCAGCTTGAACTGTGCGATGGACTTGGTCGCCCTGCGCACGGCCGGACGCTGGCCGGTGATCGTGGCCAGATCGCGCACCGCGCCCTCGATCAGCTTCGCGTCCCGGGCGGCCTCGCCGACACCCATGTTCACGACGATCTTCACGACGCCGGGGACCTGCATGACGTTCGGGTAGCCGAACTCCGCACGGAGCTGGCCGCTGATCTCGTCGCGATAGCGCTGCCGGAGCCGCGGCGTGACGCGTTCTGCCGTGGTCATCAGATCTCCTTCCCGGAGCTGCGGGAGATCCGCACGCGCTTGCCGTCCTCGGTGGTCTTCTTGCCCAACCGCGTCGGCTTGCCGTCCGGGCCGATCACCATCACGTTCGAGACGTGGATGGCCGCCTCCTGCGTGACGATCCCGCCGGACTGCGCCCCGCGCTGGTTCTGGCTGACCCGGGTGTGTTTCTTGATCCGGTTCACGCCCTCCACGAGGACGCGGTCGCGGGTCGGGTAGGCCTGGATGACCTTTCCCTTCGCACCCTTGTCCTTGCCGGCGATCACCAACACGGTGTCGCCCTTCTTGACCTTCATGACTACAACACCTCCGGGGCGAGAGAGATGATCTTCATGAACCGCTTGTCGCGCAGCTCCCGACCGACCGGCCCGAAGATGCGGGTGCCCCGCGGCTCACCGTTGTCCCGGATCAACACGGCCGCGTTCTCGTCGAACCGGATGTAGCTCCCGTCCGGACGCCGTTTCTCCTTGACGGTACGCACGATGACGGCTTTGACCACGTCACCGCGCTTCACTCCGGCGGCCGGGATGGCGTCCTTCACGGTGGCGACGATGATGTCGCCGATCCCCGCGTAACGTCGCCCCGAACCGCCCAGCACCCGGATGCAGAGGATCTCCTTGGCGCCGGTGTTGTCGGCGACACGCAGCCGCGACTCCTGCTGGATCACAGCGTCACCTACTTGGCCTTCTCGAGAATTTCGACGAGCCGCCAGCGCTTGGTCGCCGACAGCGGCCGGGTCTCCATCAGCCGGACCCGGTCGCCGATGCCGGCCGTGTTGGCCTCGTCGTGCGCCTTCACCTTGCTGGTCCGGCGGATGACCTTGCCGTACAGCGGGTGCTTCACCCGGTCCTCGAGGGACACCACGATCGTCTTGTCCATCCGGTCGGACACGACCAGCCCCTCGCGGACCTTCCGCTCCCCGCGTACCTTCGCCTGCTGCTCACTCATGCGACGCTTCCGTCCTCGTCAGGCGCGGCCGACAGCCCGAGCTCCCGCTCCCGCATGATGGTGTAGACCCGCGCGATGTCGTGCCGGACGGTCCGCAGCCGCCGGTTGTTGTCCAACTGCCCGGTCGCCATCTGGAAGCGGAGGTTGAACAACTCCTCCTTGGCCTCCCGCACGCGCAGCGTGAGCTCCTCGTCGGTCAGCTCACGCAGCTCGGCGGCGACGCTACCCGTCGACGTGCGTGCCATCAGATGTCACCACCCTCGCGGGTCACGATCCGGCATTTCATCGGCAGCTTGTGGATGGCGCGACGGAGCGCCTCGCGGGCGGTCTGCTCGCTCGGGTAGCTCATCTCGAACAGCACCCGGCCGGGCTTGACGTTCACCACCCACTTCTCCGGAGAACCCTTGCCCGAACCCATCCGGGTCTCCGCCGGCTTCTTGGTCAGCGGCCGGTCCGGGAAGACGTTGATCCACACCTTGCCGCCACGACGGATGTGCCTGTTGATGGCGATACGGGCGGACTCGATCTGCCGGTTGGTGAGGTACGCCGGCTCGAGGGCCTGGATTCCGAAGTCACCGAAGTTGACCCGGGTACCGCCCGATGCGGCCCCGGTCCGGTGCGGTCGGTGCTGCTTGCGGTGCTTGACCTTGCGCGGGATCAGCATGCTCAGGCCTCCCCACCGGTGTTCTCTTGCGGCTGCGCCCGTGCGGCGACGGCGTCGGCCTCGATCGTCGCAATGCCGCCCTGGTTGCCCGGCCCGGTGGTCTGCTCGGCAGCCGCCCGCCCGGCATCGGTGCTCGTCGCCGTGGTGCCGGAGGAACCGGAACGGCGACGGGCCGGACGCTCGCGGCGCGGGCCGCGGTTCGGGTCACCGGCGGCCGGCGGTGTGCCTTCACGGCGCCCACCGACCACGTCGCCCTTGTAGATCCACACCTTGACGCCGATCCGGCCGAAGGTGGTGCGCGCCTCGAACAGGCCGTAGTCGATGTCCGCACGCAGCGTGTGCAGCGGGACCCGACCCTCGCGGTAGAACTCCGACCGTGACATCTCGGCACCGCCGAGGCGGCCCGAGCACTGCACCCGGATGCCCTTGACCTGCGGCGAACGCATGGCCGACTGGATGGCCTTGCGCATCGCGCGACGGAATGCCACCCGGTTGGACAGTTGCTCGGCGACACCCTGCGCCACGAGCTGCGCGTCCGACTCGGCGTTCTTCACCTCGAGGATGTTGAGCTGGACCTGCTTCTGGGTGAGCTTCTCCAGCTGACCCCGGATGCGATCGGCCTCGGCGCCACGGCGACCGATCACGATGCCGGGACGGGCGGTGTGGATGTCCACCCGGACCCGGTCACGGGTGCGCTCGATCTCGACCTTGGAGATGCCGGCCCGCTCCATACCCTTGGCGAGCAGGCGGCGGATCTCGACGTCTTCCTTCACGTACTCGGCGTACTGCTTGTCCGCGTACCACCGGGACTTCCAGTCCGTGGTGATACCGAGCCGGAACCCATGCGGGTTGACCTTCTGACCCATCAGCGGGCCCTCCCCTTCGCACTGCGCCCGCCCGAGCCTCGCGCTCCGGCCTTCACCGGTCGCGACTCGACCTCGATGGTGATATGGCTCGTCCGCTTGCGGATCCGGTACGCGCGCCCCTGGGCCCGCGGCCGGATGCGCTTGGCTGTCGGCCCTTGGTCGACATAGGCCACGGCCACCACGAGGGTGTCCCGGTCCAGGTCGAAGTTGTTCTCGGCATTCGCCGCGGCGCTCGCCACGACCTTGGCCACCGGCACGGCAGCCGCCTGCGGTGAGAACCGCAGCACGTTCAGGGCCTCCTCGACCGGCCGCCCCTTGATCAGCTCGACCACCCGTCGCACCTTGGTGGGCGACATGCCCACGAACCGCGCCCTGGCCAGCGCCCGAGGCAGCTCGAGCGCGGCGCCGGCGGTGTCCTGGCCTGCCTGCTTGTCAGACGTCGCAGCCATTCTCCTCCACCTCTCCTAAGTCGCTACTCGGGCCGCTCAGCGCCGACGCGCTTTGCGGTCGTCCTTGATATGGCCACGGAACGTCCGGGTCAGAGCAAACTCCCCCAGCTTGTGGCCGACCATCGAGTCCGAGATGAAGACCGGCACGTGCTTGCGGCCGTCGTGCACCGCGATCGTGTGGCCGATCATGTCGGGGATGATGGTGGACCGACGGGACCAGGTCCGGATGACGGTCTTCTTGCCGGCCTCGTTGAGGGTGTCCACCTTCTTGAGCAGGTGGTCGTCCACGAACGGACCCTTCTTCAGGCTGCGCGGCATCTATTACCTCCCTGCCCAGTTCTTGTTCTTCATGTCAGCGCTTCTTGCCGGTGCGGCGCCGACGGACGATCAACTTGTCACTCGGCTTGGTGCGGCGGGTGCGACCCTCGGGCTTGCCGTTCGGGTTGACCGGGTGACGACCCCCGGAGGTCTTGCCCTCACCACCGCCGTGCGGGTGGTCCACCGGGTTCATGGCGACCCCGCGGACGGTCGGGCGCTTGCCCTTCCACCGCATCCGGCCCGCCTTGCCCCAGTTGATGTTGGAGTGATCGCTGTTGCCGACCTCGCCGACGGTCGCCCGGCAGCGCACGTCGACGTTGCGGATCTCCCCCGACGGCATGCGCAGCTGGGCGTACGGCCCGTCCTTCGCCACCAGCTGCACCCCCGACCCGGCGGCGCGAGCGATCTTGGCACCGCCACCGGGGCGGAGCTCGATCGCGTGTACCACAGTGCCGGTCGGGATATTGCGCAGCGGCAGGTTGTTGCCCACCTTGATGTCGGCGTTCGCGCCGCTCTCCACCCGGTCACCCTGCTTGAGCTTTGCCGGGGCGACGATGTAGCGCTTCTCGCCGTCGACGTAGTGCAGCAGAGCGATCCGCGACGTCCGGTTCGGGTCGTACTCGATGTGCGCGACCTTCGCCGGGACGCCGTCCTTGTCGTTGCGCCGGAAGTCGATCACACGGTAGGCACGCTTGTGGCCACCGCCCTGGTGCCGGGTGGTGATGCGGCCGTGCACGTTACGCCCGCCGGTGCTGTGCAGTGGCCGGATCAGCGACTTCTCCGGCGTCGACCGGGTGATCTCGGCGAAGTCGGAGACACTGGCGCCCCGCCGGCCCGGCGTGGTCGGCTTGTACTTGCGGATACCCATGGGTTCGCTCCCTCAGCTCGCCCGGCCACCGAACACGTCGATCGTCTTGCTCGTCTGCGAGAGCGTGACGATCGCGCGCTTGGTGTCCTTGCGTTTGCCGTAGCCGGTGCGCGACCGCTTGCGCTTGCCCGGGCGGTTCAGCGTGTTGACGCTGAGCACCTGCACTCCGAACACCTTCTCCACGGCGATCTTGATCTGGGTCTTGTTCGCATCCGGCCGCACGAGGAAGGTGTATTGACGCTCCTCGAGCAGCCCGTAGCTCTTCTCCGACACCACCGGCGCGAGCAGGATGTCGCGCGGATCCGGGATCACTTGGCAGCCTCCTCGTCGGGCGTGGCGTCGACGGTGCCAGCGTCGGCATTGCCGCTCGCCGCAGCGCCCTCTTCGCCCTCTTCGTCGTTGTCCTCCTCGCCGCTCCCCAGGGGCTCCGGTGCGCCGCCGCCCCATCTGGTCGACCTCGGCGCGGCAACCGGGCCCGCCAGGAACGTGTCCAGCGCCGCCGAGGTGAACAACACGACGTCGTTGACGAGCACGTCGTAGGTGTTCAGCTGGTCAGGTGCGATCAGGTGCACGTCCGGCAGGTTGCGCAGGCTCAGCAGGCTGACCGTGTCGTCCCGGCCGACGACGGCGAGCACCCGGGTCCCCTCGGCGGACACGATGGCTTCGATGACCTTGCGGGCCGCCTTCGTCGAGGGGGTGTCACCGCCGACGATGCCGGAGACGACGTGCACGAGGCCGGCGCGGGCGCGATCCGACAGGGCACCGCGCAGCGCCGCTGACTTCATCTTCTTCGGGGTCTTCTGGGTGTAGTCGCGCGGCGTCGGTCCGTGCGCCACGCCGCCGCCGGCGAACTGCGGTGCGCGGATCGAGCCCTGCCGGGCCCTGCCGGTGCCCTTCTGCCGGAACGGCTTGCGACCACCGCCGCGCACCTCGCCACGGGTCTTGGTGGAGTGCGTGCCCTGCCGGGCCGCAGCCAGCTGAGCCACCACGACCTGGTGCATCAACGGCAGGTTCGCCGCCACGTCGAAGACGTGGGCGGGCAGCTCAACCGTGCCGGCCGGGTCCCCGGCCGGGGTCCTGATCTCCACCGCACCGCCCTGCGCGGAGGTCGTCATCGCACACCACCCTTAACCGCCGAGGTGACCACGACCAGGCCGCCGCGCGGACCGGGGATCGCGCCCTTGATCAGGAGCAGCCCGTTGTCCGCGTCGACCCGATGCACGGTCAGGTTCTGGGTGGTCACCCGCGCGACACCCATCCGCCCGGCCATCCGTAACCCCTTGAAGACCCGGCCCGGCGTGGCGCAGCCGCCGATGGAGCCCGGCGAGCGGTGCTTGCGCTGCGTGCCGTGGCTCGCACCGAGGCCCTTGAAGTTGTGGCGCTTCATGACCCCCGCGGTGCCCTTACCTTTACTGGTGGCGGCCACGTCGACGAGCGCGCCCGCGCCGAACACCTCGGCGGTGATCGACTGGCCGACCGTGTAGTCGCCCGCGTCGGACGTGCGCAGCTCCACCGTGTACCGGCGCGGGGTCACGCCCGCCTTGGCGAAGTGACCGGCGTCGGGCTTGTTCACCCGGCGCGGATCGACCGCGCCGTAGGCAAGCTGAACAGCGACATAGCCGTCGGTCTCCGTGGAGCGGATCTGGGTCACCACGTTCGGCCCCGCCTGGACCACGGTGACCGGCACCACCCGGTTGTTCTCGTCGAACACCTGGGTCATCCCGAGCTTGGTGCCCAGGATGCCGGTGATCTGCCTCTCGCTCATCAGAACTCGAGCCTCACTGGATGTTGACGTCGACGCTGGCCGGGAGGTCGATGCGCATGAGCGCGTCGACCGTCTTCGGTGTCGGGTCGAGGATGTCGATCAGCCGCTTGTGGGTACGCATCTCGAAGTGCTCGCGTGAGTCCTTGTACTTGTGCGGCGAGCGGATGACGCAGTAGATGTTCTTTTCCGTCGGCAGTGGCACCGGTCCGACGACCCTGGCACCGGTACGCGTCACCGTCTCGACGATCTTGCGAGCCGACGCGTCGATTGCCTCGTGGTCGTAGGCCTTCAGCCTGATGCGGATCTTTTGTCCCGCCATGGTCGTCGGTCGCCCTCTTCTTCCTGCCGCTGCTGTCCAGTGCTCGCCGGTCATGCCCGCGAGACGTCCGCTTGAGGTCCTACCCGCCGGGCTCCGGTCCACGAGGTCGGGCGTGTCGCACCCGAACGAGATACCGGTCCCAAGTCGCCAGCACCCCGGGGGCACCGTGGATCGGGGCTACGCCCAGGAGCGGCGCGCGGACACCAGCAATCGATCCAGCGGATCGATCCTGAGGCCCGCGCCGATACCCTCACGGGCAACCCGTCAAGAATGCCACATCGGTCTGCGGCACCCGCGACCGGGGGTCTTACTTGTTAATCTTGGTGACCTGACCGGCACCTACCGTCCGACCACCCTCGCGAATGGCGAACTGCAGGCCCTTCTCCATGGCGATCGGCTGGATCAGCGCGACGTTCATCGAGGTGTTGTCGCCCGGCATGACCATTTCGGTGCCGCTGGGCAAGGTCACCACACCGGTCACGTCCGTGGTCCGGAAGTAGAACTGCGGCCGGTAGTTGTTGAAGAACGGCGTGTGCCGGCCGCCCTCGTCCTTGGACAGGATGTAGACCTGGCCCTCGAAATCGGTGTGCGGAGTGATCGAACCCGGCTTCACCACCACCTGACCGCGCTCGACGTCCTCGCGCTTGATGCCACGAAGGAGCAGACCCACGTTCTCGCCGGCGCGGCCCTCGTCGAGAATCTTGCGGAACATCTCGACGCCGGTGACGACGGTGTTGGTCGACTTCTCGCGGATACCGACGATCTCGACGGTCTCGTTCACCTTCACGATGCCGCGCTCGATCCGGCCGGTGACCACCGTGCCGCGGCCGGTGATGGTGAAGACATCCTCGACAGGCATCAGGAACGCCTTCTCGATGTCACGCTCCGGCTCCGGGACCGCCTCGTCGACGGCGTCCATCAGCTCCACGACGGTCTTGGCCCACTCCGCGTCGCCCTCGAGCGCCTTCAATGCCGAGACGCGGACGATCGGCAGGTCGTCACCCGGGTAGTTCTGCGCGGACAGCAGCTCACGGACCTCCAGCTCGACGAGCTCCATGATCTCCTCGTCGTCGACCATGTCGGCCTTGTTCAGCGCGACCACGATGTAGGGCACCCCGACCTGGCGGGCCAGTAGCACGTGTTCGCGGGTCTGTGGCATCGGGCCGTCGGTCGCCGCGACCACCAGGATGGCACCGTCCATCTGGGCCGCACCGGTGATCATGTTCTTGATGTAGTCGGCGTGCCCGGGGCAGTCGACGTGCGCGTAGTGCCGCTTCGCGGTCTGGTACTCGACGTGCGCGATCGAGATGGTGATACCGCGCTGGCGCTCCTCGGGAGCCTTGTCGATCTGGTCGAACGCCGACGCCTGGTTGAGGGTCGGGAACTTGTCGTGCAGAACCTTCGTGATGGCCGCCGTCAGCGTGGTCTTGCCGTGGTCGATGTGACCGATCGTGCCGATGTTGACGTGCGGCTTGGTCCGCTCGAACTTCGCCTTCGCCACTGCAGGGTCCTCCTGGACTGTGTTCTTCTCTTCCGCCGTGCTGACGGCAGGTCTGGGGTGTTATCAGTGCGAGCCGCGAACCTTACCGGCCCCCGGCACGCCCTTCCGAACGCGGCCGACCTTACTCGCCGGTCGCCTTTGCGATGATCTCCTTCGCCACGTTGGTCGGAACCTCCGCGTAGGAGTCGAAGACCATCGTGTAGTTCGCCCGGCCCTGGGTCCGCGACCGCAGGTCGCCGACGTAGCCGAACATCTCCGACAGCGGGACCAGCGCCTTGATGATGCGGGCGCCGGCCCGCTCCTCCATGGCCTGGATCTGGCCACGGCGGGAGTTCAGGTCGCCGATCACGTCGCCCATGTAGTCGTCGGGCGTAGTGACCTCGACGGCCATCATCGGCTCGAGCAGGGCCGGGTCGGCCTTGCGCGCGGCCTCCTTGAGGGCCATCGAGCCGGCGACCTTGAAGGCCATCTCCGACGAGTCGACCTCGTGGTACTGGCCGTCGAGCAGGGTCAGCTTGATGCCGACCAGCGGATAGCCGGCCAGCACGCCGTACTGCATGGCGTCCTGCGCGCCGGCGTCGACCGAAGGGATGTACTCCCGCGGGATACGACCGCCGCTGACCTTGTTGTCGAACTCGTACAACGCGCCGTCCGCTGTGCTCAGCGGCTCGAGCTTGATGATGACGCGGGCGAACTGGCCCGAACCACCGGTCTGCTTCTTGTGCGTGTACTCGTACTTGTCGACCGTGCGGCGGATGGTCTCCCGGTAGGCGACCTGCGGCTTACCGATGTTGGCCTCGACCTTGAAGTCGCTCTTCATCCGGTTGACCAGCACCTCGAGGTGCAGCTCACCCATCCCGGCGAGGATCGTCTGGCCCGTCTCGTCGTCCTGGGAGACCTGGAACGTCGGGTCCTCCTCGGCCAGCTTCTGGATCGCCGTCGAGAGCTTCTCCTGGTCGGCCTTGGTCTTCGGCTCGACCGCCACCTGGATCACCGGCTCCGGGAAGGTCATCGACTCCAGGACGATCGGTTGCTGCGGGTCACACAGCGTGTCGCCGGTCGTGGTGTCCTTCAGCCCGGTGACGGCGTAGATGTGGCCGGCAAGGGCCTCATCGACCGGGTTCTCCTTGTTGGCGTGCATCTGGAAGAACTTCCCGATGCGCTCCTTGCGGTCCTTGGTCGAGTTGATGACCTGGGTCCCGGCGGGAATCCGACCCGAGTACACCCGGATGTAGGTCAGCTTGCCGAAGAACGGGTGCGCAGCAATCTTGAACGCGAGCGCGGAGAACGGCTCGTCCGTGCTGGGCCGACGGGTGGCCGGGGTCTCCCCGTCGGGTAGCAGGCCCTCGACCGGCGGCACGTCGATCGGCGACGGCAGGTAGTCGATCACCGCGTCGAGCATGGGCTGAACGCCCTTGTTCTTGTACGCGGAACCACACAGCACCGGGTAGGCCGTCCGGTCATTCACGATCTTGCGGATACCGTGTCGGACCTGCTCGGCGGTGAGCTCCTCGCCGGCGAGGTAGGACTCCATCAGGGCGTCGTCGGTCTCGGCGACGGATTCGAGGAGCTTCTCCCGGTACTCGGCGGCCAGCTCGGCCAGGTTCGCGGGGATCTCCTCGACCGTGTAGTCCTCGCCCTTCTGGACCTCGCCGCGCCAGGTGAGCGCACGCATTCCGACCAGGTCGACGACGCCGATGAACTCGCTCTCCGAGCCGATCGGCAACTGCAGGGGCAGTGGCTTCGCACCGAGCCGGTCCTGGATGGTCCGCACCGTGAAGTAGAAGTCCGCGCCGAGCTTGTCCATCTTGTTGACGAAGCAGATGCGCGGCACGTCGTACTTGGTGGCCTGGCGCCACACCTGCTCGGACTGGGGCTCGACCCCCTCCTTGCCGTCGAAGACCGCGACGGCGCCATCGAGCACCCGCAGGGACCGCTCCACCTCGACGGTGAAGTCGACGTGTCCGGGAGTGTCGATGATGTTGATCTGGTGGTCGTTCCAGAAGCAGGTGATGGCGGCGGAGGTGATCGTGATGCCGCGCTTCTGCTCCTCCTCCATCCAGTCCATCGTGGCGGCGCCGTCGTGTACCTCACCGATCTTGTAGTTGATCCCGGTGTAGAACAGGATCCGCTCGGTGGTGGTGGTCTTGCCGGCGTCGATGTGCGCCATGATGCCGATGTTTCGGACCTTGCCCAGGTCCGTCAGCACGTCGCGTGCCACTTCTCACTCGCTCCCTCAGCAATGGTGCGCGGACGATCGGCCCGTCACCAGCGGTAGTGGGCGAAGGCCTTGTTGGACTCCGCCATCTTGTGCATGTCCTCGCGCCGCTTCACGCTGGCGCCGAGCCCGTTGCTCGCGTCGAGCAGCTCGTTCATCAGCCGCTCGACCATCGTCTTCTCGCGTCGCTGGCCGGCGTAGGACACCAGCCAGCGGAGTGCCAACGTGGTCTGGCGTACCGCCCGGACCTCGACCGGCACCTGGTAGGTCGCGCCGCCGACGCGGCGGCTCTTCACCTCGAGGGCCGGCTTCACGTTGTCCAGCGCACGTTTGAGCGTGACGACCGGGTCGGCGCCGCTCTTCTCCCGCGTGCCCTCGAGGGCGCCGTACACAATGCGCTCGGCCAACGAGCGCTTGCCGTCCTTGAGCACCTTGTTCACCAGCTGGGTGACCAGTGGCGAGCTGAACACCGGGTCGGAGACCAACGGCCGCTTCGGGGCAGGACCCTTGCGGGGCATCAGCTCTTCTCCTTCTTCGCGCCGTATCGACTGCGGGCCTGCTTGCGGTTCTTGACGCCTTGGGTGTCCAGCGAGCCTCGAACGACCTTGTAGCGGACGCCCGGCAGGTCTTTCACCCGACCGCCGCGGACGAGCACGATGGAGTGCTCCTGAAGGTTGTGGCCCTCACCCGGGATGTAGGCGGTGACCTCGACCAGGCTGGTCAGCCGAACGCGAGCGACCTTGCGCAGCGCGGAGTTCGGCTTCTTGGGCGTCGTGGTGTACACGCGCGTGCAGACGCCCCGCCGCTGCGGGGAACCCTTCAGTGCGGCGGTCTTGGTCTTGGCGACCTTGTCCTGGCGGCCCTTGCGGACCAGCTGCTGGATCGTGGGCATGAACCGTGTGCTTCTTCCCGTCGACTTACTCATGGCTGTAATAAGTTGCGCTGTCCGCTGGTCGTGCTGCACCTGACAGTGCGGGGTTCGGGCAGCCGACCTACTCGGCCACCCGAGCCCCGAGGTCGGGCGTGTCGAACTCGGGGCACTTCACGGGGGGTCGGGGAACCCGCACGGATGAGCCCGAGTGACCCACGCACTCGCCGGCCTGCTCAGCGCGACTGCCCCCGACATTTACTGTCCTCGGCACTGCTTCGCGGAGCCGGTGACCACCGCGCACACGGATCGGCCCGACCGGGGTCGAGCACAAGTCCATAGCGTACCCGCCCCGCTGCAAGGGGGTCAAAACGGGTCCACTGCCAAGACCAGGATCGCCAGTTCGGAGCAGGCAGCCGCGAAAAACGCGGCTGCCGCTGTCGGAATGCCGATCACGATCGGAGCCGGGCGGCTCCCCCGCTGTCGAGACGACGATCACGACCGGAGGTGACGGGTGTGCCGCCGAACGGCGAACGGGGCCGGGGACCGCCGCGGGAGAGCGGTCCCCGGCCCCGTTCAGGACCGGACTTCAGGTCGGCTACCTCAGCGGTAGTCGCGCCCGAAGTCGTAGTCGTCCAGCGGTACCGCGGCCCCGGTACCAGCGCCGAACACGTCGGGGCTGTAGTAGCCGTCGTCGTAGCTCGGCAGCGCGTAGGCGGCCGCGCGGGCCTCCTCCGTGGGCTGCACCTGGATGTTGCGGTACCGGTTGATCCCGGTACCGGCCGGGATCAGCTTGCCGATGATCACGTTCTCCTTGAGCCCGACGAGCTTGTCGCGCTTTCCGTTGATCGCGGCATCGGTGAGGATGCGGGTGGTCTCCTGGAACGAGGCCGCGGACAGCCACGACTCGGTGGCCAGCGAGGCCTTCGTGATCCCCATCAGCACCGGGCGACCCGCCGCAGGCTCCCTGCCTTCGGCCACCACCCGGCGGTTCTGCGTCTCGAAGTCCGCCCGCTCGGCCAGCGCACCGGGCAGGAACTCGGTGGCGCCCGAGTCGATGATCGTGACCCGTCGCAGCATCTGCCGGATGATCACCTCGATGTGCTTGTCGTGGATGTCCACACTCTGCGTGCGGTACACCTTCTGCACCTCACGCACCAGGTGCAGCTGCACCTCGCGAGGACCCATGACGCGCAGCACCTCGTGCGGGTCGGCCGTGCCCTCGAGAAGCAGCTGGCCCACCTGCACGTGGTCGCCGTCGGCAAGCGGCCGCTCCTGACCGTCGTCCGTGGTCATGGCCAGCCACTGCCGCTTCGACAGCTTCTCGTAGACGATCTCCTCGCCACCGTCGTCCGGGGTGAGGGTGATCTTCCAGAAGCGGTCGCCGTCCTCGATGGCGATCCGCCCGTCGACATCGGCGATCGGCGCCTTGCCCTTCGGGACCCGGGCTTCGAACAGCTCCTGCACACGGGGCAGGCCGGTGGTGATGTCGTCCCCGGCCACCCCGCCGGTATGGAAGGTGCGCATCGTCAGCTGCGTGCCCGGCTCGCCGATCGACTGTGCCGCAACGATGCCGACCGCCTCGCCGACGTCCACCAGCTTGCCGGTGGCCATCGAGCGGCCGTAGCACATCCCGCAGATACCGGTGGTCGAGGTACAGGTGAGCGCGCTGCGGACCTTGATCGTCTTGACCCCGGCCGCGACCAGCGCGACGAGTGCCGGGTCACCGAGGTCGTCGCCACGACGGACCACGAGCTCGCCGTCCGGGCCGTACGCGTCCTCGGCGGCACAGCGGGCGTAGATGCTGGTCCGGATATAGCGGTGCGGGATCAGCCGGCCGTCGGACGTCTCCTCGGTGACCGGCATCGTGATGCTTCGCTCGGTGCCGCAGTCGACCTCGCGGACGATGACGTCCTGCGACACGTCCACCAGGCGCCGGGTCAGGTAGCCCGAGTCGGCCGTGCGCAGCGCCGTGTCCGCCAGCCCCTTGCGGGTGCCGTGGGTGGAGATGAAGTACTCCAGCACCGACAGGCCCTCGCGGAAGTTGGCTTTGATCGGACGGGGGATGTACTCACCCTTGGGGTTGGCCACCAGGCCCCGCATCCCAGCGAGCTGCCGGACCTGGGTCATGTTGCCCGCCGCGCCCGACTTCACGATCATCGGGATCGGGTTGTCCTCGGGGAAGTTCTCCTCCATGGCCCTGGCCACCTCTTCGGAGGCCTGGGTCCAGATCTTGACCATCTCGTCGTTGCGCTCCTGGTGGGACAAGGCGCCCCGCTGGTAGCGCTTGTTGACCTGCTCGGCCTTGATTTCGTAGCCGTCGAGGATCCGCTGCTTGTTCGGCGGCACGATGACATCGGAGATGGCGATCGTGACCCCGGACCGGGTGGCCCAGTAGAAGCCCGCGTCCTTGAGCCGGTCGAGCACCTGCGCGACCTCGGTCATCGAGTAACGCTCGGCCAGGTCGTTGATGATCGCGGCCTGGCGCTTCTTCGGCAGCGGCTCGTTGACGAACGGGTAGTCGCCAGGGAGCAGCTCGTTGAACAGCACCCGGCCGAGCGTGGTGTCGGCCAGCCAGCTGTCACCCTCGGTCCAGCCGATGGCCTCGACGACGTCGGCGGGCGGGGTGACGCCGGTCAGCCGGATCTTGACCGGTGCCTGCAGGTGGAGCACCTTGCGGTCGTAGGCCATGATCGCCTCGGCCAGCGAGGACAACGCCATGCCCTCGCCCATCGCGCCCTCGCGCAGTCGGCTCAGGTGGTACAGGCCGGTCACCATGTCCAGTCGCGGCATCGCCAGCGGCCGCCCGGAGGCGGGCGACAGGATGTTGTTCGACGAGAGCATGAGGACGCGGGCTTCGGACTGCGCCTCGGCCGACAGCGGCAGGTGCACCGCCATCTGGTCACCGTCGAAGTCGGCGTTGAACGCCTCGCAGACCAGCGGGTGCAGCTGGATGGCCTTGCCCTCCACCAGTTGCGGCTCGAAGGCCTGGATGCCGAGGCGGTGCAGCGTCGGTGCGCGGTTGAGCAGCACCGGGTGCTCGGAGATGACCTCCTCGAGCACGTCCCACACCTGGGCGCGGCCGCGCTCGACCATCCGCTTGGCCGACTTGATGTTCTGCGCATGATTCAGGTCGACCAGCCGCTTCATCACGAACGGCTTGAACAGCTCCAGTGCCATCTGCTTGGGCAGCCCGCACTGGTGCAGCTTGAGCTGCGGGCCGACCACGATGACCGAACGGCCCGAGTAGTCGACGCGCTTGCCCAGCAGGTTCTGCCGGAACCGGCCCTGCTTGCCCTTGAGCAGGTCGGACAGCGACTTGAGCGGCCGGTTGCCAGGGCCGGTCACCGGACGGCCGCGGCGGCCGTTGTCGAACAGCGCGTCGACGGCCTCCTGCAGCATCCGCTTCTCGTTGTTGACGATGATCTCGGGGGCGCCGAGGTCGATCAGCCGCTTGAGCCGGTTGTTCCGGTTGATGCACCGGCGGTACAGGTCGTTGAGATCGGAGGTGGCGAACCGGCCACCGTCGAGCTGCACCATCGGGCGCAGGTCCGGCGGGATGACCGGGACGCAGTCGAGGACCATGCCCATCGGGCTGTTGCCGGTGGCCTGGAACGCCGCCACGACCTTGAGCCGCTTGAGCGCGCGGAGCTTCTTCTGGCCCTTCCCGCTGCGGATGGTCTCCCGCAGGTTCTCGGCCTCGGCGTCGATGTCGAAGTTCTGCAGCAGGGTCTGGATCGCCTCGGCACCCATGGCACCGGTGAAATAGTCGCCGTAACGATCGTAGAGCTCACGGTAGATGCTCTCGTCGGGCTCGAGCTGCTGGACCTCCAGCTTGGTGAACTTGGTCCAGATCTCGTCGAGCCGGTCGAGCTCGCGCTGGGCGCGGTCGCGGAGCTGACGCATCTCCCGCTCGCCACCCTCCTTGACCTTGCGACGGACGTCGCTCTTCGCGCCTTCCGCCTCCAGCTCGGCCAGGTCGGCCTCAAGCTTCTGGGCCCGGGCCTCCAGGTCGGTGTCGCGTCGCTGCTCGACCCGCTTGCGCTCCACACTCATCTCGTTCTCGAGCGTGGACAGGTCGTTGTGCCGCAGCTCCTTGTTCACCGAGGTGATCACGTAGGCCGCGAAGTAGATGATCTTCTCGAGATCCTTGGGTGCCAGGTCGAGCAGGTAACCCAGCCGGCTCGGCACACCCTTGAAGTACCAGATGTGCGTGACCGGCGCGGCCAGCTCGATGTGCCCCATCCGCTCGCGGCGGACCTTGGCCCTGGTCACCTCGACGCCGCAGCGCTCGCAGATGATTCCCTTGAACCGGACGCGCTTGTACTTCCCGCAGTAGCACTCCCAGTCCCTGGTCGGGCCGAAGATCTTCTCGCAGAAGAGGCCGTCCTTCTCCGGCTTCAGGGTCCGGTAGTTGATGGTCTCGGGCTTCTTCACCTCGCCGTGGGACCACTGGCGGATGTGCTCCGCGGTGGCCAGGCCGATGCGCAGCTCGTCGAAGAAGTTGACGTCGAGCACGTGTGTCCTCAAATCCCGTTGGCGCTATCTCGACAATGCAGTTGGGAGGTGCTCGGGGGCGCAGCCCCCCGAGCCTCAGTTGATCACATCGTCCATGGTGACGGAGTCGGATCCGGGACGGCTGGACAGGTTGATGCCCAGGTTCGCCGCAGCCCGCTCCAGGTCCTCGTCGTCGGTGTCGCGCATCTCGATGGCCGCACCGTCGCTGGACATCACCTCGACGTTGAGGCACAACGACTGCAGTTCCTTGAGCAGCACCTTGAACGACTCGGGGATGCCCGGCTCGGGAATGTTCTCCCCCTTGACGATCGCCTCATAGACCTTGACCCGACCCACCACGTCGTCCGACTTGATGGTGAGCAGTTCCTGCAGGGTGTAAGCGGCGCCGTAGGCCTGCATCGCCCAGCACTCCATCTCGCCGAAGCGCTGGCCGCCGAACTGGGCCTTACCGCCGAGCGGCTGCTGGGTGATCATCGAGTACGGGCCGGTGGAGCGTGCGTGGATCTTGTCGTCGACCAGGTGCGCCAGCTTCAGGATGTACATATAGCCGACGGCGACCGGGAACGGGTACGGCTCCCCGGAACGTCCGTCGAACAGCTGGGCCTTGCCGTCCGGGCCGACCATCCGATCCCCGTCACGGTTGGGCAACGTCGACCCCAGCAGCCCGGTGATCTCGTTCTCCTTCGCGCCGTCGAAGACCGGAGTGGCGGTCAACGTGTCGGCGGGGACGGAGTAGAGCTCCTCGGGTATCTTCGACGCCCAGTGTGGGATTTCTTGGCCGGGCTCGACCCCGATATTCCAGCCGGACTTGGCGATCCATCCGAGGTGGGTCTCCAGGATCTGGCCGATGTTCATCCGCCGCGGTACACCGTGGGTGTTCAGGATGATGTCGACCGGCGTGCCGTCCGGCAGGAACGGCATGTCCTCGGCCGGCAGGATCTTGCCGATGACGCCCTTGTTGCCGTGCCGGCCGGCGAGCTTGTCGCCGTCCTGGATCTTGCGCTTCTGCGCCACGTAGACGCGGACCAGCTCGTTGACGCCCGGGGCCAGTTCGTCCTCGTCGTCACGGGAGAACACCCGGATGCCGATGACCTTGCCATTCTCGCCGTGCGGGACCTTCAATGAGGTGTCGCGGACCTCGCGCGCCTTCTCGCCGAAGATCGCCCGGAGCAGCCGCTCCTCCGGGGTCAGCTCGGTCTCGCCCTTGGGCGTGACCTTGCCGACCAGGATGTCGCCGGGTTGGACCTCGGCGCCGATCCGGATGATGCCTCTTTCGTCCAGATCCGCGAGAACCTCCTCGGAGACGTTCGGGATGTCCCGGGTGATCTCCTCGGCGCCCAGCTTGGTGTCCCGGGCGTCGACCTCGTGCTCCTCGATGTGGATCGAGGTCAGGACGTCGTCCTGCACGAGACGCTGCGACAGGATGATCGCGTCCTCGTAGTTGTGGCCCTCCCACGGCATGATCGCGACGAGCAGGTTCTTGCCCAGCGCCATCTCGCCGTCCTCGGTGCACGGCCCGTCGGCCAGCACCTGGCCGACCTCGACCCGCTGCTCCTCGTCGACGATCGGCTTCTGGTTGTTGCAGGTGCCCTGGTTCGACCGGCGGAACTTGTTGAGCCGGTAGGTCTGCCGGGTGCCCTCGTCGGCCATCACGGTGATGTAGTCGGCGCACAGCTCCTCGACCACACCGGCCTTCTCGGCCACCAGCACGTCACCCGCGTCGACCGCGGCGCGCAGCTCCATACCCGTGCCGACCAGCGGCGACTCGCTGCGCAGCAGCGGCACCGCCTGGCGCTGCATGTTCGCGCCCATCAGCGCGCGGTTCGCGTCGTCGTGCTCGAGGAACGGGATGAGCGCGGTGGCGACTGACACCATCTGCCGCGGTGAGACGTCGATGTAGTCGACCTGGGTGGGCGGGATGTAGTCGACCTCGCCGGCCTTGCGCCGGACGAGGACGCGCTCCTCCTGGAAGCTGCCGTCGTCGTTGAGCGGGGCGTTGGCCTGCGCCTTGACGAAACGGTCCTCCTCGTCGGCGGTGAGGTAGTCGATCTGGTCGGTGACCCGGCCGTCGACGACCTTGCGGTACGGCGTCTGGATGAAGCCGAACGGGTTGACCTGGGCGAACGTGGACAGAGACCCGATGAGGCCGATGTTCGGGCCCTCCGGCGTCTCGATCGGGCACATCCGGCCGTAGTGGCTGTTGTGCACGTCGCGGACCTCGAAGCCGGCCCGCTCCCTGCTCAGTCCGCCAGGGCCGAGCGCGGACAGCCGGCGCTTGTGCGTCAGGCCGGCCAGCGGGTTGTGCTGGTCCATGAACTGGGACAGCTGGCTGGTGCCGAAGAACTCCTTGATCGCGGCCACCACCGGCCGGATGTTGATCAAGGTCTGCGGCGTGATGGCCTCGACGTCCTGGGTGGTCATTCGCTCCCGGACGACCCGCTCCATCCGGGAGAGTCCGACCCGGACCTGGTTCTGGATCAACTCGCCGACCGTGCGCAGCCGCCGGTTGCCGAAATGGTCGATGTCGTCGGTCTCGACCGGGACCTCGACTGCCGCGTCTCCTTGGCCCACCTTCATCGAGGTATCCCCGGCGTGCAGCCGCACGAGGTACTCGATCGTCGTCGCGACGTCCTCCTCGGTCAGCGTGCCGACCGAGTTGGCGATCTTCAGACCGAGCTTCTTGTTGGCCTTGTAACGGCCGACCTTGGCCAGGTCGTAGCGCTTGTCCTTGAAGAACAGGTTCTCCAGCAGCGTCTGGGCGCTCTCCCGGGTGGGGGGCTCCCCGGGGCGCAGCTTGCGGTAGATGTCGAGCAGCGCCTCGTCCTGGCCCGCGGTGTGGTCCTTCTCCAGGGTGGCGAGGATGGTCTCGGAGAAGCCGAAGCGCTGCTGGATCTGCTCCGCCGTCCAGCCCAGGGCCTTGAGCAGCACGGTGACCGGCTGGCGGCGCTTGCGGTCGATCCGGACACCGACGGTGTCGCGCTTGTCGACGTCGAACTCCAGCCACGCGCCCCGGCTCGGGATGATCTTGACCGAGTAGACATCCTTCTCGGTCGTCTTGTCGATGTTGTGGTCGAAGTAGACTCCTGGCGAACGGACGAGCTGCGACACCACGACGCGCTCGGTGCCGTTGATGATGAACGTGCCCTTGTCGGTCATCACCGGGAAGTCACCCATGAAGACCGTCTGACTCTTGATCTCGCCGGTGCTGTTGTTGGTGAACTCCGCGGTGACGAACAGCGGGGCGCCGTAGGTCATGTCCTTGTCCCGGCACTCCTCGACGGAGGCCTTGACCTCGTCGAAGCGCGGGTCGGAGAAGGACAGCGACATGGAGCCCGAGAAGTCCTCGATCGGGGAGATCTCGGTCAGGATCTCCTCGAGACCGCCCATCGGCTTCTCGTCGCCTGCGTCGATCCGGCGCTGGCACCACGCCTCGTCGCCGACCAACCACTCGAAGGACTGGATCTGCAGGTCGAGGAGGTCCGGCACCTCGAGCGGCTCGCGGATCTTCGCGAAGGAGACCCGGATGGGTGCGCCCGGGAAGCTCGGGTTGGCCGAGACGGTGGCCGCGGGGGTCCTGGTGGCGCGGGAGACAGCCAAGATGCGTCCTTCCGAGAACTATGCTCTCGTGTGGCGGACACCGGCCCTGAGCGATACCGTCATCTGTCTCGCCCGGGCGGGAGGTCCGGACCAGTGGGGAACGGGTCGTCAGAACGGTGCACGCCGTCTGTTGTCAGGGCGCGTCCGTCGACCAGGATCCGAAGTGGCGAGCCGGAGTCTCCCGATGCAGAGTTCCCGACAACGCACACAGAGCCTGGGCGAAGGCAGCGCAAAGAAGCAGTCTAGCTGCAAAAGCAGCCGCTGTCGAGACGGGTCACGAAGACAACCATCGAGATCTAAGAGTGACCTGACACACGCACCGAGTCAAGACCGTACGCGACGGTAAGTGGTCTCTTTCGGAGGACGACCGGGCTGGTGAAACGCCTTGCGCGGGCCGAGGACGTGCCCGGTCCCGCGAGGACGACCGCCCGGCGGCACCTGAATGTCGACCCACCGCTTCCCGAGGTTCATCCAGTCGTGCTAGCGGAAAGACGAATCTGACGTTCAGTGCTCAGCTCGGACCGGGCGGCCTGGCGATGATCTACTGCTGTTGCTGCAGGCTCCGCCCAGCACACGATCGGCCCGGGCCGATGACCGCGGGACCGGGCCGGCCGGGGCTCGCACCGGTCACCGGATCCCGCATCACCGGGTTCGCCGGTCGTGGATCAGCTCAGGCTCACCTTGGCGCCGGCATCCTCCAGCTTCGCCTTGGCGGCGTTGGCGGCATCCTTGGCGACGCCCTCGATGATCGCCTTCGGAGCGGACTCGACCAGGTCCTTGGCCTCTTTGAGACCCAGCCCGGAGACGAGCTCGCGGACCACCTTGATGACCTGGATCTTCTTCTCACCGGCGGCCTCGAGGACGACATTGAACTCGTCCTTCTCCTCGGGGGCCTCCGGGGCGGCGGCCGCCGGGCCGGCGGATGCCATGGCGGCCGGGGCGGCCGCGGTGACGTCGAAGGTCTCCTCGAACTTCTTCACGAACTCTGACAGCTCGATCAGCGTCAGCTCCTTGAACGCGTCGAGCAGCTCGTCGGTCGACAGTTTCGCCATTGTTGGCCTCTCTCAGTGTGGTCGAGGTGGTGCAGGACGCGGAGTCGATGTACTCGCCCGCGGTGGTGCGGTGGTGCGGTGGTGCGTGGTCAGCTGTCGCTGTCCGCCGGATCGGCGGGTCCGGACGTCGGCGCCTCGTCAACGGATGGAGATGGAGCGAGCTCGCCGCTCTCCCCGGCACGCTTGTCGGCCAGGGCCTGGGCGAGCCGGGCCACCTGCGACGCGGGGGCCGCGAACAGAGCGGCGGCCTTGCTCAGGTTGGCCTTCATCGCGCCTGCCAGCATGGCCAGCAGGACCTCGCGGGACTCCAGGTCGGCGATCTGGTTGACCTCGGCGACGGTCAGGGCACGACCGTCCATGAAACCGCCCTTGATCACCAGGGCCTGGTTGGTCCTGGCGAAGTCCCGCAGCGCCTTGGCCGCACCGACGGGCTCGCCACGGACGAAGGCGATGGCCGTCGGGCCCGTCAACAGGGCGTCGAGACCTTCGACGCCCGCATCCTCGGCCGCCCGTTTGACCAGGGTGTTCTTGGCCACACGGTATGTGGCGTCGGGGCCGAGCGCGCGACGCAGTGTGGTCAGCTGCGCCATGGTGAGGCCGCGGTACTCGGTGACCACCGAGGCGGTCGCGCCCCGGAACCGGTTCGCAATCTCATCCACCGTTGCGACCTTGTCAGGTCTGGCCATTCCCTTGCCTCCTCTCGGTTGTCGGTGCGTGCCACCGCTTCCGGCCCGGAGACGACGAACGCCCCGGCGCAGAAAGCACACGGGGCGACATACGACGCAGCAGCGCCGGGATGTTCCTCGTCCTCCTGCGCGGGCCGCCCGCCATCACGGGACCTTCGTACGCCCACCTTTGCGGGCGACGCAGACCTGCGGTCTTCGGTGGAACCGGGGATGAGCGTACGCAACCAGTGGTCGAGACCGGCACCGGGGTCGCACTGGTGGATCGGCCGGGACGCGTCCCGCCCCGCGGTGTCCAGGTAGGCGTGGCGCCACGACCGCGGCGCAGCACAGAACAGCACGATCCGGTCGCACAGATACCCCGACTCGATCACCCAGATACCGCGACTCGCGGGGCTGTGGGGAGCGCGCCGGGCAGCTTCCGCCGATACACTCTCCACCGGAGGCGATCATGGACACGGTATGGCTCGACCTGCAGAAGTGGACGTCACTGCGGGGGCACCTGCAGCCGTTCACCGATGTCATGTGCGACGCCCCGGATCCTGCGCCGCAGGACGTGGCGGGGTGGCAGGCGTGGGCGGTGGCCTACCTCGACGTCGTCGCGAAGTACGACAACTGGCAGGCGGGCCGGTATCACTACAGCGCGGAGCTGCGCGACGACGGTGAGCACACGCTGCAGGTCTTCGCCCGTGGATACTGGGACTTGGAGGGCTGAACCGCTCTGGAGGCGTCTGCTGTGGGTGCCCGAAAGGGGCCACTCTCGGGGCTGCGGGTGGTCGAGCTCGCGAGCATCGGGCCTGGCCCGCATGCGGCGATGATCCTGGCCGACCTCGGGGCCGACGTGGTGCACGTCGACCGGCCCGGCCTGCGGATCGGCTCGCCCGATGCGGTCGACCCCGTGCTCCGCGGCCGTCGCCGGGTGGCCGCCGACCTCAAGGACCCGGCTGGCCGCGAGACGGTGCTGTGCCTCGTCGAGCGCGCCGATGTGCTGCTGGAGGGCTACCGGCCCGGCGTCACCGAGCGGCTCGGCGTCGGTCCGGCCGACTGCCACGCCCGCAACCGCCGGCTCGTCTACGCACGGATGACCGGCTGGGGTCAGGACGGCCCACTGGCCCAACGCGCCGGGCACGACATCAACTACATCTCGCTGACCGGGGCGCTGCACGCGATCGGACGCGCCGGCGAACGGCCGGTGCCACCGCTCAATCTGGTGGGCGACTTCGGCGGCGGCTCGATGCTGCTCGTCATCGGCGTGCTCGCCGCGCTGTGGGAGGCCAAGGGCTCCGGGCAGGGGCAGGTCGTCGACGCCGCGATGGTCGACGGCGCGAGCATCCTCGTGCAGCTGATGTGGTCGCTGCTCGGCCAGCAGCTCTGGACCGACTCCCGCGACGCCAACCTGCTCGACGGGCACGCCCCGTTCTACGACACCTACACCTGCGCCGACGGTAGGCACGTCGCCATCGGGGCGCTCGAGCCGCAGTTCTACCTGCAGTTGCTCGACGGCCTCGGGATCAGTGCCGACACCCTGCCGGCGCAGTCCGATCGGGCCGGCTGGCCGGCCGTCAGGGCCCGGTTCACCGAGATCTTCGCTTCCCGGACCCGCGACGAGTGGGTCGCGGTCTTCGAAGGGACCGACGCCTGTGTCACCCCGGTGCTGGCGTTCGGCGAGGTCCCCGGGCACCCGCACCTGGCCGCCCGGTCCACGATCGTCGCACCCGGCGGCGTGGCGCAGGCCGCGCCAGCCCCGCGTTTCTCCCGTTCCACGACCGAGGTTCCGGGGCCGGCGCGCGACCTCGAGCCCGTCGACGCCGTGCTCGCCGACTGGACCTGACCGCCGTCCGAACCAGCGGCGCTCGCCGTCGGACTCCTGGCCGCCGCGGTGGGGTGCCGAGGCATGATCAGGGCTCGGAGCCGACCGCCGCGCGTACCGCAGCCGCAGCCTCTCAAACGGGGATCACCAGCATTGGTGTCCGTTTCCGGCCGAGGACGGCGGGTTCGGTCAGGCGCTGGGCGCCTCGTCCACCAGCAGGTTGCGGATGCGGTTGGGGTCGACCGGGATGCCGGGGCCAGTGGTCGTGGAGACCGTGACCTTCTTGAGGTACCGGCCCTTCGCGGCCGACGGCTTGGCCCGCAGGATCTCGTCCAACGCGGCGCCGTAGTTCTCCACCAGCTTGTCGGTGTCGAACGACGCCTTGCCGATCACCAGGTGCAGGTTGGCCTGCTTGTCCACCCGAAAGCTGATCTTGCCGCCCTTGATGTCGTTGACAGCCTTGGCCACGTCCGGGGTGACGGTGCCGGTCTTCGGATTCGGCATCAGCCCGCGTGGGCCCAGAATCCGGGCGATCCGACCGACCTTGACCATCTGGTCCGGAGCGGCGATGGCGGCGTCGAACTCCAGCCAACCGCCCTGGATCCGCTCGATCAGGTCCTCGGCGCCTACCACGTCGGCGCCTGCGGCCTGCGCTTCGACGGCCTTGTCACCGGTGGCGAACACGATCACCCGGACAGCTTTGCCGGTGCCGTGCGGCAGGTTGACAGTGCCGCGGACCATCTGGTCCGCCTTGCGCGGGTCGACGCCGAGCCGCATCGCGACCTCGACGGTGCCGTCCTGGGTGAAGTTGGCTGCGGTCTCCTTGGCCAACCCCGCGGCCTCGAGCGGGCTGTAGAGCCGCTCCGAGTCGATCAACTCCGCGGCCTTGCGGTAGTTCTTGCTGCGCTTCATCGCCTGTCCTCATGCTCTGCGACCGGATCGGCCGCGGGTCAGTTCGTGGTGCGAGCCGCGCCCGGCTCTCCCACGCGTGCGGTACTCCGACGTCGACGCCCAGGTGGACGACTCAGCCCTTGACGGTGATTCCCATCGAGCGCGCGGTGCCTGCGATGATCTTGGCGGCCCCCTCGATGTCGTTCGCGTTCAGGTCGCGCATCTTGGTCTCCGCGATCTGCCGCACCTGGGCCATGGTCACCGTGGCGACCTTCTTCGTATGCGGCTCCCCCGAGCCCTTCTCCACGCCCGCCGCCTTGAGCAACAGCCTGGCCGCGGGCGGGGTCTTGAGCTCAAAGGTGAACGATCGATCCTCGTACACCGAGATCTCGACCGGCACGACGTCGCCGCGCTGGGCCTCGGTGGCGGCGTTGTACGCCTTGCAGAACTCCATGATGTTGACGCCGTGCTGGCCCAGCGCGGGGCCGACCGGCGGCGCCGGCGTCGCAACGCCGGCCTTGATCTGGAGCTTGATGATCGCGGAGAGCTTCCGCTTCTTGGGTGGCATTCTGCGTTCCTCGTGTCAGATCTCGGTGGTCAGATCTTGGATACCTGGCTGAACGCCAGCTCGACCGGGGTCTCCCGGCCGAAGATGGAGACCAGCACCTTGAGCTTCTGCGCGTCGATGTTGACCTCGCTGATCGTCGCCGGGAGCGTCGCGAAGGGGCCGTCCATCACGGTGACCGACTCACCGACCTCGAAGTCGACCTCGATCGTGCCCTTGCCCGATGCCGTACCTGCACCGCCCTTGCCGGCGGCGTCCTTCTTGGGCTGCTCGATCCTCGGCAGCAGGAACTTGACGACGTCGTCGATGGAGAGCGCCGAGGGTCGCGAGGTCGCGCCGACGAAGCCGGTGACTCCGGGGGTGTTGCGTACCGCCCCCCAGGACTGGTCGTTGAGCTCCATCCGCACGAGGATGTAGCCGGGCAGTACCTTGCGCTGGACCTGCTTGCGCTGGCCGTTCTTGATCTCGGTGACCTCTTCGGTGGGCACCTCGACCTGGAAGATGTAGTCCTCCACGTCCAAGGTCTGCACCCGCGTCTCGAGGTTGGTCTTGACCTTGTTCTCATAGCCGGCGTAGGAGTGCACGACGTACCACTCCCCGGGAGCGCGACGCAGCGCCGCGCGCAGCTCCTCGGCCGGATCGACATCGACTACCTCGGAATCCTCACCGGCAGCAGCGTCGGGGGTCTCGGTCTCCCCGGCAACGTCGGCGGTCCGGGCTCCGTCGGCGGTGGCGGTGACCTGGGCGCCGTCGGCCACATAGCCACCGGTCACGGACTCGACGGCGGCGTCGGCGGCCTCCGGGGCCTCGAGCTCGTTCTCGGTCGGCCGTTGGCCGCCGTCTAGGGAGGTCACGTGCGTCTCGCTTTCTGGGTCAAAGGCTGTCGGGCTCGTCCGCGGTGGTGTCACGTGCCGAACAGGAACAGCACGCCCTGCCCGAACAGAAAGTCGAGCAAGGCCACGAACGCGATCATGAACGACACGAACACGAGCACGACGATGGTGTAGGTCACCATCTCCTTACGGTTCGGCCAGATCACCTTTCGGAGCTCGGCGACGACCTCGCGCAGGAACCGGGTGATCCGGTTCGGCAATGACGCGGCGGGCGGACGGGCGTCCCGGACCGGGGTGGGCCGCCCCTTGGTGCCCGCACCCTCCGCGGGCGTCGCGCCGGCTCGCCGCCCACGCCGGTCGGCGGCGGTGGTCGGGCGCTCGGGCCCGGACCGCTCCGACTCGCGCTCCTCGGTCACGGTCCCCCTCCTCGCCGGCGCTCGTCGCCGATGCTGTGTCTGCTGGCACTTGCTGTGCCTGCTGGCACTCGCTGCTTGTCACGCCATCCGTGCTTGTCCCGATGGCAGGGGTGACAGGACTTGAACCTGCAACCTGCGGTTTTGGAGACCGCTGCTCTGCCAGTTGAGCTACACCCCTAAGCCGACCTGCATGTGAAGCCAGTACCGCACGTAAGCCAGCACCGCGCACCGAAGCAAACTCGATGTACCCTGCTGACCAAGTGTACGGTACCCGCTCACAACGGCCGAAATCGCACACCGGTGCGGCCGAAAACCCTATGCGGCGACAGCGGGTCGGTGCGGCAGGATGGCGGCATGTCCACCGTTTTGCCTGCACCAGCTGAGACAGCGCCCGCCCGCAGTCGCATCTCCGCCCGGGTCGGCGGGATCACCGAGTCCGCCACGCTCGCGGTCGACGCGAAGGCGAAGGCACTCAAGGCGGCCGGGCGGCCCGTCATCGGCTTCGGGGCTGGTGAGCCCGACTTCCCGACCCCCGACGCCGTCGTCGCCGCGGCCCGAGCTGCCTGCGCCGACCCGCGGAACCACCGGTACTCCCCGACCGCCGGCCTGCCCGAGCTGCGCGCCGCCATCGCGGCGAAGACCAGGCGCGACTCCGGCTACGACGTCGCCGCCGACCAGGTGCTCGTCACCAACGGCGGCAAACAGGCCGTCTACCAGGCCTTCGCGACCGTCCTCGACCCCGGTGCCGAGGTTCTCCTGCCCGCCCCGTACTGGACCACCTACCCCGAGTCGATCGCGCTGGCCGGCGGCATTCCGGTGGTGGTGACGACCGGACCCGACGCCGACTACCTGCCCTCGGTCGACCAGCTCGAGGCCGCCCGTACCGTGCGCACCAAGGCGCTGGTGTGGTGCTCGCCGTCCAACCCGACCGGCGCGGTCGCCTCGCGCGAGCTGACCGAGGCCGTCGGGCGCTGGGCCGCCGAGAACGACGTCTGGGTGCTCACCGACGAGATCTACGAACACCTGGTCTACGACGGCGCCGACGCCGTCTCCATGCCGGTCGTGGTGCCCGAGCTGGCCGACCGGTGCATCGTGCTCAACGGCGTCGCGAAGACCTACGCGATGACCGGCTGGCGGGTCGGCTGGATGGCCGGTCCCCCCGATGTCATCAAGGCGGCCACGAACCTGCAGTCGCACCTGTCGTCGAACGTGTGCAACGTCGCGCAGCGGGCCGCGCTGGAGGCAGTCTCGGGGCCGCTGGACGCCGTCGCGGAGATGCGGACGGCGTTCGACCGGCGGCGGCGCACGATCGTCGAACTGCTCTCGGCGATCCCCGGCGTGGCGTGCCCGATCCCGCGTGGGGCCTTCTACGTCTACCCGTCGGTGCGGGAGCTGATCGGCAAGCAGATCCGCGGGTCGTGCCCGCAGAGCAGCGTGGAGCTGGCCGCGGCGGTGCTGGAACACGTCGAGGTCGCCGTCGTACCGGGCGAGGCGTTCGGCACCCCGGGCTTCCTTCGGCTCTCCTACGCACTCGGCGACGACGACCTGCGCACCGGCGTGGGCCGGATGGCCGAGCTGCTCGCGGAGGCGCGGTAGCCGAGCGGTCATCAGCTCGGCAGGGTGACCTCTGCGCAGGCCCGGCCGAGCACAGTCCTTCCGGCCGACCGGGCCGTGATGTCGATCTTCGCGATCCGTACCCCGTCCGGGTCCGGCTGCCGGATGTCGGCGACCCTGCCGGTGATCTCGACCAGCGCTCCCAGATCGTCGTCCGGGACGACGACGGGCCGGGTGAACCGCACACCGTAGCTGCGGACCGCAGCCGGATCGCCCACCCATCCGGTCACGAGCCGGCCGGCCAACGCCATGGTCAACATGCCGTGCGCGATGACGCCGGGCAGGTCGACCGAGCGCGCGATCCGGTCGCTCCAGTGGATCGGGTTGAAGTCGCCGGACGCACCTGCGTAGCGGACCAGGTCGGCGCGGGTGACGCGTAGCTCCAGCGGCGGGAGTTCGTCGCCGACGGCCGTCATGACGCCGCCGGTGCCGGAACGAGTGTCCTGGCGGTCATCCGCCGGTCTCCCGGGTGACCAACAGCGACCTCGACGTCGCGACGGGGACGCCCGCGGTGTCGACGACCTCGCAGCGCAGGGTGAGCAGCCTGCTGCCCGCCCTGCTCCGCAGATCCTCGACATGGATGCTGGTGACGAGCTCGTCACCACCGTGGATCGGACGGTGCGCCACGATGCTCTGGTCCGCGTGCACCATCCGGCGGTAGTCCCAGCCGAAGTCGGGGTCCCGCAGAAACGCCTCGAGCAGTGGCATCGTGAACGTGACCGTGAACGTGGGCGGGGCAACGAGGTCCGGGTGCCCGGCGGCGCGGGCCGCGGCAAGGTCGTGACATACCGCTGCGTCCTCACCGATGGCCACGGCGAACTCGCGAATCTTCTCCCGGCCGACCTGGTAAGGCTCCGCGGGCGCCCACTGACGGCCGATGAAGGCTCGGTTGACCGTGGACGCGTCGGGCACACTCAGCGGGTCTCGCGATGTTCCCGGTGGGTACCGCAGTTCGGACAGAACTTCTTGATCGTGAGCCGATCCGGGTCGTTGCGCCGGTTCTTCTTGGTGATGTAGTTGCGATGCTTGCACTGCTCGCACGCCAGCGTGATCTTCGGCCGTACGTCGGTGGCCTTGGCCATCGCGGGTGCCTCCTACTTGCCCTTAGTTCTCGTCCATCTAGGTGGTAGCGGTGGCCGGACTTGAACCGGCGACACAGCGATTATGAGCCGCTTGCTCTACCGACTGAGCTACACCGCTTCGCGAAGCGCGCCACAACGGCGTCCCTCGAGCCCCTTTACGGAATCGAACCGTAGACCTTCTCCTTACCATGGAGACGCTCTGCCGACTGAGCTAAAGGGGCGACACGGCCATCCGGACAGCCGAGCTGGCGCTCCCGGCAGGCCGCGACGATGCTACACAAGCCTCTGGCAGGAGACGAAACGCCCCCCAGCAGGAGACGGTACCGCGGCATCACCGGGCAGCTCAGCCCTTTCCCGCGCCGGCGTAGGGCAGCAACGCCATCTCTCGTGCGTTCTTGATGGCAATCTTGACCTGCCGTTGCTGCTGGGGCGTGAGACCCGTGACGCGTCGAGCCCGAATCTTGCCCCGGTCGGAGATGAACGTGCGGAGCAGCGTCACGTCCTTCCAGTCCACTTCGGTGATCCGCCTGGCATGCAGCGGGTTCGCCTTGCGTTTGGGTGGCCGCACCACCCGCCGCGCTGGCCCTGGCATCTGCGCTCCTCTCGGAAGACCGTGTGCCGACCGGTCTTCGATCATACGTGCGCAACGCCGGCCGGTCGCTGCGCCGGTCTTGCGGGTCACGCAGGTCGTGACCGTCCCACAGTCGAGCATAGCGCGACCGTCCGACGCGGCCCCACGTCGTCCCGCGCGCGTACCGGATGACGCGACACGTGGGGTAGCGCGCCGCCTGAGCTACCCGACCGGACGTTGCCGCGCTAACGCGGGGGGTGGCGAACGCGATATCTCCTCGGACGGCACCGGCAGGCGCGAACCGGAACCGGACGACCGCTCCATCAACCCGAGGAACGAGGTGGCCGCCATGACTGCACCGGGCGCCGACGCCCCCCGCACCGCAGCCACTCCCCGCGACGCCATCACCCCGCTGCCGACCTTCCGGCTCGCTCTTGTCCTACCCGACGACCCGACCAACGCCGTCGACGGACGCCACCGACTGGCCACCCGGCAGCGGACCTGCCTCGGTGTCGGGTGCCGGTTGGGCCTCGCCACGCTCGCGGCCCAGCTGGGCGTGGGCTCTCATCGGCCCGGACGACCATCCGATCCCGTCGGGGCGGGCCGGCCGGATCGAGACCGCGACACCGGACCTACCGGCCTGCCGACCGACTCGGGCTGCGGCCCCGTCGTGGCCCGGCGGCGTCTGCAGCACATCCTCGGCCAGCCGCAGCACGAGCCGACTTCCACCGAGCCGGCGACCGAACTCCTCCCAGTCCTCCCAGCTGAGAAGCTCGCGGGAGACCAGCTCACCGACCTGGCCCGGGTACAGCCGGGTTACCCCGGCCACCGCGGTCCGCAACCGAGTCTTCTCGTGGTGATCCATGGAACGAGACGCATTTCCGCTCGCCTCCGCGTCAGCGACGCCGGTCTGGCACCCCTCGGCACTGACCCACCGGCCGATAGGGCCGAATACCCGTCCGATCGGGCGGACAACGGTCACGAGGGACCGAGCTCACCGCGTCAGCGCACCAGTGCCTGGTTGACGAGCGTCCGCAGCTGGGAGCGGAGGGGATAGCTGCTCGAGGGCAGCAGCTGGGTCAGGAAGACCGCCGTGATCTCCTCGACGGGGTCCACGTAGAAAGCCGTGCTGGCCATGCCGCCCCAGGCGTACTCACCGGGACTGGTGAGCGCCTTGCCCGCGAGCGGGTCGACGACGACCGAGAAACCGAGCCCGAAACCGACCCCGGCGAACGACGACTCAGCGACGATCGGCCGGCCGAACCGCTCCAGGTCGACCTGGCCGGGGAGGTGGTTGCGAGTGGCATACGCAACGGTGCGCGGGCCGAGCAGCCGGACACCGTCGAGCTCGCCACCACCGGCCAGCATCTGGACGAAACGGTGGTAGTCGTGCACGGTGGAGGCAAGTCCGCTCCCGCCGGACAGCAACGACGGCAGCCGGGTGATCAACTGCGCCAGCGAGGTGTTGCGCAGCAGGCCGCCGCCGGGCTTGTGCAGGTAGAGTGCGGCGAGCCGGTCGACGTCGGCGGGGCCGACCGAGAACGCCGTCTCCGTCATGCCCAGCGGGGCGAAGATGCGCTCGGCGAGGAACGTGTCGAGCGACTGCCCGGACGCTACCTCCACGACCCGGCCCAGCACGTCGGTGGCCACCGAGTAGTTCCACTCCGAACCGGGTTGGAACAGCAGCGGCAGCCCCGCCCATGCGTCACAGGCGGCGGCCAGGTCCATCCCGCGCGGCGCGTCGAACTCGAAGCCCTTGAGCCGATACATCTCGTCGACGGGATGGGCGTGGTGGAAGCCGTAGGTGAGCCCGGCGGTGTGGGTGAGCAGGTGCCACACCCGCACCGGTTCCGTGACCGGCACGGTCGCCGGGCCGAGCGCGGAGCCGGCCTTGTACACCCGCATGTCGGCGAACGAGGGGAGGTAGCGCGATACCGGCTCGGTCAGCTCGAGCGCGCACTGCTCGTACAACATCAGGGCGGCGACGGAGGTGACCGGCTTGGTCATGGAGTAGATGCGCCAGATCGTGTCGCCCTGGACGGGCCGGGCCGCCTCGACGTCACGGTTGCCGTAGTGGCTCAGGTGCACGACCCGGCCGCGCCGGGCGACCGCGATCGACCATCCGGCCAGCTTGGCGTCGTCGACGTACCGCTTGAAGTGCGTGTCGATCCGCCCGAGCCGGTCGGCGTCGAACCCGACCTCGTCCGCCTCGGCGTCCACCTTGAGCAGCGCCACGCCGGCGACCCTACCGCCGCCAGCCTTCTCGATCTCGTCCGCTGCGAGCGGGCTGCGGTACGGTCGTCCGACCGGGGCAGCGCCTGTTCGGTGGGAACCTGCGTCGGGGCGATTGCGTCGGTAGAACGACAGTGGATCGGCGCCACGAAATGACAGTGCTGTTCTCGATCATCGTCGGTCATCGGCAGATGCTCCGACCTCGACCGCAGCCACCAGCTTGCCGCCTCGAGCTCTCCGTGGGGTGGGCCGGACGGCTGATGGCGGCGACTAGCTCTGCGGGACGTCCTTGACGAACACGATCCCGTCGTTTTCGGCCAGGTGGGCCGGGTCAAGTGGGGAGTAGCCGTAGTAGGAGGACACGCGCGGAGCGGGCCGTGTGTCGCCGACGGCGGTTGCCAGGCGGCGGGCGTCGACGACGTAGCGCTCCTCCGGGAGCGCGTACAGGAGTCCTTCGACGGTGTCCGGTGGCGGGTTGTCAACTCCCTGGTGCCGGATCGTGCCGAGGGCCGTGGCCAGGAAGGCATACCCCTCGCCAAGGTGGGCGCTCACGAGCGCGCCGGCGCTCCACCACTCCAGCGGCAGGTCGCCCATCCGCATCGTGCTCTTGTCCCGCTGGAGATGGGCGTTGTGGGCGTGGGCCAGCGCCGGGCCCCGCTCGGCGACGGCGAGGAGGTTGTCGGCCATCATCTGGTCCCGCAGGCCCACCAGCCGCGTCATGCGGCTCGGTGACGTGTCGGCCATCCAGAAGTGGTAGCGCAGCAGGCCGGTGGCGGTGCGCCCGTACAGGCGTGCCCGGTCCCAGTCGTCCCGCGAGGCCGCCCTGATCAGGTGCGGCGTCTGCGCGTCGAGCAGCACCACGAGATCGTCGGCGAGCAGCCGCAGTTCCCTGGCCTCGGCCGACTGCCCCACGGACTGGGCCGGGTCCATCATCGCGGCGGGATTGGTCCACCGGTCGTCGGCGCCGAGCAGGCGGTCGAGCGTTTCCGCGGTGCAGGGGAGCAGGTCCGCGCCCACCCAGGCCGCCAAGTAGCCGTGGAGTGCGGTGAGGGCCTGCCGGGGGCTCGCGGCGCCGGTGATCTCCAGCGGGCCGTCGAAACCGGCGAAGTGGAGCCGCTCGGACGCGGGCCGGCAGTCGTTGTAGGCGCGCATCCAGCGCACAAGCTCGCGGTTGGCCGCAGACGCGCCGAACCCGTGGCTGAAGCCGCGCCCCATGACCTCGTCGAGGGTGCCCGTGCCCGAGGTGACGTAGTCGTCCACGACCAGGCCCATCATGCAGTCGCTCTCGATCGCGATCGTCCGGTAGCCCTCCTGCTCGACGAGCTGCCGGAAGAGCTCGTTGCGCAGGTCGAGCAGAGTGTCCTCGCCGTGGGTGGGCTCGCCCAGGGCGAGCAGCCGCGGCCGGGCGGGGAGCAGCCTCATGACGGCGGCCGCCTCGACGGCATGGGCGGTGTCCTTGATGTCAGTAGCCATACCTTCAACGGTATCGTTGAATCGTCGATTGAAACTTTCCCGCGATGTTAGCAGGCTCATGGCTCGAAACCTTCGAAACAGCGAGAGGCTAAGGCCGGTTGACCTGGCGCGCGGGCACGGTCTGTCGACGCAGGCGATCAGGAACTACGAGGAGGCCGGCATCCTTCCGGCCGCCGGTCGCACACCCCACGGCTACCGCACCTATACCTCGCTGCACGCGGGGGCCCTGCGCGCTTTCCTCGCCCTGGTGCCCGGCCACGGCCACCAGACGGCTAGAAGGCTAGGGCCGACAAAGTCGGTAAGATCGAGTCAAGTTTGGTGCTCGCGGGTCGGATCTGATGGGCGTAGCGTTCGTCCTGCCTGCTCCACAGCGCAACGACAGCGCATCTGACCTGCACATCCGCACTTCGCGT
>JBBSGM010000011.1:0-49576 GCA_038254065.1 Mycobacteriales bacterium | reverse complement strand
GAGTACCGCTTCGGCACCATCCGCTCGACGTTCCTGGCCATGCCCGACCGCACCGACGTACTGGTCGCCAAGACCGCGGTGGTGGCCCTGGTCGCGGGCGTGGTCGGTGAGCTCGCGGCGTTCTCCAGCTGGGGGCTGGCCGTCCTACTGAAACCGGCGGCGGACCTCGGCCTCGACACCGCGGCGGAGTGGCGGCAGGTCGCGGGAGTCGGGCTGGTCTACCTGGTCGCCGCGGTGCTGGCGGTCGCGGTCGCCACCCTGGTCCGCCAGACCGCAGGCGCAGTGGTGATCCTGCTGGTCTACCCGCTGCTGGTGGAGAACCTGATCCCGCTGATCCCGACCGTCGGGCCGAACATCCAGCCGTGGCTGCCGCTCACCGCGGCCAACCACTTCCTCACCGCCGGCATGTCGGCACCGGCGGACGGCCACGGTCCACCGGTGCTCGACCTGCCGTACGGCCCGTGGGGCGGTCTGGTCTACTGCGCCGGCGTCGCGCTGGTGCTGCTGACCGTCGCGATCAGGGTCGCCGAGCGGCGCGACGCCTGACGGCTCGGCTCGGGGCTGCCCGATGAACGAGTGGGCTGCACGATGAACGAGCGCCGCTACCGGTGAGCGGGTCGCACAGATGCCCCGACTCGGTCGCACGAATACCCCGACTGGCGGGAACTATGGGAGGCGGAAGAGCCAGACGTCGTCGGCCCTGGTGCCGGGGGTGCCGGTGACGCGGCGGGTCCAGTCGAGTATCGGGGCCAGGTCGACGCCCGGGGGCGGCGCCACGAGCACGACGGTCACCCCGGCGGCGCGCAGCTCCGCACCCGCCGCCGCAGCAGCGGTGGGCGGCGGCTGGGCGCCTTCACCGACCGCCGCGGCGCCGCGCTGGTAGCCGTTCCAGGTGCTCTCCACCAGCAGGTCGTGGGTCGGGTCGGAGCCGATGAAGTAGCCGCCGCTCACCCGGTAGGCCATCCCGCTCGCCACCTGCCAGCGCTGCGGCGCCGCGCCGTCGTGCCACAGGCTGGAGATCCGGGGGTAGTTCTCGACCACGTCGTCGGGCCGCAGCTGGTCAGCGGCATGCGCGAAGAACGCCGGTGACGTCGCGGGCTGGGTCTCCTGGGCGTCCGCGGGCAGCCAGGACGCCAGCGCGACCGCGGACAGCAGCACCCCCGCGGCCCGCGCCCGGGGCGCCAGCTCCGGCAGCCGGTCGAGCCAGAGCGCGACGACCGTCGCGACGCACAGCACCACGAAGATCTGCAGCCGGACGGGTTCGGCCTCCGACAGCAGCGGCACGCCCAGCACGGCCCACCACGGCAGCCCGACGGCGGTGTGCTCCCCCAGCACGACCAGGGTCGGGCCGAGTGACAGCACGAAAGCGACCAGGCCGACGGCCGCGGCGGTGCGGATCGCCACCGAGCGCACCACGACCACGGCGACGGCGAGCAGCACGATCATGGCGACGCCGAGGTAGCCGCCCTGCTCGCCGAGATGGCCCTGCATCCGGTCAGCCAGCCCGTCGGGCACCGGCCGGAACAGGGTGAGCGGGGTGGGCACGACCGCGTTGGCAAGGTCGGCGCCGGAGTTCTCGGCATCCCGGATCGGCGAGCGTGGTCGGGCGGGCCCGGTGAGGATCAGGTAGAGCGGGTAGGCCGCGAGCACGACGTAGACCCCGATGCAGGCCGCGCCCGCCCGGCACAACGCCGGCAGCCGCGCGACGGCCCGGCGCGGCCACCGCAGCGCGAGCACCGCGGCGGTGACGACCAGCATGAGCACACCCAGCCCGAGGGTCTGGGTGTAGAGGACGGTCTGCGCGGCCAGCACCAACCCGGCGAGCGCTCCGACGAGCACCGGTCGGCGCAGCTCCCGGACGAACAGGACGTGCACCAGGTACAGCAGCACCGGCGGCAGCACCGACCAGACCAGGTTGAGGTGCCCGGCGTAGGCGTGCGCGAGGGTGAAGGGCCCGAAGGCGTACAGCGCACCGCCGACGGCGCGTGGCAACAGCCGCCGTACGTAGGGCCCCAGTGCCGCGACCAGCGCCAACCCGGACACGACCGGGCCCAGGATGATGCCGGTGTTGTAGGCCGCGATCGGGCCCGCGGTGAGCGTGACCGGTGCAAGCAGCACGCCCAGCAGCGGTGTGGTGGTGTTCCACATCGCGTTCACGCCGATCGGGTAGTGCTGGTACGTGGTGAACAGCGGGTTCGCGCCGTGCAGCAGCGCATACGGCGTCCAGTTCAACCACCAGATGAAGACGTCCGAGTCAGCGGTGACCCAGCTGATGGTCGACGTGGTGAACGCGGTGAGGACCCGGTACTGGAGGGCGAGCGAGGCGGCCAGGTAGAACGCCGCGACCGCAACGAGCGGGTGCCCGGCACGGCGCCGGGTGGCGCTCGGGGCATCAGCGGGAACAGCCGTCGCGATCAGCACCCGTGCAGCGTGACACAACGGTCCGACAGCGGTGCGCCACGAGGCGGCGGACTGCCACCACGTAACCTGGCGCCGATGTCGAGCCGGACCATGAGCCTGCACGGATGGGGCCGCACCGCCCCCACCGTCGCCGAGGTGCGCACGCCGCGCTGCGCCGAGGACGTCGCCGCCGCGATCGTCGCCGCCGGGCCGCGTGGGATCATCGCCCGCGGCCTGGGTCGCTCCTACGGTGACCCGGCGCAGAACGCCGGCGGCACCGTCCTGGACATGACGGGCCTGTCCGCGATCCGCTCCATCGACGCCGACTCCGGCCGCGTCGTCGCCGACGCCGGGGTCAGCCTGGACACCCTGATGCGCCGCGCGCTGCCGTTCGGGTTGTGGTTGCCGGTGCTGCCCGGCACCCGCCAGGTGACGGTCGGTGGCGCGATCGCCGCGGACATCCACGGCAAGGCGCACCACGTCGTCGGCAGCTTCGGCAACCACGTCGAGTCGATCTCGCTGGTGACGGCGGACGGGAGCCGCCGCGAGCTCACCCCGGACGGGCCGGAGTCCGAGCTGTTCTGGGCGACCGTCGGCGGGATGGGGCTGACCGGCGTGGTCGTCGCCGCGACGCTGCGGCTGCACCACGTCGAGACCGCGTACTTCGTCGTCGACACCGAACAGATCGACAACCTCGCCGACCTGATGGGCCGCCAGACCTCCGGTGATGAGCGGTACACCGAGTCGGTCTCCTGGTTCGACGCCGTCACCACCGGTGAGCACCTCGGCCGCGGGTTACTCATGCGCGCCAACCACGCGCGACTCGGCGAGTTGCCGCCCGCGCTGCGCCGCGACCCGCTGAGATTCGACGCCCCGCACCTGCTGACCCTGCCGAATGTCTTCCCTTCCGGGCTGCTCAACCGGTTCACCGGCAAGATCTTCAGCGAGCTGTGGTACCGCAAGTCGCCCACCACGTTGGGCGCGATCCAGAACATCACCCAGTTCCTGCACCCCCTCGACGTCCTCGGCGAGTGGAACCGCGGCTACGGCCCGCGCGGCGTCCTGCAGTACCAGTTCGTGGTGCCACCGCAGCGCGGCGACGTGATCCGCACCGTGCTGGAGGCGATGACCGCGGCCGGGCAGGTCTCCGCGCTCAACGTGCTCAAGCGGTTCGGCGAGGGCAACCGGGCGCCGCTGTCGTTCCCGAAGCCGGGCTGGACGCTGTGCGTGGACATCCCGGTCGGCCCGGGCCTGCGCGAGCTCTGCGCGGAGCTCGACGAGATCGTGCTCGACGCGGGCGGACGGCACTACCTGGCCAAGGAGTCGCGGACCTCGCCCGACGCGATCCGGCGCGGCTACCCGCGGCTCGACGAGTGGCGCAAGGTGCGTGCTGCGGTGGACCCCGAGGGCGTGTTCGTCTCCGACCTGGCGCGACGACTGGAGCTGCTGTGATCGACCCCCGAGCGGAGCGAGCCGTGATCGACACCGAGCGGAGCGAGCCGTGATCGACACCGAGCGGAGCGAGCCGTGATCGACACCGAGCGGAGCGAGCCGTGATCGATGCGGTCGGCAACCCGCAGAGCATCCTGCTGCTCGGCGGGACCTCCGAGATCGGGCTGGCGGTGGTCGAGGCGTTCGTCGCCGACCGGCCGTTGCGCGTCGTGCTGGCCGCCCGACCCTCTGCGCGACTCGACGCCGCGAAGGTCCGGCTGGAGCGGCTCGGGTGCGCCGTCGACACCCTCGAGTTCGACGCGCGCGTGACCGACACGCACGCCGACGTGGTGCGCAAGGCGTTCGCGGGCGGTGACGTCGACGTGGCCGTGGTCGCGTTCGGCCTGCTCGGCGACAACGAGCGGGCCTGGACCGACGTCGCGACCGCGGTCGAGCTGGCGCAGGTGAACTACACCGCGGCGGTCTCGGTCGGGGTCGCGCTGGCCGAGTACCTGAAGGGGCAGGGCCACGGCGCGCTCGTGGCCCTGTCGTCGGTGGCGGGCGAGCGGGCGCGGCGGTCCAACTTCGTGTACGGCTCCACCAAGGCCGGCCTCGACGCCTTCTACACAGGGTTGACCGAGGCGCTGCGCCCGCACGGCGTCACCGTGACCGTGGTGCGTCCCGGGTTCGTGCACACCCGGATGACCGAGGGGCTGAAGCCGGCGCCGCTGTCCACCACCCCGGCCGCGGTGGCTGCGGTGATCGTCGAGGCGGTGCGGCGGCGCACGGAGCTGGTCTGGGCCCCCTCACAGCTCCGGTACGTGATGAGCACGCTGCGACACCTCCCCCGCGCGGTGTTCCGCCGCCTCCCCCTCTGAACCCCTCGTGAGTGGGGTTACCAGGCGTTGACGTGCAGCACCGTGTCCAGGGGGCTGGCGGGAGGCGGGTTTGAAGTCGGTGCCCCACGCTGTAGGCCACCGGCAGGAGCACGCCCTGGCGGACCGTGGGCGGGATCCCCAGCAGCTCGGAGATCTCCTTCTCGTAGCTGAGGTGCAGGGTGGTCCACGCGCTGCCGAGGCCGCGGGCGCCGGCCGCGAGCTGGAAGCTCCAGGCCGCGGGCAGCAGCGATCCCACAGCCCGGCCTGGTTGCCCGCGGGCAGCTCAGCGCCCGCCCGGATCGCGGCGATGACCAGCACCGGGACATCCGCCATCACCTCGGCGAGGTACTCCGCACTCGACGCGACCCTGGCCTGCGTGGCCTTGCGCGTCTCGTCGCAGGACAGGGTCGACACCGGTGAGCTCGGCCAGCACGTGGCGGCCGGCGAAGGGCAGGGCTGTCGGCTCGGGGACCGTCACGGTGTCCATCCTGCCTGTCGGACGCGACTCCGAACAGCGCTCGATCACCAGCAGGCCAGCCGACGGGTCAGACGGCGACGACGCTGAGCATGCTCTCGAGTCCCCGGAAGTCGACCGCGTTGCGTGTGTAGAGCGGCAGGCCGCGCGCCGACGCCACCGCGGCGATCATCAGATCCATTCGGCGCGGTCGAGGATCGCGGTTGGCGGCCAGGGTGAGCGCGACCAACGTCCCATACCGAGCAGCGGCCTCCCCGTCGAACGGAAGCGGCGCGAACTCGATGATCGCCGCGCCCAACTTCTCGGTCCGGGCTGCCCGCACCATCGGATCCTTCGCCATCGCGATGCCCTGGTGCAGTTCTGCCATCGTGATCGCGGTGATCTCCGGTACTGCGGGCAGGCTTGCGGCGTCGAGCAGGTCCAGGTCGATGTACGCGCAGGTGTCCAGCACACCCACCGCCGGACGCTCACTCACCGCGGTGCGTCCACGGATCGTCGTCCGCGACGCGATCCTCGGTGCCGAAGAACTCGTCGGCCTCCTGCCGCATCCGGGCATGGTCGACCCGCGGCAGTCGTCGGTGCCGATCCACCAGCTCTTCGGCGGTCAGTCGCCGTCGTCGGGGAACTGGTCGCAGCTCCGCAACCTCGACGCCGTTGCGTGTGACATGGAACGTCTCTCCCGCTTCGACGGCATCCATGACCGCAGCGGAGTTGTTGCGAAACTCCCGCTGCGTAATGACCTTCATCCAGCGATGGTAGCACCACATAGCCCCAAGTAGCCCCTGCCCTTCCTCCCCTGCCCTTCTCACTCCGAGCGGCACTTGCGTTCCGTACGATCGGACGAGGGTGCCGTTCGGAGCGCGTGGCCCGCTGCGCGCGTCGCCACACCCCGCGTGCTTCAGATGTCCGGTCTCAACCACAATGGGCGCAGCAGCTTCCCGACCGGAGGACGAACCGCTTCGCATGCCTGGCACACCCGGGACCATCGAGACGCCCACCCACACCACCGACGGCGCCCTTGCAGCCGCTGGTGCCGGCAAGCGGCGTGACCGGCTTGTCGTGCAGCGCGGTCTGTTCGCCGGCCCGTCCCCGCTAGTCCCCGAGGATCTCTACGCCCAGGTGCAGCGGGGCGTGGCGCGCCGAGAGCGGCACCGTGTCGAGCTGGCCCCGGGCAGCCACGTCACCACCAACACCTACTTCGGGCGGCTGCACGCCACCTACTGGCAGCGCTGGACCGCGGTCACCGACGTCGAGGTGGAGCTGGCCGTCACCGGGTCAGGCCGGATCCGGTTGATGGCGTCGGACACGAACAAGGTGTGGCGGATCGTCGCCGCGCACGAGGCCCGCGACGCCACCACCGAGACCGTGCGCCTCATCGCGAAGATCGACCGATTCGTCGACGGCGGCGGGCTGTGGCTCGAGCTCGACACCGACCTCGCTGAGCTCACCGTCTCTGCGGTGCGCTGGAGCGTCGCCGCACCTGCGGTGATGCGCCCAGCCGCCGTGGTCATCTGCACCTACAACCGCGTGGACGACTGCCTCAACACCCTCCAGGCCATGCTCGACGACCCCGAGCCCCTTGCGGCGGTCGGCCCGGTCTACGTGGTCGACCAAGGCAGCGACCCGCTGGAGTCCCGGCCCCGTTTCGCCGAGGTCGCGCAGCGCTTCGGCGCCCAGCTGCGCTACCTGCGTCAACCCAACCTGGGGGGCGCGGGTGGGTTCACCCGCGGGCTCTACGAGGTCGCCGGCACCGACGAGCGCACCGACGTCGTGTTCATGGACGACGACGTGCTGCTCGAACCCGAGATCCTCATCCGGCTCACCGCCTTCGCCAACCACACCACCAAACCGATGATCGTCGGCGGGCAGATGCTCAACCTGCTGCACCCCGCGCACCTGCACATCGGCGCGGAGTTCGCCGACATGGAGCGCCTGCTGGTCGGCGTTCCGGTTCCTGGCGCACTGAAGGAGGCCTACCTGCTCGGCCTCGACGAGCGCCAGCTGCCGATCGTGCAGGACCGCCGGGTGGACACCGAGTACAACGGCTGGTGGTCCTGCCTGATCCCCGCCGAGATCGTGCGCGCGATCGGCTACCCGCTGCCGCTGTTCTTCCAGTGGGACGACATCGAGTTCGGCTACCGGGCGCGTGCGCACGGGTTCGCCACAGTCGCGTTGCCGGGAGCCGGTGTGTGGCATGCCGACTTCGGGTGGAAGGACTGGGACGAGTGGCACCGCTACTTCAACCTGCGCAACGGGTTGATCACCGCGGCACTGCACACCGGGTTCTCGGTGCGGACGATCGGCAGGCGACTCTCGCTGCTGTTCGGGCAGTACCTCGTCGGAATGCAGTACGGCCTGTCCGCCACGCTGTTGCAGGCCGTCGAGGACTTCCTCGACGGCCCGGAGATCCTGCGCGACGGGTCAGCAGCAGCAGCCGCGGAGATCCGCCGTATCCGGGCCGCTTATCCCGAGACCCGCACACACCCGATCGCCGAGCTGCCGGTCGACTTCCGCGAGATGCAGGTCGTGCGCGACTCAGGTAAGCCGAGCCACGAATTGCTGACCTGGACGAAGCGCGCCGTCTACCTCCTGACCGACCGCGCGACCCGCCCGACGGGCCTGGTTCCGGCCGGGGATGCGCACTGGTGGCACGTCTCGACGTTCCAACGCGTCGTGGTCACCGACATGGCCGAAACCGGGGTCCGGATCCGCACGCGAGACCGGGCTCTCGCGCTTCGGCTCGCCCGGCGCGGGGCGATCCTGCTCCGTCGCCTGACCGTCGAGGGCTCTGACGTGGCGCAGCGCTACCGCGACGCGCAGCCTCAGCTCACCGGCCGGTCCAACTGGGCCCGCCTGTACGAGCTCGACGGAGCCGACGACCTGCGTTGATCGTCGCCCGGGAGCCGGGAGCCGGGAGCCGGGAGCCGGGGAGCCGGGGAGCCGCGGAGCCGCGCCGAACGCGGTTCCGCAGCTCCAATCGGCGATCATGGGACGCCGGTCCGCTCAGGTCGCGTCACATTCTCCGAGCGACGTAGAGATGGTTCGGCGCTCCGAGCATCCCGAGATCGTCGAACATGGCGACCCTATGTCGGTGGTACGGCGAGAGGCGAGTAACCGAGCCCATCGGTCGGAGATCGAGGCCGGCTCGCCGGAACTGCTCGGTGAGGACGTCATCGGCGACAGCAAGCTTCTCGTACGCGTACGTCGTGAGGACGTTGCCGCTCTCATCGGCCACTTCACCCTCGAAGCGCAAGATACCGATACCGGGACAGATCGTCCGGTAGTCGCGACTTCTCTTGTCCGTGACCTTCATCTCGACCCCGTCGGCCAACGTCAGAAGCTCCGGCCATGTAGTCGTGGTTGGAGCGGCTTCCGGGCAGTAGCGGTCGGACACGTAGTCGAACAGGAAGACCCCGTCGTCGGACAGAGCGCGGGCGATGGCTTCGATACATTCAGCGTGCACGTCGAGGTCGGTCGCGTCTCCGAGACTGTTGCCGAGCATGATGGCGAGATCGAAGCCGCCCTGCGGGACGAACCTCTCGGTATGCCGGATGTCCTGGTGATGAACGTCAACAGCGTCGATACCGGAGAGTCCGAAAAGAGAGCTCCCGGCTGTCAAACACTTGAGTGACAGATCGACAGCGACGACCTTCTTCACGCCTTGATCCCGCAGGCGGGGTACGTGCCTGAGAGTGCCGCCGCACGGCAGGTAGACGGCAGCCGGAAGACGACGATGGGTGACGTCCTGGTATGTGCGCAACGCCATGTCGACATCGGCCCTGCTCAGCTCCAGGGCGAAGTAGATCTCACCCTTGAGCGACATGAGGATCTCGTTGTCGTAGTGCTCCCCGACCATCTTCTCCAGATTTCCCAACGAGCCCTCCCAGACCGCTATATCGGGTCGAACCACAGGGGTGTATCGAAGCGTGGATCACTCTTGTAGTTGAACGTGATCTCCTCTTCAACCGCTATGGGACGGAGCGCGCAAAAGACGATTGAGGCGGAGTCGAGCCGGCGCTCGAAGCTCGCGTTCGGCGTGAAGGAATGGTTGTAGAGCGATCCGAACCCCAGAGCGACAGCGCCACGTTCCCCGTCCGGTCCCCAATAGAAGTAATAGCCGTAGAGCTCTGTCCTGTCGATGAGCGCGCGGCTGTCCACGTCGAAGATGATGACCGGGCACTCCTCGATCAGTTCCCCGGCGTACAACGGAACCAGGGCGAAGACGCCTCTCCCGCGGGCCGGACTCTCCCGCACGGTCACCTTCATCGGACACACCCCACGCCAAGGCTGTTGCAGTCAACATGCGGGTCGGGTGGATCTTACGGGGACATGCGCCCGTTCGCCGAGCCAAGCGGCTCAGGCGGGGCAGTGCGTGCTCGCGGCTGGTGCTGCGAACGGCACGGATGGCGACCCCACATGGTGGACGCTCATTCGAACAGGTGTTTCCAGCCCTCCCGGCTGGTCAGCTCCGGCAGCGCGTCGCGGTAGCGGCGACGCAGCTCCGGCCACCGCTTCCCGATCTCGCGGTGCAGCCCGAGCACGTCGGTGACCATGGCCCGGAACAGCTTCGGGTCGCGGCGGCGGAACGTGACACCGCGGCCGTCCGGGGTCGAGACGGTCGCGGAGTCGAGCTGGGCCAGCACGAACCACTGAGCATTGCTCCACGGGACGTTGCGTTGCGGGGTGGTGCGGTGCGCCGGGTCGGGCGACTTCAGGTTGCGCAACACACCGCGAGCCAGCCCGAGCGCCACCTTCACCTTGCCCGTCGGAGCCGGCGGAAAGACTTGCGCGGCCAGCGCGTCGAGGTCCGACAGCGGGACCTGAGTCGCCGATTCGAGCGGGCGGCCGTCGTCGAACTCGGCCCGCCGCGCGCGGATATCGCCGAGCACCACCGGCAGTTTCGGGAACAGCGCTTCCGGGCCGGCGAGGAAGTCGCGCAGCGCCATCTGTTGCAGCGCCACCGCGGAGTACTCCATCAACATCAGGTGCCGAAGGGTGCGCTTGAACGTGTCGCGCAACAGTGCTGCCGGGCTCGCCGGCCCGTGCAGAGCGGCGGCGACGTAGCGGTTGCGGTAGTGGAAATAGGCCTGCCAGTCGCTGCTGTCATCCTTCTCGATGAACGACATGTGCCAGATGGCGATACCAGGCACGGTCGCGGTGCGGTAGCCGCGCGAGAGCGCCCGAAGCCCGTACTCGGCGTCGTCCCACTTGATGAACAGCGGCAACGGCAGACCGAGGTCCTCGGCAACGACCCGTGGGATCAGACACAGCCACCACGCGTTGTAGTCGACGTCGACGCGGCGGTGCAGCCACGGCGTCTGCCGCAATGTCTGGTCGGCCAGGTCGTGGTGGGGACGGGTCTGCGGAGCGCTGCGCCACAGGAACGCGTTGCGGTCGACCACCTCCCCCATGGTCGAGAGCTGCGACCGGGCCTGGAGCGAGAGCATCTGCCCCCCGACGAGCATCGGTTCCCGGGAGAACCGGGAGAACGCGACGGCGCGCAGGATCGAGTCGGGCTCAAGGAGGATGTCGTCGTCCATGTAGAGGATCTGCTCGCAGTCCGTGCTGCCCAGCGCCTCGAACATCACCCGTGCGTAACCGCCGGAGCCGCCGAGGTTGGGCTGGTCGACGATCCGCAGCCGCCCGCCGAGCGCGGTCTCGGCGACGTCGAACCCGGCCTGGGCGCGGACCTTCCTGGTGCCCTGATCGGGCAGGATCACTGCGGTGACGGCGTCGAGGACCACCGGATCCTCGCCGATCGCGGTGAGGGTGGCCACGCAGTCGGCGGGCCGGTTGAACGTCGGCATCCCGATGGTCACCGCGGCGCGACCCGGCGCCTCAACGGCCGCGAACCAGCCGCCGCCGTGCAGCTTGAGTTCGCCGGCGTCAGCGGTGAGGTCGAACCAGTACCAACCCCCGTCCTCGAACGGGCGCAGGTCTAGCGCGAGGTCGACCTCGTGACGTCCCGGCCCGCCGAGCACCTCGCCCTGCACGTAGATGTGCGAGCCGTCGGCCTTGGAGCGGTAGACGTCGACCCGTCCGGTGCCCTCCAGCGACAACCGCAGGTGCACCTCGGTGAGAATCGACCAGCGCCGCCAGTAGCCGGCCGCGAGGGCGTTGAAGTAGGCGCCGAAGGACACCTCGCTCTGCGGGGGCAGGACGACCGTGGTGCGCGAGGTCACCCGCAGCCTGCGCCCGGCGTCGGCGGAGACGGTCAGGGTGAACCCGCGGCCGGTCTCGTCCGTATCCGGCTCCACCGACGCGAGCCGGGTGCCCGACCGCTCGTCCAGGTAGAGCGCGCGGACGCTCAGCGGGTCGGCCGGGCGCGGCATGATCACCCGCTGCAGCAGACTGCGGGGCTGACGAGGGTCCGCACGGCCGTCTCGCCGGTCCGGTTCGGTCTGCGCAGCGGTGCTCGAACTCGCCATCAGCGTTAGGGCCTCGCTTCTCGGAGTGTCGAGCTTCTCGGGGTCTCGGGCTTGTCGGGGTCTCGCGAAACCGAGCGTAGCGAGGCGCTGAGCAGCGCGCTCCGATGGCCCAGGTCGGACGGGGACCTTCCGGGCCACGCGCGAGGCGGCCGCCCTCCGAGCGAAGCATGATCAGCGGCTGGGAAGCCGCAGCCGCGGTATTCGCGGTCCTTCCTGCCGAACCCTCGATCATGCCCACCGAGGCGCGCCACGGAAGTCGCGCCCCGATCAGTCCTCGGCCTGGGTCCCGCTCAACGCCCGACCCTCGGTGAAGTGCGGGGTGATCCGGTTGTCGAACATCGTCAGCGCCGACCCGATGGCCATGTGCATGTCGAGGTACTTGTAGGTGCCCAGCCGGCCGCCGAACAGCACGTTGCGCGCCGCGGTCTCGGCGCGCGCCAGCTTCCGGTAGCGCTCCAGCTTGGCGCGGTCGTCCGGGGTGTTGATCGGGTAGTACGGCTCGTCGCCCGACTTCGCGGCCCGCGAGTACTCGCGCACGATGACGGTCTTGTCGGTCGGGTAGTCGCGCTCGGGATGGAAATGCCGGAACTCGTGGATCCGGGTGAAGGGGACGTCCTCGTCGTTGTAGTTCATCACCGAGGTGCCCTGATAGTCGCCGGTTGGGACGACCTCCCGCTCGAAGTCGAGGGTGCGCCAGCCCAGCTCGCCCTCGGCGTAGTCGAAGTAGCGGTCGAGCGGGCCGGTGTAGACGACAGGGACGCCGGCGGGGAGTGCGTCGCGGACGTCGAAGAAGTCGGTGTCGAGCCGCACCTCGATGTTCGGGTGGTCAGCCATCCTCTGTAACCACGCCGTGTAGCCGTCGACCGGCAAACCCTCGTGGGTGTCGCTGAAGTACCGGTTGTCGAACGTGTAGCGCACCGGGAGCCGGGCGATGTTCGCGGCGGGCAGTTCCCTGGGGTCGGTCTGCCACTGCTTCGCGGTGTATCCGCGGACGAACGCCTCGTAGAGGGGGCGACCGATCAGCGAGATCGCCTTCTCCTCCAGGTTCTGCGCGTCGGACGTCTCGATCTCGGCGGACTGCTCCGCGATCAGCGCCCGCGCCTCGTCGGGGGTGAAGGACCGGCCGAAGAACTGGTTGATCAACGCCAGGTTCATCGGGAACGCGTAGACCTGGCCCCGGTACTTCGCGAAGACCCGGTGCTGGTAGCCGGTGAACCGAGTGAACCGGTTCACGTACTCCCAGACCCGCTCGTTCGACGTGTGGAACAGGTGCGCGCCGTAGCGGTGGATCTCGATGCCGGTCTCAGGCTCGGGCTCGGAGTAGGCGTTGCCGCCGATGTGCGGGCGGCGGTCGAGCACGAGCACCCGCTTGTCGAGCTCGGCGGCGGCGCGCTCGGCGATCGTCAGGCCGAAGAAGCCCGAGCCGACGACGACGAGGTCGTATCCCGCGTATCTCACGACTGCTGAGGGTACCGGGGAGCCCGGCACGGGCCTCAGGTGCCGTCGACCGTCTGTACCAGGAACACGGACGACTCCCCGGAACCGGGACGCAGGAACAACCGCCCCGCGAGAAACTGTGTGAGGGACGGGATGGCGTGAACGCCTGCGTCGATGAGCTTAGGTAGCTTTCCATAGGGTACGTTCCAGAGTCCGTCGCTGCCTTCGCGCAGAACTCTGAAGCCGCATTCAACGAGGCATGCCCGCCACTCGTCGTGCGTCTTGAGATTGATGTGTGTGGGATCCTGGTAACCAGTCCAATTCTCGCCCGCGAGCTTCCGAGCCTTACCCGCCGGGTCCGGCATCACCACGAGCGCGCGCCCGCCCGGCACCAGCACCCGGCGCCAGCATCCGAGCACGGTGGCGACAGTCTTGTCGTCAAGGTGTTCGAGCACGTGAATTGCGGTGAGGCCGCGGAAGACGCCGCTCGGAATGTCGTCGAGCTCGCCGTGAACCGAGCAGCCGAATGCGGTACTCCGCGCCAAGCTCGCCGAGTACTCCGAGACCTCGAAACCGGCGGCCGAGCCATGCATCGCCAAGCGCCGCAACAGGTGACCGGTTCCACAGCCGAAGTCCAGGAAGGGCCCCGCCCCGATGTAGCGCCGCACCATCCGCACATACCATCGCAGCGCCGGGCGGTCACCGGCCTGACCGTTGCTGTCGTAGTAGGCCTCGTCGTAGTGATCGGGCTCACCCCGAGTCGGTTCGAACTCTGTGGTCATCGCGCTGACCTCCGATGATGAGCAGCTTTGTCGAGCAGCACCTCGTAGCCGTCGAGCACCGCCGAGACGGAGAACACCTCGCGAGCACGGGACAAGCCGGCCTCCCGGTCGGGCGGATCCTCCTGCAGCGCCCGCAGGGTGCTGGTGATTGCCGCCGAGTCAGCGGGGGGAACGACGACACCGAAGCCGGTCTGCGCGACCGGTTGGCGGACCCCGGGCAGGTCGCTGGAGAGCACCGGCACCCCGCCGAGCATCGCAACCGCCTGCACGATGCCGAACGCTTCGAACGCGTTTACCGACGGCAAGGTGAACACGTCGAGAGAGGCGTAGAAGTCACCGATCCGGTCTTCAGGAACAAAGCCCATCAGCCGAACCCGCGAGTCGTCACCGATCGCTGCTCGCACCTGCTCGACGACACTTCCACCCGCGACGTGGGTGAAGTCTCCTCCGATGAGCAGTCGCGCGTCCGGGTCGGGTAGCGCACGGAATCCCCGAACGAGAAACTCCAGGCCCTTCTCACGAACGATTCGACCGAGGAAGCCGACGTGCAGGCCGTCTGTCTCCCGGTAACTCGGTCTTCCAGGCGGCGGCGGCGGGCACGGCGGCGCGACAATCGCCATCGACGGCTCGATCGAAGGCCACATCCGGCTGTGCCGAGCGTAGTCCTCGCTCGTGACAGCCACGATCGCCGATCGGCGCATCGCATGCCGGTTGGAGGCATCGACGACCAACCGCTGCACCGCGTTCACTGCACCGGGTGGCAGCGTGACGTCGCAGTGGTACGTCGACACCAGCGGCGTTCGCATTCCCGCGGCGATCGCGCCGGCCTCGAGCATCGGCAGTTGCAGTGCACCCACCGTCGCCTTGGCGATCGTGGACCGGGCGAGCCGCACGAGCTCGGGGCTGATCACACCGCGGCCGAGGCGCAGGAGCACGGGTGCACGCAGGACACGCACTCCGTTGATCTGTTCGTCACGTGATAGTGAGGAGTCGAACCGGCTGGTCACGACGGTGACTCGCCGCCCCCTCGCCGCGAGACCCTCGGCGATATCACGAGCCATGTTCGTCAGCCCGGAGACGTAGGGCGCGTAGTAGGTCAGCGCGATGACGAGATCGACATCTCGCTGATCGTCGGCACGGGCCTCAGACAACACGCTGCAACTCTCGCTCCCGTCGTTCGGTCAAGACCAGTCCGGTGCCGACCATCAGCCCGGCCAGCGAGCCGAGGAAGAAGGCCAGCTCGGCGCGCAGGAGAAGGTCCGGCACGACCACCAAGACGAGCGCGGCAATGAACAGACCCGACAGCCAGCTCCACGCAACCAGGCGGTGCCGTACCGAAGCCACCAGCACCTGCGTGACGAATACCAGCCCGATGTAGGCGGCGACGCCCACGGCAAGTAACGCCACCTGCCCGCCAGGGAGAACGTACTTCGCACCGAAGATCAGCTCGACGAGCCACGGTCCGGCCAGGTACCCGACCACGATGGCGGCACAACCCAGCGCGAGCAGCCCGAACAGCAGCCGCCGGATCACCCGTCGCAACGCGACACGATCACCACCGTGCAGGGCGGCGGTAAGCATCGGCAACAACGCGGTCTGCAGCGGCACCACCAGGAACAACGGGATCCGGGCGAGGGTGAAGACGGCCAGGAACTGCCCAGCACGCGTGGCATCGAACTCGCTCTGCGCGAGCACCGGAACGAGCACCGGCGGCCCGTTCAGCAGAAGTTGCGCACACAGCGACCCGAGCAACAGCGGAGCGACCGCCGACCAGACCGCTCGCCTGCCGAGCCACCCGGCAGCCGGATCCGGATCGGTGGCAGCTCGGGTGCGGCGGCGCAGCAGCGAGAGCAGCTGCGGCGCATGTGCAGCGGCAATCGCGACCGTGAGTGTCCATGCGAACTCGGCACTGCCAGGTTCGGCGATCAGCGCAGCGACCAGGGTAGCGAACCCGACTCGCAGCGCGGCGTCGAGCGACATGATCGCCGCGTGGCGGCCCATCCGGTCCATGCCGATGAGCGCTCCACGCACGACGAACTGTCCGGCCGAGACCAGGCAGAGCACCCCGAACGCGACGACCGTGAGCGTCTGGCCACCGAACGCACGCAACAGCAGCGGCCAGCCCAGGGCGACGACGGCGAGCTGCGCAATCGCCATCGTCATCGCAGTGAACAGCGCGGCCTTCAGGACACCGAGTGGACGGCCTGGTATCTGCAGCAGCCGGGCCGTCTCCTGCTCGACAGAGAGGAACATGCCGAAGCCCGCGACCTGCGCAAGTGACCAGAAGGCGCCGAAGTACGCGTATTCGGCCGCGGGCACACTGCGAGCGACGATAGCCAGATACGCGTTGACGAGGAGGCCGGACACGACGATGCCAAGTCCGACCAGCCCGAGAGACCGCGTGCGCGAGCCGGGAGTGCTAGCCAGGACTCTGACCTCCACGACGGTTCGGGAAGAGGGGGTGCAGCTCCGATTATGCAACGTGTGCCCGCTCCAGCGGGCTCCACCCCCGGGAGCCGGCCTGTCAGCTCCTCGTACGCACCACATAGAGGTGGCTGCGCCAACGCGGTCCGGCGCTGGTGTCCTCCTCTACCGACACCGTGACTCCTCCGGCCTCGGCGACGAGCCTGGTGATGACCGCCGGGCTGGTGCCGTGCATCTGCATGCCGTTGCGCAGCCGGTTGAGCACCGATGCCGGCAGCAGCTTCAGCGTCGTGCCGACTGCGCCACCGACCGGCTCGAACGGGATCTGGAACACCACGGCCGCGTCGGGAGCGGCGATCCGCAGGAACTCACGGATGTAGCCGTGGGAGAGCGTGGGCGGCATGTGCTGTAGCACGCGGCAGGTGTAGACGAAGTCGACGGTGCCGCTGGGGATCGACGACAGGTCGGTGCCGGAGTTGAGGACGAACTCGCAACGCGCGTCATCCACGATCTCTGCGGCCTTGGCCAGCATCGTCGGGGATACGTCGACGCCGATCACGCGGGTGAAACCGGCCGCAGCGAGTCCCGCGGCGAGCCGACCGGGACCGCAGCCAAAGTCGAGGGCGGTACCCATGGCCGGACTGGCGCCGCGGCGAGCCAGCAGCGCAAGCACCGCGTCGACCTCACGGCGACCTGTAAGCAGGAAGTCGGTGACGTCCCACCGGCCCGCCTTCCGGCTGTCGGTCAGCGCGGCCCACATCGGATCCTTGGTACCGAGCTCGGTCCACCGCCGTGCGACGTCTGTCAGCTGACTGGTCATCGCAGAACTGTAATGCGAGCCGCTACGGGTGGATCGACGGCTCCACCGGCACACCATGCGCGGGCTCACGTTCGGACTGGGAGCATTGCCAGCCGTGACAGACGTGTCCGACACCGTGCGGGATGAGAAGTCCAGCGCACCGCCGCCCACTGAAGAGGACGTTCCGACGCGCTCCAGTGATCCACGGCCCCGCCGCCGCGGTACTGAGCTGCTGGCCGGAATCGCCGCGCTGGTGGCGATCGGGTGTGCGGTGCTGTTGCCCTTCGCGCCGGTGTCGGTCAACGAGCCGACGGTCAGCTGGCCGCGCAACCCCGCCAGCCCCGAGTCGACGCTGCTGTCGCTCACCGCGTACCGGCCGCTGGCCCTCGACATCCGGTTCAGCTGCGAGGTCGCCCGCCAGGCCGAGGCGAGTGGCGGCGTCGTGGTCTCGACCGCGGTGCCGGAGTCCCCGACCGCCGGGAAGACCGGCATGATCGTGACCGCCCGGGCCGGCCGGGTGCGGGTCGACGCGCTGGACCGGCGGCTACTCGATGAGCCGCTCGGCACGGGTCCGTGCGAGTACCACATCACCGGCGACAGCCGAGGCCTGCCCAGTTTCGCCGGTCCGCCACCGGATCCCGCCGATGCGGCCGCGCCGGACCCCACCATCCTGGCCGGTCCGGGAAACGCCGAGCTGGTCATCAGCCGCAACGGCGGCGATCTCGTCCGCACCTCAGCGGAACAGCTGCCCGATGTCGATGTTCTCACCACCTCGCTGAGGAGCGCGCCGGCAGGTGAGCTGGCAGTCGAGCTGCGGGTCGACGACGAGTTCACCAGCAGTCCGACACCGTTGAAGAGCGTGCTGATCTGGACCCTGGTGGTGGCCTTGCTCGGCACTGGCGCACTGCTGTGGCGGCTGGACCAGAGGACGGCCCGGATACCGCGGAAGGGGCGACCGGGCCGGTTGCGCCTGGTGGACGTCCTGGTCCCCGCGATGATCGTGCTCTGGATGTTCGTGGCGCCGGCCACCGACGACGACGGCTACTACGCCGCGATGGCGCGCAACTCCGCGCTCTCGGGCGCCGTCGGCAACTACTACCAGCTCTACGACCAGAGCTTCACCCCGTTCACCTGGTTCTACCAGGCGTTGGGCTGGTGGCAGCAGTGGGCGGGCAACGCACCGGTGCAGCAGCGGATACCGGCCGTCGTCTTCGGGATCCTCACCTGGGCGCTGCTCCGCCGGTTCGCCGTGGCCGCGATGGACGACTGGGCGCCTGCCCGACGTGGCGTGCGGATGGTGGCGCACGCGGTTCTCGCCGTGGTGTTCTTGGTGTGGTGGGTGCCACAGGACATGGGCGTGCGACCCGAGACGGTCGTCGCGCTCTGCGGAGCCGCCACCATGCTCGCCGTGCTGGCCGCGTCCCGGCGCAAGCGGCTCGCGCTCGCGTGGGTCGCCTTCGCTCTGGCCGGGCTCGGGTTCACCGCCCACCCGACCGGCTTCACGTTGTTCGCCCCGCTGCTGGCCGGGCTGCCGTTGCTGTGGCCGGTGGTGCGTGTCGTCGGTGACCGCACGGGCACCGCGCTGCGCGTGCTGGCCGTCGGGTCGGGCGGAGCGGTTGCTCCCCTGATGGCCTTCGCCGACGGGGCACTGCGCGATTTCCGCCGCGGTCAGGCGATCTTCCTCTCCATCCAGGGGCAGGATGGGTGGACCACCGAGATCCAGCGCTACGTCTTCCTGCTGTCCCCGATCCCGATGGGCAACTTCGCCAAACGGGCCGCCGTGCTGACGTGCCTGGTGGCGCTCATCTGGTTCGCGGTGCTCGCCGTCGCGACCCACGCGCGGCGCATCGCCATGCCGACACCGCTCTGGCTGGCCGGGTCGACCACCGCGCTCGCGTTCGCCGCGCTCTGGCTGACCCCTTCCAAGTGGACCCACCACTTCGGCGCGCTCGCCGGCGTCGGCTCAGCCTTCCTCGCGCTGCTGCTGGTGATGGCAGTACCCCTGATGCGGCAGGTGTTGCGCGGCGCGAGGCTGCCTGTCGGCGTGCTCGTCGCTGCGGCTGTCTCGTTCGTCCTCGCGATCGCGCTCGGCTGGCACGGCCCGAACCAGTGGCCCTACGCCTGGCTCGCCGGGGTCCGCAGGCCGGACTATCCGCCCGCGGTGAAGGACATCAACCTGGACAGCCCGCTGCTGTGGGGCGTCGCCGTGGTCCTCACCGGTCTCGTGCTCGTCGGCGTCGGACACCTGCGTGGCGCCGGGGATGCTCGGCTCGCTGCACTGCGGGCCGTGCCCGTCGTCGTCGTGCTCTCGCTCGCCGGCACCACCGCCTACACCGTCGGCACATTCGGGGCGGCCGCCGTCGAGGGGGCTCCCCGGGAGTCCGTGTGGGCCCAGGGCATCGCCGATCCGACCGGCAAGCAATGCGGCGCCGCCGACGTCGTGCGGGTACTCGACCCGTCCACCGCGGTACCGCTCGCCGCCGCGGTCGGTCTGCCCGCGCCACCCGCACCTGCGGGCTTTGTCCCCGGTGGCGGCTACTACGCCGGCAACCGGCCCCAGGGGCCCGGCGCCGGACAGGTCTGGGGCAGCCTCTTCGCCCACGACGACGTCAGCGCCGAGCGCAATGCGGGGAAGATGTCCACCGGGTGGTACACCCTGTCGAACGGGCTCCCCGACGGTGCGGCGACCGTTCTGGCTGCCGGAACGCTGACCGAGGGGAACACCCTGACCGCCGTGTACGGCCGCCGCTCAAGCGCGGACGTGGCCACCACCGGAGCGCAGTCACTCACCGATACCGCCGATGACTCGTCATGGCGAACATTCGTCCTCAAGCCTCCCGCTGGTGCCGACGTGGTGCGGCTGGAGGCGGTCGACGCTGCCGGCACGGTCAGCGGCTGGTTGGCCTTCACCGCGCCTGCCGTTCAACGCCCGGTGACGTTGGCTGAGTACCTGCCCGCAGCAGCTCCGGTGGCGCTCGCCTGGCCACTCGCGTTCGCCTATCCCTGCCAGCGTCAGCCCACCGTCGTCGACGGCATCACCGAGCCACCCGCGTACGCGGTGCTCTGGGGCGACCGGGCACTGTCCGGGTTCCGTGACGGCGCCTGGCAGGCTTTTCGGGGCGGCGCGTTCGCGCAGGTACCACGCACCCAGTCGGTACAGCAGCTCGCGGTGGTCGAAGGCGTCGACCCGCACATCCAGGTGTATGCGTTCAGCACCGACCTGGGACGGGATGCATACACGCTGACCGAGACCCGTCGCACGGTCCGTGGCGCCTCAACCGCCACCGGAAGCGGTCCGGACGACGCGTCCGCGAACGGGTAGCCGCGCAGGCCCACTTCGAGGACAACGACTCCTACCCCAGGACTCCTGTCCGGGCACGGCCGCGAGCATCACGCATACACCGCCAGCACCAACGTCCCGACCCAGGCCAGCGCCAGCACCTGCAGCACCCGGTCCCCCAGCGCGATCTCCTCGGGCTCGCCTGCATTGCCGCTGTCGACGTCCACCGAGTAGCGCAGCACCGCGATCACGAACGGCACGATCGAGATCACCGACCACACCGAGTTGTGGTGCGCCTCGCGGATCTCGAACGCCCACAGCCCGTACGTCATGATCAGCACGGTGGCCGAGAGCGCCCAGACGAACCGCAGGTAGGACGCCGAGTAGCTCTCCAGCGACTTGCGGATCTTCGCGCCGGTGCGCTCGGCCAGCATCATCTCGGCGTACCGCTTGCCGGCCACCATGAACAGCGAGCCGAACCCGGCGGCGAGCAGGAACCACTCCGACAGCGCGATGGCCGCCGCCGCGCCACCGGCGATCGCACGCAGCAGGAACCCCGACGCCACAATGCAGATGTCGAGCACCGGCTGGTGTTTGAGCCAGAAGCAGTAGGACAGCTGCACCGCGATGTACACCGCAATCACGATCAGCAGCTGCACCGAGGCGAGCATGCTCAGCGCCAGCGCGCCGAGGAACAGCACCACCGCGACGGCGATGGCCACCCCCGGCGGCACGATGCCGGCCGCGACGGGCCGGCTGCGCTTGGTCGGGTGCGCGCGGTCGGCCTCGACGTCGTTCGCGTCGTTGACCAGGTACACCCCCGACGCGGCAAGCGAGAACGCGACGAACGCGATCACCAGCCGCAGTGCGACCGGGCCGTCGAAGAGGTCACCGGCCGCGAACGGCGCGGCGAGCACCAGGACGCTCTTCACCCACTGCCGCGGGCGCATGGTCCGCAGCACGCCGACGGCCACCCCGGCGGGGCCGTGGACCGGGCCGGCGGTCTGCCGCGGCACGTGGGTGCTGGTCATGTCCTCTTCCTTCCGCAACGCCGGCGCGTCACCATCGCGACGGCACCGCCGAGCGCGCAGCCGGCCAGCACGTCGCTCGGATAGTGCACGCCCAGCACCAGCCGGGACAGCGCCATCGGCGCCACCAGCGTGGGAACGAGCGGGCGATGTAGCAGCCGTCCGTAGAGTACGGCGGCCGCCGTCGTCGACGTGGCGTGCGCCGACGGGAAGCTCAGCGCGCTCGGCGTGCCGACGAGCACCCGCACCGACGGGTCGTGCGGGCGCGCCCTGTGCACCACCCGCTTGACTCCCACCGACGTGCCGTGCGCCGCGGCCACCCCGGCGGCGGCAACGAGCCACTCGCGGCGCCGGGCCCGGTCGGTCACAGCGCCGAGCAACCCGATCACCAGCCAGCCCGCCGCATGCTCGCCGAACCACGACATCCCGCGGGCCGCCGCCACCACCGGCGGGCGCCCGACCGCGGACTGCACCATCCACAGCGCACGCACCTCAGCGGCAGGCATGCAACTCCCTCGGTGGGATCGGAGCGGGACGGTCCCGCAGCTCGGGCGCCGCACTCGTACCGCGGTCGCCGATCTGCGGGTACAGGACCGCAGGTGATGTTACGCGCGGCCGTCATCGCCCGTCCCGGACCTCCACTGCGAGCACGCCGCCGGACCCGGGTTCGGTGCCGATCCCGGGAGGACTGGACACGTCGTGCCGACGACGTGGGCGGTGCCGACCGAGAGGGATCCGACATGGTCCTGACCCGTACGCTGAGCCGCCGCGCCTTCCTGGGCCTGGGCGCGGCCGCGGTCAGCCCGGTGGCGTTGCCGTTTCCCGCGCAAGCGTGGGCGTCCGCACTCGTCGACCCCTACAACGGGTCGCTCCCGCTGGTCTTCCCGGTCGAAACCGGCAGCTATACGGCGCCGGTGGCCGACAACTGGCACGTGTCGCGGGAGGGGAAGGTCTACCCCTGGAACCATCGCGACGGTCAGGGTGTGCGAGGTCACGACGGGTTGACGTGTACCCGTCGGGCCTGATGCTGCCGCCGGTCCATGCCCCCTCACCAGCACCGTCGCAGCGGTGTGCCGGCGTTCGACGAACACTCCGGGTGGCCCGGTGACCTACCGCGCCAGCAGCGTGACGCCCCCGCCGTGGGACTACAGCCGGGCGGTCGATGACGTCGCCCAGCTGCCGCTGTACGGAACTTCGTCTGGCTCTCCAGCACCGACTCGCGCAGCCGCGGATACTTCGTCTTCCTCTGCCACCTGCAGAACGACGCGACGCTCGCCGCACTCGCTGTCGACCAGCCGGTGACGACGACGACGCCGGTCGGGCTCATGGGTGACACGGGCAACGCCGCGGGAATCCCCCAGCTGCACGTCGAGATCCGCTACCCCAGAGGCTCCAGCTACGACTGCACTCACTGCAGTCCGCGCAAGGCGGTCACGTCCATCGACCCGAAAGCGTCACTCGTCAACGCCGATCCACGTCCCTAGGCTACTGGATCCGACTCTGACGTCACGCCTGTGTCGATCGGGCAAGCCACACCCGTCCCGCCGATGCCACAATATCCGTTCGGCACCTTGGCGAGGTACTGCTGGTGGTAGTCCTCGGCATAGTAGAAGTCCGTGAGCGGTGCGATCTGGGTGGTGATCTCGCCGTGGCGAGCGGCGCGCAGCGCGTCGCCGAAGGTCTTGGCGCTCGCCTCGGCTGCCTCACGCTGGGCATCGCCCACAGAGTAGATCGCCGAGCGGTACTGGGTACCTCGGTCATTGCCCTGGCGCATGCCCTGGGTCGGGTCGTGGCTCTCCCAGAAGACCTTGAGCAACGTCTCGTAGCTGACCTGCGCCGGGTCGTAGACCACGAGTACGACCTCGGTGTGTCCGGTCAGCCCTGAGCAGGTCTCCTCGTAGGTCGGGTTCTCGGTGAATCCGCCCGCGTACCCGACCGCGGTGGAGTACACCCCCGGCGTCTGCCAGAAGATGCGCTCGGCACCCCAGAAGCAGCCCATCCCGAACACGGCGGTGGCCGAGCCCTCGGGGAACGGTGGCTGAATCCGATTGCCGTTGACGAAATGCCGCTCCGGCACCGCCAGCGGCATCGACCGCCCCGGCAGCGCCTTCTCCGCGATGACCATCTGCGACTTGTCGCGTCCGAACAGACCCATACCTCCAGGTTACGCCGGTCAACCGCCCGCCGACGTGCCCACACGGTGGCGCCCCCGTGCCAGTCCCCGCGAGTCGGGTTATCTGTGCGTCTGTGTCGGGGGATCTGTGCGAAGGTCACCGACGCGGTGCGACGGAATCCCGAGACCGGACGGAACTCAGGTGGGTAGCGTGTTGCGGGCATCGGTTGTCGCAGCTTCCGGGGTGCGTGCCATGGAGCCGCACCCACCGTCCGAACCGGGAGGACCTTGATGGCCCCGTCACCCCCGTCCGTCGAACAGTTCACCCGCGCGTTGAGCGCCGTCGGTCACCTGATCGCCGGGATCCGGGACGACGAATGGTCGGCGCCCACCCCGTGCACCGAGTGGACCGTGCACGACCTCGTCAACCATCTGGTCGGCGTGAACCTGGTCTTCGCTGCCCTCCTGAGCGACCAGGCCTCGCCCGACCTCAGCGGTGACCACCTCGGCGATGACCCTGTCGGCGCGTACCGCGACTCCGGGGTGGCGATCCAGGCCGCGTTCGAACAGCCCGGAGTCCTCAAGCGGACATACCACGGCCCCCTCGGGGCTGCCTCGGGCGCGGCGCGGCTGCACCTGCGCATAGCCGATCTCCTGGCCCACGGCTGGGACCTCGCCCAGGCCACCGGCCAACCCGCTGAACTGGCCGAGGATCTGGCCGAGCAGGCATTGGTCTTCGCCCGAACCCAGCTCTCCACGGTGCCGCGCACCGGCCGGTTCAGTCCGGCCCAACCCGTCGCTGACGACGCGCCTGCCATCGATCGGCTCGTCGCCTTCCTCGGCCGCCCCGTCAGCGGAGGTCGATGAGCGCCACGAGACCGCCTCAGTAGCGGATGCCGGCCGGGTCGGCCGCCCGGTTGCGGCCGATCGTCTCGCTCACGAGGTGCCTGATCATCAAGCCGGACCGGGCACAGACCCACCGAGCAGGGTCGCCGTAGCCGGGTGAAGTGACGGGATCCGCGTGAGCGTCGCGGGATCCGTGCCATGGTGACACCGCTCCGGTCGCACAAACAGCGCGACTCGGTCGCATGAATACCGCGACTCGCGGGTTGCTCAGAGGTCCGCGGCGAGCGGTACCTCGGCAATCGCGGATGAGGACATCCACTCACGCAACGCTTTGGTGGCGGCGACGTCGTCGGCGTTGTAGTCGAGCAGCCGCCGCCGCTGCGCGGGGTCGGGAGGCATACCGTCCATCCCGACTGCGTCGCGGTACCAGCGCATCGAGTTCTCGCCGCCGGCCTCCGGGTCGCGCCAGGCAAACCCGGCCGCGGGAGCGATCCGCTTGAGGCCCTTGCCGTGCGCGCACAGGAACCACGTGCCGACCACCGCGAACAGGTCGACCCAGGACTCCGTGGCGATGAACTCCTCGATCTCGGCGAGCGGAGGCACCCCGGCCACGCCCGCGAAGCGGCGCGCCGAGGCCAGCAGCCAGCGGTTCTCGGCCTGCTCGTTGTAGCAGTAGGCAGCGAAGCTGCGTCCGCTCGCGGCGGCGGCCGCACGCACCCCGGACAGCCAGGTCCAGAACTCGGCGAACGAACGGCCCTCGTCGGGGGTGGGCACCGGCTCCCAGGTGGCGAACGCGCGGTAGCCCGCCGGTCCGTCGCCGGTCCGGCACCCACCGGGGTAGCTGAGCAACACACCCCACAGGTAGGCACCGGCCTCACCGAAGCTCTCCATGTCGATGTCGACCTCGACGTCCGCCCGGGGCACCGCGACCCGCGGTACCCGGCGAACCACCGACAGGCCCCGCTGCCACGCCCTGGCCAGCGCGACGGTATCGGCGAAGGGCAACCCGGGCAACGGCACCGGGGCATCGGCGGCCGGATCGAGCCCGGCGAGCAGGCTGACCGTCGCGATCCCGGCGCCACGCAGCGCGTCCGCCCCCTCCCCCCGCACGACCAGGCTGACATCCTCGACCCGGGTGAGCTCCGCCTCGCAGGTGGGCCACCACGGGCAGCGCCGGCACTCGGTGATCCGGGACGGGTCGGCCAGCGCGGGCGCCCCGGTGGCCGCGGCGCCAGCGACGGCGAGACGGTCGGCGAGACGGCCGTCATACTCCGCCAACGTGCTATGCCCACCCGGCCAATTCCCGGCCAGCAGGTCGTGCCAGACGACGACATCGGCGTCCATCCCGATCACCCCGGCCGGCCGGCCGACGGCGGTATCCGGGGCCGGCGCCCAGCCCGCGGCTTCCAGCATCCGGGTGAGGTGGGCCAGCCGCAGCAGGTCGCGCGGCTGGGAGCGGATTCGGCGGGCCGGATCGACCGCGGCACGCGACGGCCATGGCTCGAGCATCGGGCTGGTGACCGCACCGGACCCGGGATCGGTGACCCGGTGCCGCACCACGATCACCGGCAGGTAGCCACCGCCCGCAGCGCGGACCAGCAGCTCGACCGAGCCTCGGCGGCCCGCGTCGGCGTCGAGCGGCAGGGCGGCACCCCAGATGAGCGGTGCCTCCGCCGCGACCGCCGACACTGTGGCCGCCCCCCGCACCGCGGCCGGGGCATCGGCCGGTACCGCGTGCCACGCGTCGCCGGTGGCGGCGGCCAACTGTTCGCCGATACTGGCCCGGTACGCCGCCGCATCGGACCGGCGCTGCTCGAGCGACGGATCGGGCAGCGCGCGGTCCGCCTCCGCTGCCGCCGGATCGTGCTCCAGGTGCACGCGCCGGCGGCAGCGCGTCACCGCGGCGGCATCGAGCACCACCGCCGCAGCGTATGGCCCCACAGCGTTTGACCGGCCGCTCACCATCACCGTCACACGGGCGAGGGTAGAGACCGGGTCCGACAGGTTTCGCGCCTGCCACGCGGCGGACGGCGGGTACTCCGTTTCGGGAGCTCCACCTGCATCTTGTAATTAGGCGGCTCGTCCAGCGCGGAGCGACGAGGCCCACCGGCCCGGAGCGGTGCACCATCCCGGCCCGGCGCCGACCCGGGCACCGAGCTGACCACGGCCCACGCCGAAGCAGTCAGTACGGTCACCTGGACCGCACAGCCGGGCACCCGGATCGAGCCCGGCCAGTTCGTCGACTTCCCGTTGTCGGTCGGACCGCTACCCACCGATACCGACGCACCGGTCCTGCCGGCCGTCCAGGCCTACGACGACGGCACGGTCGTGGCCTGGAACGAACCCGTGACCGCGGGCGGCGAGGAGCCCGAACATTCCGCCCAGGTTGACCGACGGGTGGCCTGATCTCCGACCGGGCACGGCTGCCCGCAAGTTCCAGGTGACGGGCATCGGCTCGTCCGGAAGATGAGCAGCATCGCGGTGGACATCGATGCCCGTTGATCCGTAGCTGTAGGTACCCGACGAACTGGCAACGGGGCTCTCGGAGTACCGGTCTCCTTCGCGCGAAAGGTCGGTGCGAACGTGCCGTTCACGCGGCCTCAGGACGAGCGATAGGCGTCGAGCAGTCGCAACCACACCTCGCTGATCGTCGGGTATGCTGGCACGGCGTGCCACAGCCTGCGCAGCGGCACCTCGCCGACCACGGCGATCGTGGCCGCGTGCAGCATCTCCGCGACGTCCTGGCCCACGAACGTCAGGCCGACGAGCACGTCGCGCGCCTCGTCAACCACCATCCGCGCCGCCCCGGAGTACCCGTCGGCGTGCAGTGCCGAGCCGGCCACGGTGATGTCGAGGTCGACCACCCAGACGTCGATCCCGGCGTCACGGGCCTGCTGCTCGGTCCGGCCGACCGCCGCCACCTCCGGATCGGTGAACACGACCTGCGGGACGGCGACGTGGTCTGCGTACGCCGCGTGCTCACCCCACGGGCCGTCGTCCACCGGCTCACCGATCGAGCGGGCGGCGATCGCGGTCCCGGCGATCCGAGCGGCGTACTTGCCCTGGTGGGTCAGCGGCGCCCGCCCCGTGACGTCGCCCGCGGCGTAGAGCCACTGCCCCGCCACCCCGCAGACCAGGCCGGTGTCGTCGGTCGCCACCGGGTCGCCCGGGGTGAGACCGACCGTCTCCACCCCGATCCCGGTGGTCGCGGGTCTGCGCCCGGTGGCCACCAGCAGCTCGTCGACCTCGACGATGCCGTCGCCGAGGTGCAACCGGACAGCCCCGCCCGCAGCGGCGGAGACCTCGCCCAGCTTCTCGTCGAGCCGCAGGTCGATCCCCTCGTCGCGGAACGCGGCCGCCACCCGCTCGCCCGCCATCGGCTCCATCGAGGGCAACAGCCGCGACCCGAGCTCCACGAGCGTGACGGCCGAGCCCAGCCGGCGAAACGCCTGGGCCAGCTCCGCCCCCACCACCCCGCCGCCGAGCACCCCCAGCCGGTCCGGCGCCCGCTTCGCTGACGTGGCGTCGCGCGAGGTCCAGGTGGCGATCGTGTCGAGGCCGGGCACCGGCGGCGGGGTGGGCACACTCCCGGTCGCGACGACGACCGCGTGCCGGGCGTGCAGGGTCTCCGCATCACCCTCGCACTCGACGACGACGGTGCGCTCCCCGGCCAACCGTCCCCGGCCGCGGACCACGGTGATCCCGGCACCCTCGGCCCACTGCACCTGGCTCGCGTCGTCCCAGCCGGAGGTGAAGGCGTCGCGACGGGCGAACACGGCGGCCGGGTCGAACTCCGCGGTGACCCCGGCCAACCTGCGCGCCGCAGCGACCGCCTGACCCGTCCGCAGCAGCGCCTTGGAGGGCATACACGCCCAGTACGAGCATTCGCCGCCGAGCAACTCGGCCTCGACCACCGCCGCCGAGAGCCCGGCGCGCACGGCGTACTCGGCGGCGTTCTCGCCGGTGGACCCGGCGCCGATGACGACGACGTCGAAGGTGCGGGAACGCGACTCGTCGCTCACGAGGTACCCCCGACAGCGCCGCGCCGGCACCGCGGCCTCCCCGCAGCCCGGCCGGTCACAGCGCGATCTTCCCGTGACTCCCCGCTGGCACCGTCCGCACGTCGCGCGACGCTAGTCGCCCTGACGCGGTCCCGCCCGGCAGAGCCGGCGCGAGTGAGATCTGGGGCGAACGACAGTCCCTCATCGAGGGTTGGTGTCTGCTCGCGACAGGTGGTAGCGACCTCGGCACTCGCCGCTGGCGAGGGGCTCGAGACAGCCCCGAACTGGTCACCCGTTATGTCTTTTTTCTCGCTGTGTGGAATCCACCCCCTTGTGACGCACAGCAGGCCGGATTGGGATCGGAAGGCAGTTTCCGCAAGGCATCGCCGCCTCCGAGGGCGTGCCGCCGAGACGAAGGAGGCGCGGGCGTGAGAGCCGTGCGGGTTCACGAGTACCACTCCGACCCGAAGATCGACGACATCCCCGAGCCGAAGCTCGCGGGCCCGCTCGACGTCATCGTGAAGATCGGCGGCGCCGGCGTGTGCCGCACCGACCTGCACATCCTCGAAGGCCAGTGGGCCGAGGCGATGGGGCCCGAGCTGCCCTACGTGATCGGCCACGAGAACGCCGGCTGGGTGCACGAGATCGGCGACGGTGTCACCAACGTCGCCGTCGGCGACACCGTGATCCTGCACCCGCAACCCAGCTGCGGGCTGTGCCTGGCGTGCCGCGCCGGGCGCGACATGCAGTGCGAGAACGCGTTCTTCCCCGGGCTCTCCAACAACGATGGCGGCATGGCGGAGTACCTGCGCACGACCGCGCGGGCCTGCGTCAAGCTCAACCCCGACACCAACCCGGCCGACGTCGCCGCGCTGGCCGATGCCGGCATCACCGCCTACCACGCGGTGCGCAAAGCCGTGCCGTCGCTCTATCCCGGCACCACAGCGGTGGTGCAGGGCGCGGGCGGGCTTGGCCACATCGGCATCCAGACCCTGGCCGCCCTCACCGCCGCCCGCATCATCGTGGTCGACCGCAACCCCGACGCGCTGGCGCTGGCCAAACAGATCGGCGCCGATGAGACCGTGGTCGCCGACGGCAGCCACATCGACGCGGTCAAGGACCTCACCGGCGGCAACGGCGCGAACGTCGTGTTCGACTTCGTGGCCGAGGGCGGAGCGGAGAACGACGCCTGGCAGATGACCGCCCCGGCCGGCTCGCAGTACGTCATCGGCTACGGCGGCGAGGTGAAGATCCCGACGCTCGATTTCGTCGGCGGTGAGAAGAACATCATCGGCAATATCGTCGGCACCTACAACGACCTCGCCGAGCTCATGGTCCTGGCGCAGGCCGGCAAGGTCACGCTGCACACCAGGCAGTACCCCCTCGACGCCGCACTCGACGCCCTGCACGACCTCGACGCGGGCAAGGTCCGTGGCCGCGCCATTCTCGTTCCCTGACCCGTTTCCGGACACGCAGCGACACATCTGATACTCGATTGACGCGGAAGGAACCACCACATGTACTCCAAGGACGGCGAGAACTACTTCATCGTCGACTCCCACTGCCACTTCTGGGACGCCAGCAAGGAGAACTGGGTCGAAGGCGCGGAGCAGTACGCGAAGGGCTGGATCGACTGCTTCTACGGCTACCACCAGCTCGGGCCGCCCGAGACCCACTGGGACTGGGAGCACTACCTCAAGGTTTCGCCCGAGGACTTCGAGCGCGACATGTTCACGGAGGGCCACGTCGACTACGCGATCTTCCAGTCGACGTACCTCAAGGAGTGGTACAAGAACGGCTTCAACACCGTCGACCAGAACGCTGCGCTGCTGGAGAAGTGGGGCGACCGGCTGATCGTCAACGGCCGCTTCGACCCACGAGAGGGTGATGCCGGCCTGCGGCAGCTCGAGGCGGACGTCGCGAAGTACCACCACAAGGGCGTCAAGCTCTACACCGCGGAGTGGCACAAGGGCTCCCGTGGCTACAAGCTCACCGATCCGGAGGCCTACCGGTTCCTCCTGGCCGCCCAGGACCTCGGCGTCAAGAACGTCCACGTCCACAAGGGCCCCACGATCTGGCCGCTGGACAAGGACGCGTTCGACGTCGCAGACGTCGACCATGCCGCCACCGACTTCCAGGGCCTGAACTTCATCGTCGAGCACGTCGGGCTGCCGCGCATCGAGGACTTCTGCTTCATGGCGGTGCAGGAACCCAACGTCTACGCGGGCCTCTCGGTGGTCATCGGCGGCCTGATGCACGCCCGGCCCAAGTTCTTCGCCAAGGTGATGGGCGAGCTGCTCTTCTGGGTCGGCGAGGACAAGATGCTCTACGGCGGTGACTACAACATCTGGACGCCGAAGTGGCAGGTCGAGGGTTTCGTCGACTGGCAGATGCCCGACGAGGACCAGTTCTCCGACTACCCGCGGCTCACCACGGCGTCGAAGAAGAAGATCCTGGGGCTCAACGCGGCCAAGCTCTACGACATCCCGGTGCCGGCGGAGTGTCAGCTGCCCGACACCACCGCCGACGAGGACCTGCAGCCGGGCGAGGAACTGGTCGAGGGTATCGCGGGGGCGCAGGCGTGATCCGCGCCGACGTACTGCTTCCCACGAAGGCGCCGTAATGATTACTGCCCCCCCGGGGGTCCCGCCCGCGGTCTGGGCGGCGCTGGAGACGGTGCTCGACCCTGAGCTGGACGAGCCCATCACGGACCTCGACTTCGTCGAGTCGTGCACCGTCTCCGACAGCGGCGTGGCCCGGGTCAACCTCCGGCTGCCGACGTTCTTCTGCGCGCCGAACTTCTCGTTCCTGATGGTCGCCGACGCCTACGATGCGGTGTCGGCGGTCCCAGGGGTGACGCGCGCCGAGGTGACGCTGGCCGACCACCACGCCGCCGACGAGATCAACGGTGGGGTGGCCGCGCACGCGGGGTTCGTCGGCTCGTTCGCCGGTGAGGCGGCCGCGGAGCTCGACGAGCTGCGCGCCGCGTTCCTGCGCAAGGCCGCGCTGGCCGGCCAGGACCGGGTTGCCAGGCCGCTGGTCGACAGCGGGACCGGTCCGGAGGAGCTCGCGTCGCTGACGCTCGCCGCGGTGCCGGATTCGGTCGAGAAGACCCGGCTCCGGGAGCGCCGCGTCGCACTCGGCCTGCCGCACGACGAGGACGCCCCGCTGCTGATGCACCCCGACGGCGCCAGGGTGACCTCGGCGCAGGTGCCGCTGCACCTGCGCCGCGCGCGGCTGCAGCGGGTCGGGATCGAGACGAACGGGGAGTACTGCAAGAGCCTGCTGTCCACCCGCTACCCGGCCACGGCCCACTGATCCCCACCCAGCCCCCACCCAGCCCCCACCCACCGGCCTGGGCAACCATCGCCGGGCCGGGCCCGCTGCGGCTGGTCCTCCGCGCTCAGGATGGGACGTGGGCGGTGAGGCAGCGGAACAGGTTGTCCAGGCGGTAGCCGCCGGCAGGCTCGCGGAAGCGGGCCAGCCCGGCCAGCACCGCGGCGCGGACGGCGACGCGACCGGCCCGGTGGACGGCGGCCCGGCCGATGTCGGCGGCGAGCAGCGGGCCGAGCAGAGCGTCGTCGTCCGGGTAGCGGAACGGACACGTCACCTCGTCGAGTGCGGTGACCTCGAGACCCGCGAGCCCGACCAGCTTGCGCAGCCGGTCCGGGTCCGTGAGCGGCGGACCGCCCGCCGGGACGCGCCGGGCCGGGCGCGGCGGCAGGAACGGCGCCAGCGCCTCCCCGAACGCCCGCACCGCGCATTCGGACTCCCGGCCCCACACCGTGACGATGACGGCGCCCCCCGGGCCGGCCACCCGCGCGGCCTCGCGCAGCACCGTGAGCGGGTTCGTCACGTGCGAGAGCACCTGGACCGCGACGACCACGTCGAAGGTCGCGTCGGGCCAGTCGAGGTCGTGCGCGTCGCCGACCCGGAACTCGCCCTCGGGCACCTCTGCGGTGACGGCGGCGACCGCGTTGCGGGCGGCGTCGACGCCCGCCACGCGGGCCCCGCGATCAGCGGCGGCGCGCGCGAGGACGCCCGCACCGCAGCCGAGGTCGAGCAGCGCGCTGCCAGGGCCGACGCCGCCTGCGTCGAGCACCCGGGCGTGCAGCGGTGCCGCCCAGCCGCGTGGACCGTCCTCGGTCATCCTCGGTCATCCTGGACGCCCCCCGGCCCGTCGACCTGCGAGTAGGTCGATGTCGAGCGCGGGGTTGATGCGCCGCAGCCGGCCGGCGGGGTCGGCGTGGGCGCGGCCCAGAGCTGGTGCTGCTGTGCCACGTGCGCACGGTAGCAAGGCCGCCAGCCAACGCGATCACGGCGAAAGCGTCGTCCCCGCTCAGCGATCACGGCGAAAGGGTGGCTACAGGTGATCCACTAACGACATCTTCGCCATGGTCGTCGCGCGGTCGCACATTCTGCCCATGATCCTCGGACTCCCCGCATCCCGCGCACCACCGGTGATCCTCGAACTGCCCCGAACGCTGTAATGATCTGGTCGGCAAGCTCTTGCCGCAGGAGAGAGCCGCCGAACATGGGACGGCTCAGGACTGGACCGTCCCCGACGTCACGGCCAGCGAACGGGCCACCCGTCCAGCGCCCTGACGTACCTCGTGCTCGAGCTCCCACCGGCGGGCGGCGAAGTCGGCGCGGCCCACGGACAGCCCTAGCGCCGCGGCCACCTCGCCGCCGGGGCCCCGCACCGGCACTGCGACGCCGGCGAACCCCCGCTGGTACTCGTCCACCTCCACCGCCGCCCCCGCGGAGCGGACCCGCATCAGCTCCCGGTCCAGGGAGCGTCGGTCGGCGGCGGTGCGCGGGGTGAGCTTTGCCATCCCGGTGTGCGCAAGCAACTCCGCGAGCCGAGCCGGGTCGAGCGCGGCGAGCAACACCTTTCCACCCGCGGTCGCGTGCGCCGGGATGGGCTCGCCGACCCGCATCTTTGGCGGGCCGGGATGCTCTGCGCACTGCTCGAGATGCGCGACGACGACCTCGGCGGCGCGGAACACCGCCAGGTACGTCGCCGCACCCGCAGCGCCGCGCACCTCGTGCAGGATCATCCGGACCGAGCTCGGCGGCGTCACCTGCTCGGTGAGGCTGCGATGCAGGTCGGCGAGGCGGTACCCCAGCCCGTAGCCTCGGACGTCGTGGAGCCGCACCAGGTAGCCCTCGTCGACGAGGGTTCCCAGCACGCGGTAGATGGTCGGTAGCGGGGTGGCGAGCCGGCGCGCGATCGCCTTCGCCGTCACGCCGTCGCCCGCGGCGGCAACGGTCTCCACGACGCGCAGCGCGCGCAGTACCGAACTGCCCGCGTCGGAGTCGGGTGCCATCCGTGACAGTGTTGGGTACCCGGCCGCGAAGCGCATCTCTCCGATCGGGCCATGCCGGCGATCGGACGTGCGGTCTGCCGGCGAGCGGGAGGACGAGCATGGACGACCAGCAGGTGCACCACCGGATCAACGAGCTCGTGGATGAGGAGCACCGCCTCGAGCGGGCCCACGTCGGGCGACCGCTGTCCGCGCCGGAGAAGGCCCGCCTCGACGCGGTCGAAGTCGAGCTCGACCGGTTGTGGGACCTGCTCCGCAGGCGCGACTCCCGGCGCCGGCGTGGCCTCGACGAGGACGAGGCGCAGGAGCAGTCCGCCGAGACAGTGGAGGGCTACCTGCAGTGAACCGGGGGATCATCCCCATCACCCCGACTGCGCTGGCGGACCGGATCGTCGGTCTCGTCGTGGCACGGGCGGGTCACCGGGTCCGGCTGGCGCTGGACGGGGCACCGCCGACCCGGCCGGATGAGCTGGCGGCCGTGGTCGCGACGGGGTTGCGGGTGCACGGCCGCGAGGTGGCGTCCGTTGCGGCGGCCGACTTCCTCCGGCCCGCCTCGGTGCGCCTCGAGTACGGCCGCACGGATGTCGAGATGTTCCTGGACGGTTGGCTGGACGAGAGCGCGCTGCGCCGGGAGGTGCTGGATCCTGCCGCGAAGGACGGGTCCGGTCGGGTGCTGCCCCGGCTGTGGGATGCCGGTCGGGACCGCGCCTACCGCGACGTCCACCGGGACCTGCCCGCGGACGGGGTGGTACTGCTCAGCGGCTCTCTGCTGCTGGGCCGTGGGCTGCCGGTCGACCTGACGGTGCACCTGCGGATGGGCCCGGAAGCGTTGGCCCGACACACTCCGGCGCAGGAGCACTGGACGCTGAGGGCGTACGAACGTTACGACCGCGAACGGGACCCGACCGGCACGGCCGATCTGCTGGTGCTCGCGGATCATCCGGATCGGCCCGCAGTCGCAGGATGCGGCAGGAGTGGGCGAGGAGGGAGTTGAACCCTCACGTCCTTACGGACACACGGACCTGAACCGTGCGCGTCTGCCATTCCGCCACTCGCCCGAGCGACGTCGGACAAGCTAGCACGGAGCGGCAAGCTTCCCGGTGCACACCCCTGTCGCGGACGACCGCGCCGAGGTCCCCGGCAGAGATACGATCGGGGTCACCGGTCACACGCCGAGGCGAACGGGGGAGTTCGGTTGGGTCGCGTCGGACGTTTCGAACGCCGTCTCCAGGGGATGGTGGGCGACGCCTTCGCGCGGGTCTTCGGCGGCAGCGTCGTCCCCCAGGAGGTCGCCCAGGCACTGCTCAACGACGTCGAGGACCAGCTCGAGCCGCTCGCCGGCGGGCGGCTGCTGGCGCCGAACCGGTTCACTGTGGCGCTGTGTCCGGCCGACCTCGCGCGCATGGCCGGGGACGCGCAGCGGATCGCCCAGTCGCTGTCCGGCTACGTCACCGAACAACTCGCCGACCAGGGATGGGACACCTGCGGCGAGGTCGTAGTCTTGCTGGAGCGCTCCGAGGCGCTGCACACGGGACAGTTCCGCACCCGCTCGTCCGTGGACCCCGACGTTGCCCGTCGGCCCACCCGAGCACGCAACGCAGGAGAAACACCCATGAGCCAGCAACCGGACCACCCCGGGGAGAACGGGCAGTACGGCTACGACCGCAGCGTCCCCGCCGGACAAGGCCAGCAGACCTACGCCCCCCCAGCCGTCGGCGACGACCGCGGTGAGCGCGGACCCGACGGCTGGAACCAGCACAACCCGCAGGGCCAGCAGGGCTACGGCCAGCAGGGTTACGGCCAGCAGGGCTACGACCAGCAGGGTTACGGCCAGCAGGGCTACGACCAGCAGGGCGGCAACCAGCAGGGCTATCCACCGGGGTACGGCCAGCAGGGCTACGGCCAGCAGGGCTACTCCCCAGGTCACGAAGGCGGCCAGCAGCAGGGCTACGACCCTGGTCAAGGCGGTGGTTACGGCCAGCAGCAGGGTTATGGGCAGCAGGGCTACGGGCAACAGGGCTACGGGCAACAGGGCTACGCACCCGGTTACGACGCCGGTTACCCGCAGCAGGGCTACGGCCAGCAGTACGACCAGGGCTACGACGCCGGGTACGGCCAGCAGGGGTATCCGGGTCATGGCCAGCAGGGTCAGTTCGCCGCGACGATCAGCCTGGACGACGGCTCGGGCCGTAGCTACGAGCTGACCGAGGGCACCCACGTCGTGGGCCGTGGTCAGGACTCGAACTTCCGGCTGCCCGACACCGGCGTGTCGCGACGGCACCTGGAGATCAGCTGGGACGGCCGGACTGCAACGTTGTCCGACCTGGGTTCGACCAACGGCACCACGGTCAACGGCAACCCGGTGCAGACCTGGCAGCTCACCGACGGGGACATCATCCGGGTGGGGCACTCGAACATCACCTTCCGGGCCCAGCCCTGACAGGCCCAGCTCTCCCCCTACCCAGCCGATCGGAGTCCGCGACCAGTGCCGGAGTTGGTACTGCAGCTGACCAGGGCCGGCTTCCTCGCCCTGCTCTGGCTGTTCGTGCTGGTCGCGCTCCGCGTGGTGCGCTCAGACCTGTACGCGGCCTCCGGGCTGCGCGCGATCCTGCCCGGTGGTGGCCGGGACACGGCCCGGTCGAGACGCAGCAGGACTGCGCGACAGCTGCTGGTCATCCAGGGTCCGTTGGCCGGCAGCCGGATCACTCTGGACGCCAGGCCGATCCTCATCGGCCGGGCCGACGACTCGACCCTCAAGCTCGACGACGACTACGCTTCGACCCGACACGCACGCATCTCGCAGCAGGGCGAGGAGTGGTACGTGGAGGACCTCGGGTCGACCAATGGCACCTACCTCGACCGGGCTAAGGTCACCGGACCCACCCGGGTCCCCCTGGGGGTCCCGGTCCGCATCGGCAAGACAGTGATCGAGCTGCGCTCATGAGCCTGCGACCCATCCCCCCGATCCTCCTGCGGGGTCGAGCGCCCGCCGCCAGCGGAGTCCGGCGATGACGCTGGTCCTGCGCTACTCGGCCCGCAGCGACCGCGGTCTGGTGCGGCAGAACAACCAGGACGCGGTGTACGCCGGTCCGCGGCTGCTGGCGCTGGCCGACGGGATGGGCGGGCACGCCGCGGGGGAGGTCGCGTCCTCGCTGGTGATCTCGGCGCTGGCCCCGCTCGACGAGGACGACCCCGGCGACGACCTGCTCGCCGAGCTGCGCGATGCCACCATCCAGGGCAACGCCGCGATCACCCGCCACGTTGCCGGCGCCCCCGACCTGGACGGCATGGGCACCACCCTCACCGCCATCCTGTTCGCGGGTTCCCGGCTCGGCCTGGTGCATGTCGGCGACTCGCGCTGCTACCAGCTGCGGGACGGCCGGCTGACCCAGATCACCAAGGACGACACGTTCGTCCAGTCCTTGATCGACGAGGGTCGGATCACCGAGGACGAGGCGCATTCGCATCCGCAGCGCTCGCTGCTGCTGCGTGCCCTCACCGGCCAGGACGTCGACCCCTCGCTCACCATCCGGGAGGCCAGGGCGGGCGACCGCTACCTGTTGTGCTCGGATGGCCTGTCCGGCCCGGTCAGCGACGAGACGCTCGCCGAGACGCTGTGCGGGTACACCGACCCGCGCGAATGCGCCGACCGGCTCATCGAGCTGGCCCTGCGCGGCGGTGGCCCGGACAACATCACCTGCATCGTGGCCGACGTCGTCGACATCTCCTTCGGCGAGGACGCGCCGATCGTCGGGGGCGCCGCGGGCGACGGCAGCGACGACGGCCTGCCCGGTCCCGACACCGCCGCGGGCCGGGCGTCCGCCACCACCTTGCCGCGCGCCGCCCCGCGCCGGACCGAGCCTGCCGTGCCGGCACCGACCCGACGTCGGGCGTCGAGGCTGCGGCTGGCCGTCGGTGCCGCCGTGGTACTCGCGCTGCTGACCGCCGGTGGCTGGCTGGCCTGGATGTGGGTCATGCAGCAGTACTACGTCGGCGCGGCCGGCGAGCGGGTCACGATCTTCCAGGGGGTGCGGGGCAACGTGCTCGGTATCCCGCTGCAGGGGATCTCCGAGCAGTCCGACATCGCGCTGACCGATCTTCCCGAGAACCTGCGCAGCCAGGTGCGGGACGGCATCGTCGCCTCCGACGGGCTGGTCAGCGCCCAGGGCACGGTGACGCGGCTTCGCGAGCGGATGCTGGCGCCCTGCCCGGCGGTGACCCGGCCCCCGGTCACCGCCACCGCCACCCCGGCCCCCGGCCCCACCGCTGCGGTGCCCCCGGCGCCCGGGGCGCCGTCCGCGACCACCCCGCCCCCGACGCCGCCGCCCCCGACGACCCAGCCCGAGACCACCCCACTACAGACGGTGGTGCCCGAGCCGGGGATGACCTGCCGGTCGGCGAGCTGATGGCGGCACCCGAGCCGAGCGGCACCGGCCCGCGTGGAACGTCAGCGGAGCGCGGATCGGCACCGCAGTTGTCGGGCCGCTCCACCGTCGCGCCGCTCCCGACCGGACGGGGCATCGAGCTCCTGCTGCTGGCGTTCGCGGCGGTGCTGGTGACCGGTGCGTTCGCGCTCGTCGAGGCCAACCAGGAGCAGCAGGTCACCCGCTCGCTGCTCTACCTCGGGGCGGCCTACCTGGGCCTGTTCGGTCTCGCGCACGTCGCCGTCCGCAGGCTGGCGCCGTATGCCGACCCGCTGATCCTGCCCTGCGTCGCACTGCTCAACGGGCTGGGCCTGGTGATGATCCACCGGTTGGACCTGGCCGAGACCGACCGGGCGGCCCTGCTCGGCCGGGACGCGCCCCTGCTCCACGCCCCTCGCCAGGTGATCTGGACCGCGGTCGGGGTGGTGCTCTTCGTCGCCGTGCTGAAGGTCGTCTCGGACCACCGCAGGTTGGCCCGCTACGCCTACACCGCGGGTTTCGCCGGGCTCGTGGCGCTGGCGCTGCCGGCGCTGCTCCCCTCGTCGATCTCGGAGGTCAACGGGGCCAAGCTGTGGCTCAAGTTCGGCCAGTTCCAGATCCAGCCCGGCGAGTTCGCCAAGATCCTGCTCATCGTCTTCTTCGCGGCCTTGCTGGTGCAGAAGCGCGAGCTGTTCACCACTGCCGGACGCCGGTTCCTCGGGATGGAGCTGCCGCGCGCCCGCGACCTGGCCCCGTTGCTGGTGGCCTGGGGGCTCTCGGTCGGGGTGCTCGTGTTCGAGCGTGATCTCGGCACCTCGCTGCTGTTCTTCGGCATCGTGCTGGTACTGCTCTACGCGACCACCGAGCGCATCTCCTGGCTGCTCATCGGGCTGGTCTTCTTCGTCGCGGGCAGCGTCCTCGCCTACCACCTGTTCGGCCACGTGCGGGTCCGGGTCCAGGTGTGGCTCGACCCGTTCGCGGACTTCAACGGTGCCGGCTACCAGATCGGGCAGGCTCTGTTCGGGCTGGGCACCGGCGGTGTCGGCGGCACCGGGCTCGGGGCCGGGCGCCCGGACCTGGTGCCGTTCGCCGAGAGCGACTTCATGTGGTCCTCACTCGGTGAGGAGCTCGGGCTGATCGGGCTGGCCGCGATCCTCGTCGTCTACCTGGTGCTGGTCACCCGGGGGCTGCGCAGCGCGCTGTCCGTACGCGACAGCTTCGGCAAGCTGCTGGCCACCGGCCTCGCGTTCGCGATCGCGCTGCAGATCTTCGTGGTCATCGGCGGTGTCACCAGGTTGATCCCGCTGACCGGGCTCACCCTGCCGTTCCTGTCCTACGGCGGCTCGTCGCTGTTGGCCAACTACGGGCTCGTCGCCCTGCTGCTGCGGATCTCCGACGCCGCGCGCGCGCCGCTGCCGCGCCGCCCGGCCCAGCCCAAGCCGCCGCTCACGGAGGCCACCACCGAGCTCGTGCAGCGCCCCGGGTCCGCTCCCGCGGAGCGCCGGTGAACGCACCCATCCGGCAGATCGCCATCGCGGTGATGGCGATGCTCGTGTTGCTGCTGGCCAACCTGACCTACGTGCAGGTGGTCAAGGCGGGCGACTACCGCGACGACCCGCGCAACCAGCGCGTGCTGCTCGCCGAGTACGCCCGCAAGCGCGGCCAGCTCAGCGCCAACGGTCAGGTATTCGCGCGCAGCGTCGAGACCCCCGACCGGCTGCGTTTCCAGCGTCAGTATCCCGACGGCCCGGCCGACGCCGCCATCACCGGCTACTACTCGGTGATCTACGGCGCCAGCGGCCTGGAGCGGGCCGCCGACCCCGTACTGAACGGCAGTGACGACCGGCTGTTCGGGCGCCGGCTCTCCGACCTGATCACCGGCCGTGACCCCAGCGGCGGCAACGTGGTACTCACCGTGGAACCCGCGGTGCAGCGACGCGCGTACCAGGCGATGGCCGACAAGAACTTCGCCGGTGCCGTCGTTGCGATCCGACCGCAGACCGGCGAGATCCTGGCGATGGCGTCCACTCCGTCGTTCGACCCGAACCCGCTGGCCAGCCACGACACCCAGACCCAGATGGACGCCTGGAACCGCTATGTCGGGGCCGACCCGCCGGTGCTGAGCAACCGCGCGATCGCGCAGACCTATCCGCCCGGCTCGACGTTCAAGCTCGTCGACACCGCGGCCGCGCTGCAGCACGGCTTCACCCCGGACAGCCCGCTCACCGCCGCCCCGACCATCACCCTGACCGGCACGAACACCACGCTCGCGAACTTCGCGGGCACTCCCTGCGGCACCGGACCGACGGCGTCACTGCGCGATGCGCTGGCCCGCTCCTGCAACACCGCGTTCGCCGAGCTCACCGGCAAGCTCGGCGCGGACGTGCTGCGCAGCCAGGCCGCGGCGTTCGGCATCGGCGCCTCGGACCTGTCGGTTCCGATGCAGGTGGCGCAGTCGTCGATAGGCGATATCCCGGACACCGCCGCGCTGCAGCAGTCCGGCATCGGCCAGCGCGACGTGCGGCTCACCCCACTGCAGAACGCGATGATCGTCGCCGCGATCGCCAACGGCGGGCAGCTGATGGCCCCGCACCTGATCAAGGAGATCCAGGGGCCCGAGCTGGATACCATCGACACCACCGGCGCGGAGGGGCTCGGCACCGCGATGCCGGGCCCCGTCGCGGCCACGCTGACCGACCTGATGATCGGTTCAGAGGATCACACCCAGGGTGGCGGCAAGATCACCGGCGTCCAGATCGCGTCGAAGACCGGCACCGCCGAGCACGGCACCGATCCGAAGACCACGCCGCCGCACGCCTGGTACGTCGCGTTCGCGCCGGCAGGTGAGCCGCAGGTCGCCGTCGCGGTGCTGGTCGAGAACGGTGGTGACCGGGCGCTGGAGGCCACCGGTGGTTCGGTCGCCGCCCCGATCGGCCGTGCGGTCATCGCCGAGGCACTGCGGGTGGGGCCGTGACCATGCTCGCCGGCCAGCGCATCGCCGGGCGTTACCAGTTGAACCGGCGCATCGCGGTCGGGGGGATGGGCGAGGTCTGGGAGGCCGCCGACCTCCGGCTCGGCCGCAGCGTCGCGGTGAAGGTGCTGCGCCCCGAGCTGTCCGACGACCCGGAGTTCCTGCACCGGTTCCGGATCGAGGCCCGCACGGTGGCCTCGCTGGACCATCCCCACATCGCCTCGGTGTACGACTACGGCGAGGACGACGGCCCGGTGGGTGGCGGACGCACCGCCTATCTGGTGATGGAGCTCGTCCGGGGTGAACCGCTGTCCAGCCGGATCAGTCGCGGCCCGATCGACGCCGCGGAGACGCTGCGGATCATCGAACAGGCCGCCGGCGCGCTGGCTGCCGCGCACGAGCGCGGCTACGTGCACCGCGACGTCAAGCCCGGCAACATTCTGCTGCGCACCGACGGCGTGGTGAAACTCACCGACTTCGGGATCGCCAAGGCCGCCGGCGCGGTACCGGTGACCCGATCGGGCATGGTCATGGGCACCGCGCACTACATCGCCCCCGAGCAGGCCAGCGGCGGCGAGGCCGGATCGACCGGCGACGTCTACTCGCTCGGCGTCGTCGGCTACGAATGTCTGGCCGGTTACCGCCCGTTCCAGGGCGAGAACGCCGTCGTGGTCGCGATGATGCAGGTCCGCGACGAGCCACCGGCGCTGCCCGACGAGGTGCCCGCCGCGGTTCGCGAGCTGATCGCCGCCGTGCTTGTCAAGGACCCCGCGCAGCGCTACGCCGACGGCGGCGAGTTCGCGGCGGCGGTGGCTGCGGTGCGCCGCAGCGAGGTGCCGCCATGGCCGTCCGGCGCCGCCACCCCGGCGCTGGGCGCATCCGTTCCGGTGCCGGTCGCCGCGCGACGCATGGGCCCGCCATCCGGCAGCTCGCGATCGACCCCGCCGACCGAGCGGCTGCTGCTGGCGCCGGCACCCGGCCCGAGCGGATCGCTGCTGCTCGTGCTGTTCCTGATCCTGACCGTGGCCGCCCTCCTGCTCGGCGTGTTCGTCGTCCCGGGTCTGTTCGGGTCCACCACCCCCGACCCGACCCCCAGCGGGGCACCCGCGGGTACGGTGTCGGGGCAGGACGACATCGCGCGTAATCCCCTCGGGTTGCAGGGCCCGCCATGATGAGCCACTCCATGACCCCACGCAGGAATCGGGACCGATGACCACCCCGAAGCTGCTGTCGCAGCGCTACGAGCTGGGCGAGACGCTCGGCTACGGCGGCATGTCCGAGGTCCACCGCGGGCTCGACACGCGGCTGGGACGCGACGTCGCCGTGAAGGTGCTGCGCGCCGACCTGGCCCGCGACCCCCAGTTCCAGGTTCGGTTCCGTCGCGAGGCGCAGAACGCCGCCGCGCTGAACCATCCCGCCATCGTGGCGGTCTATGACACCGGCGAGGTGTACGGCGAGTCCGGACCGTTGCCCTACATCGTCATGGAGTACGTCGACGGGCAGACCCTGCGCCAGATCGTCAGGTCCCAGGGCCTGTTGAGCCAGCAGCGGGTCATCGAGGTCATGGCCGACGTCTGCGCGGCACTCGACTTCAGCCACCGACACAAGATCATCCATCGAGACGTCAAGCCGGCCAACATCATGATCAACCGTGCCGGCGCGGTAAAAGTGATGGACTTCGGCATCGCCCGGGCGCTGGGCGAGGGGCAGAACGTCACGCAGACCGCGGCCGTCATCGGCACCGCCCAGTACCTGTCCCCCGAGCAGGCCCGCGGCGAGGCGGTCGACGCGCGCAGCGACGTCTACGCGGCCGGCTGCGTGCTGTTCGAGCTGCTCATCGGCGAGCCACCGTTCACCGGCGACACCCCGGTCGCGGTGGCCTACCAGCACGTCCGGGAGGATCCGCGGCGGCCCTCCGAGCTCAACCCGGACATCCCCCCCGCGCTCGACTCGGTGGTCCTCAAGGCGCTGAGCAAGAACCCGGCGAACCGGTACCAGTCGGCCGCCGAGATGCGCGCCGACCTGGTCCGGGTGCGCGGCGGGCAGCAGCCGCTGGCGCCCGCGGTGATGACCGAGGACATGCGCACCGCGCTGCTCGCCGGCAGCTCCACGGGCCCGACCCGGCGGATGAGCTCAGCGGCCCCGGAGGGCGGGCGGCACACGCTCCCACCCTCGGCGGTACCGGTGTGGCGCGACGAGCGTCCGCCGCGGCGGACGGGACGGAGCGTGGCCATCGCCGCCGCCCTCGCCCTGGTGCTCGGCCTCATCGCGTTCGTGGGCTACCAGGTGTTCAGCGGGCCCACCCAGCCGGTGCAGGTGCGGGTCCCCGACGTGGTCGGTCACCAGCGGGAGGTGGCCCGCGCCGAGATCGTCGCGGCCAACCTGCTCGCCGACATCCAGTCCGCGCCCTCCCAGGTCGAGGACGTCGGCAAGGTCGTGCGCACCGATCCGAGCGGCAACAGCCAGGTCGCCGAGCGCACCAGGGTCACGCTGTTCGTCGGCCAGGGCCCGGCCCAGGCGACGGTACCGCAGCTCAAGGGGATGACCGTCGGGGACGCCGAGCAACGACTGACGAGCGTGGGGCTGAAGCTCGGACAGCAGAGCGAGCAGGAGACGAGCGACCCGAACCTCGTGGGCGAGATCGTGTCCTCCAGTCCGGGGCCCGGCGAGACCGCTGCGGGCGGCAGCGCGGTCGACGTCGTCGTCGGCAAGGAGCAGACCACCGTCGCAGTGCCCGACGTCTCGGGCCAGGACCAGAGCGCTGCGCAGCAGACGCTGTCCGGGGCGGGTCTGCGGGTGCAGGTCCAGCAGGTCGACAGTGCCGTCCAGCAGGGTTCGGTCATCGGGACCGACCCGGCCGCGGGTCAGCGGGTGCAGCGCAACGCCACGGTCACCTTGCTGGTGTCGAAGGGCAACCGGCAGCAGGTGCCGAACGTGGTCGGCCTGCAGTCGCAGGACGCCGTGCGCGCGTTGAGCGCGGCCGGGTTCGACAAGGTCAGCGTGAGCACGCAGGACGTCACCGATCCCAATGACGACAACCAGGTCACCCAGCAGTCCGTGCCGGCCGGCCAGGTGGCCGCCGCCGATCAGCCGATCGTGCTGACCGTCGGGCAGTACCGGAGCAGCGGTAGCGGTAGCGGTAGCGGTAGCGGTAGCGGTAGCGGCAGCGGCAGCGGTAGCGGTAGCGGCAGCGGTAGCGGCAGCGGCAGCGGTAGCGGTAGCGGTAGCGGTAGCGGTAGCGGTAGCGGCAGCGGCAGCGGGACCGGCGGCTTCCCGTTCCCGTTCCCGATCCCCAGCAGTGCCGCCAACACGCCCTCCGGGAGATGACCATGCGCGTACTGGTCATCGACAACTACGACAGCTTCGTCTACAACCTGGTCCAGTACCTCGCCCAGCTGGGTGCGCAGTCGGTCGTCCGACGCAACGACGAGGTCGTACTCGACGAGGTCGACGAGGTCGACGGCGTGCTGGTGAGCCCGGGCCCCGGCACCCCGGAACGGGCCGGCCGCAGCATCGAGGTGATCCAGCGCAGTGGTGAGCGCAACGTGGCACTGCTCGGTGTCTGCCTGGGTCACCAGGCGCTCGGGGTGGCCTGGGGCGCGGTGGTGGAACGCGCACCGGAGCTGCTGCACGGCAAGACCTCCCGGGTTCATCACGACGGCGTCGGGGTGCTCCGCGGGCTGCCCACCCCGTTCGTGGCCACCCGTTACCACTCGCTGACCATCCGGCCGGACACCCTGCCGGCGGAGCTCGAGGTCACCGGCCGAACCGACACCGGCGTGATCATGGCCGTCCGGCACCGGGACCTGCCGCTGGAAGGTGTGCAGTTCCACCCGGAGTCGGTGCTGACCGAGGGCGGGCACCGGCTGCTGGCCAACTGGATGGAGGGTGCCGGGCATCCGGTCCCGGAGCCGGTGGTGGCGGCGCTGACGGCCGAGGTCGCCGGGCTCAGCACCGACAGCTGACCTCAGTCGAGCCGGCGGCGCGGGTGGGGTCGGTCGGCCTCGTCGCGTTACGGTGGAGCCCGACACCGGGTCAGACAGCCCGGCGCCCACACCCGTCCCGCGAGGTTCCGATGCCCAAGTCCAAGGTCCGCAAGAAGCCCGCGTACACGCCGCCGCCCACCGACAAGCGTTCCGCCTCCGCGGCACGCGCCACCGCCCCGTCGCATCCGGTCTACATCGCGGTGATGCTCGGCCTGATGCTCGTCGGGCTCAGCTGGCTGGTCGTGAACTATCTCGCGGGACAGTCGATCGGCTTCCTGAGTGCCCTCGGATCGTTCAACTTCCTCATCGGCTTCGCGCTCATCGTCATCGGGCTGCTGATGACGATGCGGTGGCGTTGATCGTATGAGCGTGCTGACCGGCGGAAATACTCTGATGTAAGTAATCCCCAATGTGGATAAGCCCTGTGGACAACTGTCACGTCCTCGGCGGGTGCCCGAACTGGCCGGTCCCGGGGTGAACGGCGTACTGCGGTGGAGTCCTTCCGGTGCGCTGGTGGGGCTGGCGTGGCTCGGCGCCGGCGCGGCGGCCGCCTGGTGCGCGGTGCTGATCGTCGGGCACGCCGATCCGGCCGGACAGTTGATCGCCGGAGTGGCCGCGGTGGGACTGGTCGTGGCGGCACTGTTCGGGACGGTGGCCCGCCCGCGGCTCGCCGCCGACGCGACCGGTATCACGGTGCGCGGGTTGGCCGGTTCCCGTCGCGCCCGATGGTGCAGGGTCACCGGCATCCGGGTGCTGCGGATCCGCAGGCTCGGGCGGGAGACGTCACTGCTCGAGATCGAGATGCTCGACGAGGACGGCGCCGAACGGCTGCTCGTGTTCGGCCGGCTCGATCTGGGAACGGACCCGGTGGACGTCGCCGCGCAGTTGATCGCGCAGCGGGATCCCTGGCCGCCGTCCCCCTGAGCAGTGCCCCGGCATTCGTGAGGAGGCGCCGTCCGTCGGACTCCTCAGCCGAGCAGGCCCCCGGTCCCGACGATGACGGCGACCATCAGCACCGCGAGACCCGAAAGCGCGCCGACCTGGAACGCGGTGCGGTTGCGGGCCGGGGCATAGACGATCGCGGCGGTCGCCGCAGCGCCGACCACGAGGCCACCGAGATGGCCGGTCAACGAGATTCCTGGGATCACCACGCTGAGCACGAGGTTGACCGCGATCAGGCCGAGCACCTGGCCGGCCGGCACCCGCATCCTGCGCACCACCACCGCCAGCCCGCCCATCAGCCCGAACACCGCGCCGGACGCGCCGGCCACGCCGGCGTCCGGGGAGAACAGCATCACCGCGGCGGATCCACCGAGCAGCGAGATGAAGTACACGGAGAGGAACCGGGCCCGCCCCAGGACGAGCTCGATGTCCTTGCCGATCACCCACAATGCCAGCATGTTGAACAGCAGGTGCAACGGACCGAAGTGCAGGAAGCCCGAGGTCAGCACCCGCCACCACGCACCGTCCGCGACCAGCCCGGGCACCAGTTCCCAGGCCTGGAACAGCGGGGACCGGTAGTTGGACGCGAGGCTGCCCGCCTGCGCGACGGTGAGCAGGTAGACGAGTGCGTTGATCGCGATGAGGGCCGGTACGACGACCGGACGGGTCCCCGGCGCCGAGCCGGCGACGGTCTTCCGACGGATGCCCCGGTGGCCCTCGGCGACACAGTCGACGCACTGGTGGCCCACCGATGCCTCGCGCAGGCAGTCCGGGCAGGCCGGCCGGTCACAGCGCACACAGCGCAGACCCGTCGGCCGATCCGGGTGCCGGACGCAGGTGAACGGTCCGGCCCCCGGCGGCGGTTGCGGTCGGGGCGGTCCGGCTGGGTGGCTCATCGGCTCAGTCGAGGATCTCGACGCGCTGGATCACCACGTCGGTGAGCGGGCGGTCCCCCTGGCCGGTGGGGCCTGCGGCGATGGCGTCGACGACAGCGCGGGACTCCGCATCCGCGACCTCACCGAAGATCGAGTGCTTCCGGTTGAGGTGCGGTGTCGGACCGAGGGTGATGAAGAACTGTGAACCGTTGGTGCCGGGGCCCGCGTTCGCCATGGCCAGCAGGTAGGGGCGGTCGAACCGCAGACCGGGATAGAACTCGTCAGCGAACTGGTAACCGGGACCACCGCGGCCGGTACCGGTCGGGTCACCGCCTTGGATCATGAAACCACGGATCACCCGATGAAACACGGAGCCGTCGTAGAACGGTCCGCTGTCGCCGCCGCTGGCGTTGGGCGGGGTGTAGTCCACGGTGCCCTTGGCCAGACCGACGAAGTTGGCCACCGTCTTCGGCGCACAGTCCGGGAAGAGGTCGACCCGGATCTCGCCCTCGGACGTGTGCACCGTCGCGGTCTGCTTCGTGTTGCCTCGGTCAGTCACATCCACCATCCTGCCAGCACCGCGGACAGGCGCCCAGGCGGGAAGCAGGTCGGGCCGATGCTCAGCCGAGACTCTCGTGCAGGAACGCGATGACGGCCCGCTCGTACCGCGCCGGATCGGCGTTCCACGACGCCGTGTGCTCGACATCGGGCACTTCGAGATAGCGGACGTCCCAGCCCAGCGCGGGCGCCGCGGCGACGAGCTCACGGCTCGACGCCACCGGGACGACGGTGTCGCCGGTGCCGTGGATGACGAGCGTGGGCGGCCGGACGGCGGGCGGGCGGGTGCGTAGCGCGAAGCGGTCGAAGTCGATCCCGATCCGCCTGCTGGTGATGCCCGCCGCGATCGGGGCCAGGCCCACGGGCAGCCTGCGGTTGCGTGCCTGCTGGCGCAGCGTTGCCCGCCAATCGACGAGCGGGGCGTCCCACACGACCGCGACGACGTCCGCCGCCAGTGGGGAGCGGTCCAGGAACGCCCCGATCACAGCGGCTCCCATCGACCAGCCCGACAGCACCACCCGGCGCGCCCCGATTCCCCCGACGTATCCCACCGCGGCAGCCAGGTCCTCCCATTCGGTGTCCCCGAGGTGGTAGTGCCCGTCCGGGCTCGGCGGGGCACAGTCATCGTTGCGGTAGCTGATCACCAGTTGCGAATGCCCGGCCCGGTGCAGCGCGGGCAGGATCCGCAGCGCCTCGCGCCGGGAGCCTCCGCGACCGTGCACATGCACCACCCAGGTGTCGCAGCCGCCCCCGGCCGCGGGCACCGACCAGGCCGGCGCGGGCCCCAGCGGAGTCGGCACGTCGACCTCGTCGAACCGGAGGCCCCGCGCCGACGGGTCCGGGTCGAACGGGCCGGCGTCAAGGACGGCAGGTGCACCGGCCGGCGGGACCGGACCGTCGAGCAGCGGGCGGACGACGCGGCCGTCGCGCACCTGCGCCACCGGCCCCATCACCGCCAGCCCGCCGGCCCACCGCAGCCCCCAGATCCCGGGTTGCTCGGTGAGCCGCGACCGGGCGAGTGTGATCGTCCCACCCTCCGCGTCGAGCACCCGCTCGGGGAACACCGCCCGCAACCGGGTGTCGAGCAGGACCGTGGAGTAGTACCACCCGATCCCGACGATCCCCGCACCGAACCCGACCCCGACACCGGTCCCGCACCAACCGATCCGCGTCACGGGAATGATGATGGGTCATCCGAGCAGGTCGAGCAGTGCATCAGCATTCGGGTGCGGTGGAAACCGGGCGGATCTGCCTCTTCCCGGACACCGGAACGAGTGAAACCTCGCGTCCGGGTCGCTCATCGCACATCTTCGCCGGTCTGCCTTCGTTAGCCGTTGAGATCAGCGTCGCGACATCCGACGCCCCCCGACCGGAAGGACCTCTCGCAAATGAGCAGCCTCGCCCGGCGCAGCCTGCGCATGACCGCCGCCGCCGGCATCGCGGCCGTGGGTGTGGGCATCGCCGGCCCCGCCGTAGCCGCCCCGCTGGGTTTGGTTCCCGCCAGTGATTCGAGCGGTCCCGCGGCCCCGGATGCCACCCAGCTGCTGGGCAACGGCTCGACCACGCCTCCGTCGGTCGGTTCCACCCAGCTCCCGGATCTGTTCCAGTTCAGCTCGCCGATGACCGGTAGGACCATCGAGCACACGCAGAACGACACCACCGCGATCCGGACCGCGGATGTGCCGCCGCTGCCGAACAACATGCCCGGCCTGCCGCAGCTTTCGTCCGTGCCGGGTGCCGACATTCTCAAGCCTCTCATCAACACCGAGGGCACCAAGGTCAGGACGTCGGGGGCCCATGCAGGCACCGTGTTACCCACTGACTCGACCACAGGGCAGCAGAACAACGTCGGCAACCTGCAGCAGTCGGGTCCGACGGCGTTGGTGGGCCAGCTGGCGTCGCATGCCAGCAATCCCACCCAGATCACCCACCTCGATTTCGGTAACCCGAGTTCAAGCTGATCGTAGGCGCGTCCCGCCTGGAGCCCGCTGGACCACGCGAGGCGCGTCGTCGCTGTCATACCCGAACTCTCCAGCAGCACGGCCGCCCGGCCGCAACCACCAGGCCTGCCGCGACGACCACGCCGAGCCCGTCGAACGCCCAGCTGGCGTAGAGCCAGCGCGGTGAGGTCGATGCCGAGGCCGGCCAGGGAGGTCACCGTCGCTCGCGGTGTCGTCGATGCATTCCTGCAG